>CAZKNH010000049.1:0-26591 GCA_964553875.1 uncultured Gammaproteobacteria bacterium | reverse complement strand
GTCGACATGGCGAACGGCTACGCGAAGGCGGAAGGCCGGCCGATGTGCGCGCTGCTGCACGGCACGATCGGACTGCAGCACGCGGCGATGTCGATCTATCAGGCCTACTACTCCGGCACGCCGATGCTCCTGATCGCCGGCCGCGACGACGGCTTCATTCAGGCCCACACCGCGAACGACATGGCCGCGATGGTGCGCAGCTTCACGAAGTGGGACGCGCAGCCGACGTCGCTGCGCGGCGCGCTCGAGGCCCTGCAGGAAGCGTATCGGCAGGCCATCACGCCGCCGACCGGGCCCGCGCTCGTCGTCCTCGACATCGAGCTGCAGAAGGAGGAAGCGGGTGATCTCGAAGTGCCCGCGTACGTGCCGCCGACGATCCCCGGCATCGACGCGACGACGGCGCGCGAGATCGCGCGTGCGCTCCTCGCGGCCGACAATCCGCGCATCGAGGTCGGCAGGCTCCGCACACCCGAGGGGGTCGCGAAGGCGGTCCGGCTCGCGGAGCTCGTCGGCGCGTCGGTCGGCACGAGCGCGACGTCCGGACCGATGAGCTTCCCGCAGCGTCACCCGCTCGCGGGCCCCGGCGCCGACACGCGCTACGACTACACGCTCGGCCTCGAGACGGGCCCGGCCGACGTCGCGCTGATCGGCCCGCGGATCGCCGACATCGCGCCGATGCGCGACACGGCCGGGATCGGTTTCGGCGGCCTGCGCGGCTCGGGCCCGCAAGGGCCTGGCGGCGGCCGCGGACCGCAGATCGCGCGCCGCATCGACATCGATGCGGAGGCGAGCCTCGACGCGCTGATCGAGGCGGTGACGCGCGAGGCGACGGCGGCACAGCGCCGCACGATCGAAGAGCGCAGCGCGCGGCACGCGGATGCGAACCGCGAAGCATACGTTCGCGCCGTCCGCGACGCGCTCGCCGAGAAGCGTCATGGCTGGAACTCCAGCCCGATCGCGACCGCACGCATCTACGCGGAGCTCTGGCCGCTGATCATGAACGAGGACTGGTGCCTCGCGTCGCCGAGCAACTTCTCGGGCGCCCACCACCGCGAGCTCTGGGAGCACAACCGGCCGTACAGCTATCTCGGCGGCCAGGGCGCGGGCGGCATGGGCTACGGCATCGGCGCGTGCACCGGCGCCGCGCTCGCCGCGCGCGAGCGCGGCAGGATCGTGATCAACGTGCAGACGGACGGCGACCTGAACTATGCGCCCGGCGCACTGTGGACGGCCGTGCATCACAAGCTGCCGATGCTGACGGTGATGCACAACAACCGCGCGTGGCATCAGGAGCTCATGTTCCTCGTCTACATGGCGGGCGTCCGCGGCCGCGGCACGGACCGCGGACACATCGGCACGACGCTGCGCGATCCGTTCATCGACTACGCGAAGATGGCCGCGGCCTACGGCATGGCGAGCGAAGGCCCGATCGAGGATCCGACGGAGCTTCAGGCCGCGCTCGCACGGGGCATCGCGTCGGTGAAGCGCGGCGAGCCGTATCTGATCGACGTCGTCACCCAGCCGCGCTGAGCCCGGAGCACGAGATGATCCGTCACTCGAAATCTTTCACATGGACTCGCCGTATCGCCGTCGGCGGCGCCCTCCTCGTCGCCTGCACGCTCGCGCTCGGCCAGGACGGCCCCGCGCCCGATCCTGCGATCGGCAAGCGGCTTTTCTACGAGCACGGCTGCTACGGCTGCCACGGCTTCAACGGCGAGACCGGCGCGCGCGATCTCGTCGGCACGAACAGCCCGATCATCGCGGACGAGCAAACGTTCATCACGTATCTGCGTCTGCGCGCCGATCAGGCGCCGGTGCTGCCGTCGACCCGAATGCCGAACTATCCGGTCGAGACGCTGAGCGACGAGGATGCCCGCCACCTCTACGCGTACATCGCGTCGTTCGAGCTCGACGCGCCTGAGATCGACGACGTGCCGGTCTTCCGGCAGATCCTCGAATCGGCATCCCGTCCGTACACGCCGTAACGGACGCACGCCGTGCTGCGCGGCGCGGCCTTCGCGCCGCGCTCTCGGGCGTGCGCGGTTCGGGCGCGGCTTCGGCTACAATCGGCGCCGACACCTCCGAGGAAACGAAGATGGCGCTCGATCCGGACGAGCTCGCGGAGCTCAAGGAAAGCTTCGACTACAACGACGCGAACGGCGACGGCAAGATCGAGTTCGACGAGTTCGTCGCGATGCTGAAAGGGCTCGACGCGTTCGGCGGATACGACGAGGCCCGCGTCGGCTTCGACTCCATCGACGGCGACGGCGACGGCTCGATCGACCTCGACGAGTTCATCGCGTGGTGGACCGAGCGCTGAGCCGTACCGTGCTTCAATTTCGTCGCCGGATCCGCGTGCCGTCCGTGATGCGCTCGCCGGGATAAAGCACGACCGTCTCCGCCGCGTTCAGCCCCGCCAGCACTTCGGCGAACTGACCGTTGTTGCGGCCGACCTCGACGAACGTCAGCCGCGCGGTGTCGTCGATCGCGCGAAACACCGCCCACCGTCCGCCGGTCCTGAACAGCGCCGCCACCGGCACACGCAGCACGTCGTCGGCCGACCACGTGACGACCGCGGCCTCGACGCGAAAGCCGTGCGCGAGGGCCGGCCGCTCCGAGGGCGGCGCGACGAAGTCGACGATCACGTTGACGCGCTGCTCCTCGACGCCCAGCGCCGAGATCTTCGTGAACCCGTACGGCTCGACGAGGCGCACGCGACCCTCGAGCGGCGGCGCGTCGCGTCCGTAGCCTTCGATGATCACCTTCGCGCCGCGCTCGACGTGAACCGCGTCCGTCGACAGCATCTCGACGACGATCTCGAGATCGTCGGGGTCGCCGATGCTCAGGAGCTCGGCGCCCGCCGGCACGACCGCCTCGCTCTCGCGCATGACGCGCAGCACGCGGCCGTCGACCGGCGATCGCACGTCGATGCTCGACGCAACGCCGTCTTCGCCGTCGGGCTGGAGCAGACGGCTCCGCGCGGCCTCGAGCTCCGCCGTCCTGGCGCGGAGGTTCTCGTCCGCGGCCGCGAGCGCAGCCTCCGCGACCCGCACCTCGAGCCTTGCGCGGTCGAGCGCCTCGGCCGACGCAAGATCGCGGCCCCGCAGGTTCTCGATGCGCCGCGCTTCGCCGCGCGCGAACTCGAGCTCGGCATCGGCACGCCGACGCTCGGTGCGCGCGGCCGCGAGCGCCGCTTCCGCGGCCTCGACCGCGGCGCGCGCCTCGGCCTCAGCGCGCGCATCGAGAAACGCCGGGGCGCCGGGCACGATTCGGGCGACGACGTCGCCCGCGTGCACGTGCGCTCCCGGATCGAGCTCGATCCGCAGGAGCCGCCCGGCCACCGGCGCAGACACGATGAACTCGTCCCGTACGCGGGTCCGGCCCTCGTCGCGCACGGTCACGATCAACGAGCCACGCGACGTCTCGGCGACGTCGACCGGCACGGGCTGCGGCCGAAACGCATTCACGAGGAGCAGCGCGACGACGACTCCCGCGGCGATCCAGAACACCGTGCGGAACCTGAGCTTCATTCGACTTCCTTTCTTCTCTTCCGCCCGCCGTCAGTCGCGGCTCTTCAGCACCGCGACGAGGTCCATCCGATCGAGCCTGCGGCGGACGAGAAGCCCCGACCCCGCCGTCACGATGATGACGACGAGCCCCGCGTAACCATACGTCGAAGGCGCGATCACGAACGGCAAGCGGAAAAGATCGGAGCTCACGGCCTGCGCGAGCGACCACGCGAGCGCGGTGCCGAGCGCTGCGCCGAGCGGCAGCGCGAGCAGCGTGAGGAACGCGATCTCGCCGAGCAGGATGTACGAGACCTCGCCGCGCGAGAAGCCCAGCACGCGCAACGACGCGAGCTCGCGTTCGCGCTCGGCGAACGAGATGCGGACGCTGTTGTAGACGACGCCGACCGCGATCAGGCCCGCGAACAGCGTATACACCCAGATCGAGAGGCCTACGTTCTGATCCATGAGCTCGGTGAAGTTGCGCTGCGCGAGCCGTTGCAGGCCGACGCTCGCGACGGCGGGCAGCCCTTTGAGCTCCGTGTACAACGCGTCGGTCGCGTCGTCGTCGACGGTCAGGAACGCGCCGGAGACGACCGGTCCTTCCTTCAGCAGCCGGTTCAGGTCGTCGAGCCGCATCCGCGCCCCGGAGCCGATGAACGTCGTCGTGACCGCCGCGACCGGCACCTCGAGCACCGGCCGCCTTCCCTCGGTGACCTCGAGAGTCAGCGTGTCCCCCGCGTCGACGCCGAGCTCATCCGCGAGATCCCGCGACAGCACGAGCCCTCCCGGGGGCGGGATCACCGGCCGGTTCGACGTATCGATCATTCGCGAGAGCTCCGCGTCGAGCGGCAGCCCGACGAGGCCGATCCGCTCCTCGAGATGGCCGTTGCGAAGCTTGACGGCAACGGATCGATAAGGCTCGCCGCCGAGCACGCCCGGCGCGCGTAGCAGCTCGAAATACGCCGCGCGGGATCTCGGCTCGACGAAGGCCACGTCGACGTCGTGACGGTTCGCGACGTTGAAGTAGATGTCGATCATCTCCTCGACCGCATCGAGGAAGAAGAGCGTCCCGACCAGCAACGCGCCCGATACCGCGACGCCGACGGTCGTGAACGCCGCGCGCAGCGGAAAGCGGACGATCTGCCGGAGGATGATCCGCGTCTGCTGGTCCAGCATGCGGAGCGCGGTGATTCGCGCCCCGAGCGCCTTCGAGTAGTCGGGCGGAGGCGGCGGCTGCATCGCCTCGGCGGGCGCGATCGTCGCGGCGCGGCGCACGGCGAACGCGGCGCCGCCGCCGACGGCCAACCCGGTCACGGCGAGCACGACGGCGTAGACGCTCGGATCCGCCTCGAACACGAGCAACGGGAAACGGTAATAGTCCGTGTAGACGGACGCGAGCAGGCGCCCGAGCCAGGTGCCGAGTGCCGCGCCGAGCACGATGCCGAAGGCGCCGATCGCGCCGACGAGCTTCAGGTAGTGCACGACGACGGCCGCGTCCGAGTAACCGAACGCCTTCAAGAGACCGATCTCGTTGCGCTCGGTCGCGATCAGGCGCGAGATCACGACGTTCACGAGGAACGCCGCGACGAGCAGAAAGATCGGCGGCAGCACGCGCCCCATCGTCTCGAGCTGCTCGATCTCGCTCGAGATGAACGCGTCCGAGATGTGCTCGTCCCGCCCGTACGCGCCGGACGCGCCGTAAGGCTCGAGCAGATCGTCGAGTGCCGCGATGACGGCCGTCTCGTTCGCGCCGTACGCGAGCCGTACGACCGCCTCGTTGAACGCACCCTCCTGATTCACGGCCTCGGACAGCGCGTCGCGCGCCATCCAGAGCACGCCGAACAGCCGATCGTCCGGCACGAGCTGGCCCGGCGCGATCGAATAGACGTGCTCCGGCGACAGCGCGACGCCGACGACCGTGATCGTCTCGCGGCCGCCGTGTATCGTCGCCGAGATCGTGTCGCCGATCTCGAGCGCATGCGCATCCGCGAAGCTCTGGAGCACGACCGCCTCGTCGCGACGCCCCGCGGCGGGCAGCCGGCCGCGCAAGAGGTAGATCTGGTTCACGGACGGCTCGCCCGAGTCGGGCAGCGAGAAAATTTCGCCGGTCGCCGGCTCGTTCATCCCGGGCATGTCGAACAGCGCCGGAGCTCGGACGCGCGTCTCGGCCGCCTGCACGCCCTCGATCGCGCGGATCTCGTCGAGCAGCGCGTTCGGCGCACGGACGACGGGCGCCCAGATGTCGGCGAACCGGTAGCGCTCGTAGTAGGCCCGGCGGGTCTCGTCGAGCGACGACAGAAGCCCCGCGGCGACGAGATGGACCGAGACGCCGCCCGCGATCACGAACGCAATCGCGAGGGCCTGCCCGCGCATGCCGACGAGATCGCGCAGGAGCTTCCGATCGAGCGCCGAGACGATGCGTCCGAGCCGCCCGATCACCAGGACAGCTCCGACGGCGCCTTGCGGCGCGTATTGATCCGCACGTCGCGAACCTGCCCGTCGGAGAACGTGATGACGCGATGGGCCATGTCCGCGACGGACGCGTTGTGCGTGATCAAGAGCGTCGTGGCGTTCATCGTCTCGTTGACGTTCTGGATCGCCTCGAGCACGCGCACGCCGGTCGCGCTGTCGAGCGCGCCCGTCGGCTCGTCGCACAAGAGCACCGACGGACGCTTCGCGATCGCCCTCGCGATCGCCACCCGCTGCTGCTCGCCGCCCGACAGTTGCGACGGGAAGTGATCGAGACGCGGAGAGAGCCCTACGAGCTCGAGCGCCTCCTCCGGCGTCATCGGATTCTCGGCGATCTCGGTCACGAGCGCGACGTTCTCGCGGGCGGTGAGGCTCGCCATCAGGTTGTAGAACTGGAACACGAAGCCGACGTGTCGGCGGCGGTAGAGCGTGAGCTCCCGTTGCGATGCGCCGGTAAGGTCCTGGCCTCGGAAGAACAGCCGGCCGCCCGTCGGCCGATCGAGACCGCCCAAAATGTTCAGCAGTGTCGACTTGCCGCTTCCCGACGCGCCGAGCAGCACGACGAGCTCGCGTTCCGGCAGCTCGAGGTCGACGCCGCGCAGCGCGTGCACGGCGTTAGGCCCCGAGCCGTAGACCTTCGTCAGCCGTTCCGTCTTGAAGCACAGGCTCCTGGCCGCAGAAGCCCCTGTCCCGTCGTCCCGGGCCTGCCGCGATTCCATCGCGCCAATCTAGCAGGACCGGCCCCGACGCGCATGGCCGGCGGTCCCGCGGCAAACCGCACGGCCGGCGACGACGCCTGGGCACGGGATGCCCGAGCACGTCCGCGCGTGGCACGAAGACTGCACGGTTCGAGGCCGGATAAACGGTACCGCAGCGTTCCGGCCTCGTGCACAGGAGGGAATGCGATGACGATTCGATACTTCGCGCTGATCTACGGTCTCGTGTTTCTCGTCGTCGGCATTGCCGGCTTCGTCCCGGGCCTCCTCTCGCCGCTCGATGCGGGCGACCCGGGGGTCACGATCGACGGCAGCACCGGGCGCCTGTTCGGGCTCTTTCCCGTGAACTCGCTGCACAACATCGTGCACATCGTGTTCGGCGTCTGGGGTCTCGCCTCGTATCGCGGCTGGTCCGCGTCGGTCACGTACGCGCGCGCCGTCGCGGTGATCTACGCGATTCTCTTCGTGATGGGGCTGATCCCCGGCCTGCACACGCTGTTCGGCCTCGTGCCGCTCTACGGGCACGACGTTTGGCTTCACCTGCTGCTCAGCGTCGTCGCAGCTTACTTCGGGTTCGTCGCGCCCGGCCGGCACGTCGAGACGACGAGCGCGAGCCGCGTCTGACGGAGGGTGCGCCGGATCAGTACTCCGGCGGATGCTCGAGGCACCGCTCGGGCGTGGGAGAACGGCTGCCGCGACCCGGCGGCGGCGGAAGTCTGAACGCGTTCGACTCGTCGGGCACGCTCAAGTCGTCCGGTACGCGGATGGGCGGTGCCGACCTCGCGCTCTGGTAGCGCTCCGGGCTCTCGCAACGGAGCTCGCGCTCTCCGGAGCACGCCGCAACCGCGAGCAGCGGCAGCAGAACGACGAAGAGACGCATCATGCGGCGCCTCGGGTCGCGATGCCGGCCGCGGCGAGCGCAGCGCGTACGACGTCGTGACAGCGCTCCGACAGAGGCGTCAGCGGCAGACGGATGCCCGGGCCGATCAGCCCCATCTGCTCGAGCGCCCACTTCACGGGGATCGGATTGCTCTCGACGAACAGGTCGCGATGGAGGGCCCGCAGCGGCGCGTCGAGCTCCTCGGCGCGCGCCCGGTCGCCGGCGCGCGCGGCGTCGCAGAGCGCCTTCATTTGCCGCGGCGCCACGTTCGCGGTAACCGAGATGACACCGTGTCCGCCTCTCAGCATGAACTCCGCCGCGGTCGCGTCGTCGCCGCTCAACAGGCAGAAATCGCCGCGGCACGAGTCTCTGAGCTGCCGCACGCGGTCGAGTTCCCCGGTCGCTTCCTTGACGCCCGCGATGTTCGGGTGAGCGGAGAGCCGCGCGACGGTCTCGGGCTTCAGGTCGACGCCCGTGCGGCCCGGGACGTTGTACAGGATCAGCGGATGGCTGACCGCGTCCGCGACCGCCGAGAAGTGCCTGAACATGCCCTCCTGCGTCGGCTTGTTGTAGTACGGCGTCACGACCATGAAGCCCGCAAGCGGCAGCCGATCCACGGCCCGAGAGAGCTTCAGTGTCTGCGCCGTCGAGTTCGAGCCGGTACCGGCGACGATCGGAATGCGGCCGTTCGCGATCTCGCAGCTCTTCTCGAGCAGCGCGATGTGCTCGTCGCGCTCGAGCGTCGGAGACTCGCCTGTCGTCCCGGCGATCACGAGCGCATCCGTGCCGGCCTCGATGTGAAACTCGACGAGCGCGGCGAGCGCGGCGTAGTCGAGCGCGCCGTCGCGGTCCATCGGCGTGACCAACGCCGTCATGCTGCCTGCAAACATCGCCCGCCCAACCGAAAAGAAAGGCGAGGATAGTACTGACGCCCGAAGGTGCCCGCAACTTGCCATTGCCTCTGCCCGACTTCGGGGTACACTGGACCGGCCCTATTCGTCCACCATTCGTCCACCGGGATTCATCTCTTAATGCAACAACTGTTGGTCATAACCGCCGTTGGCGGCGACCCGACGACCGTCGTGCAAGATCTCACTCGGACCATCCTCGACTGTGGGGGCAACATCAAGGAGAGCCGGATGACGGCCCTCGGCTCCGAGTTCGGCATGCTGCTCCTGGTCGCCGGGAACTGGCACACGATCAGCCGGCTCGAGCGGGATCTCGAGCGCTTCGCCAACAGCAACGGCCTGACGATGAAGTTTCGCCGCACCGAGCCGCGGCATTTCGGCAAGGAGCTTCTGCCGTATGCGGTCGACGTCGTCGGACTCGACCAGCCTGGCATCGTGCATAGCCTGGCCGGCTTCTTCGCGAGCCGCCAGGTCGAGATCGCGGAGCTGTCGGCGCGAAGCTACGTCGCGTCGCAGACCGAGACGCCGATGTTCTCGGTGCAGATGTACATCAACATTCCCGCGTCGATTCACATCTCCGCGCTGCGCGAGGAGTTCATGGATTTCTGCGACCAGCTGAACGTCGACGCGATCATGGAGCCCGTGAAGCACTCCTGAGCGCCGCACTCCGCCCCGGGAGCCGAAGTCGAGCCGGACCGAGCATGACGAAGACGACCGCAAAGAAGACGCCGAAGGCCGCACCGAAAAGGCAGAGCGCAGCGGCGAAGCCCGCCGCGAAAGCCGCGACGAAGGCCACTGCGAAGGCGACGACCAAGGCCACCGTGAAGGCGGCGACGAAGCCCAGCGTCAAGACCGCGGCGAAATCCGGCACCAGGACGGCGGCGAAATCCGGGGCCAAGACCGCAGCCAAACCCGACGCGAAGACCGCGACGAAGCCTGCAGCCGGGACGGCGACGAGCCGCGCGTCGAGCACGGCGGCAAAGACGACCGCCGCCGGCGCCGTCGCGGCCGTGGGCCGCCCGGTTCCGGCATTCAGCGCCGAGGCGACCGGCGGCCGGACCGTGTCGTCGAGCTCGCTCGCGGGCCGTCCGTACGTGCTCTACTTCTATCCGAAGGACGATACGCCGGGCTGCACGGCCGAGGGCCGCGACTTCGCCGCGAGATACGACGAGTTCCGCAGCCTCGGCGTCGAGGTGCTCGGCGTCTCCCGCGACAGCCTCGCGTCCCACGAACGGTTCAAAGCGAAGCTCGGGTTGCCTTTCGACCTGATCGCCGACCCGGACGAGACGCTGTGCCGGTTATTCGACGTAATCCGCGAGAAGAGCCTGTACGGCCGCAAATACATGGGCGTCGAGCGCAGCACGTTCCTGATCGATGCGTCGGGCGTGCTCGTCAGGGAATGGAGGAAGGTCAAGGTGAACGGCCACGTCGAGAACGTTTTGCAGGCCGCGCGGTCTTTATAGGCAAGTCAGTCCGCGCTCGCGCGGATCGGGGGGCGCGATGAGGAAGTGGTTGTGCCTGCTCGTGCTGGCAGGGCAAGTGCTGCTGCCGGCGTGGGCCAATGAGCTGCCCGATTTCGGCAATCCGGCAGACGCGATCCTGAACAAGAGCCGGGAGGGGCAGCTCGGCCGCAGCGTCATGCTGCAGCTGCGCAACGCCGGGGTCATCGTCGACGACCCGCTGCTCAACGAATACATCCAGTCGATCGGCGCGGACATCGCGAGCCACGCGAACAACGGCACGCACCGCTTCCAGTTCTTCGTCGTCGATGACGACCGGATCAACGCGTTCGCGATGCCGGGCGGCTATATCGGCATCCATACCGGCCTGATCCTCGCGAGCGAGAACGAGAACGAGCTCGCCGGCGTCCTCGCGCACGAGGTGTCGCACGTCACTCAGCGGCACATCGCCCGTTCGCTGTACGACCAGCAGCGCACGAGCATCATGTCGATGGCCGCGATGCTCGCGGCCGTGCTGCTCGGCGCCGCAGCCGACATGCCGGGCGACGCGCTGGCGGGCGTCGTGTCCGCGTCGCAGGCCGCGGCGCTCCAGCGCCAGATCAACTTCACGCGTTCGCACGAGCACGAGGCGGACCGCGTCGGCATCGAGGTGCTCGCGGCGGCGGGGTACGACCCGAACGCCATGGCGACCTTCTTCGAGAAACTCTCCCGCCGATACGGCCTCGCCGGGCAGGAAGTGCCGGAGATCCTGCAGACGCACCCGGTCACGTCGACCCGTATCGCGGAAGCGCGCGACCGGGCCCGCCGTCTGCCGCAGGTCCACCGCGACAACAGCATCAGCTACGAGCTCGCGAAGGCGCGGATCGAAGTGCTCGCGGCCAACGATCCCCGTGCCGCGCTCAGATCGTTCGAGGCGAAGCCCGACCAGGAATCGGCGCCTGTGCGTTACGGCAAGGGCCTCGCACTCTCGAAGCTCGGGCGCCACGACGAGGCGGAGCGGATCTTCAGAGCGCTCGTCGCCGAGCACCCGGGCGTGATCGCGTATCGGATCGGGCTCGGCGAGGCGCTCGCCGGGACCGGCGCCACCGAGCAGGCGCTTCAGGTGTACGCCGATGCCGTGCGGCTCTTCCCGCGGAACGTCCCGCTGACGATCAGCTACGCCGAAGCATTGCTCGATGCCGGCCGCGCGGCGGAGGCTCACCGCCTGCTGCTCGATCTGTTGAACAACGTTCCGCCGACGCCGGCCCAGATCCGGCTGATCGCGCGCGCCGCGAACGCCGAGGGCGACACGGTGAACGCGTACTACTACATGGGCGAATACTACGTGTCGATCGGCAACCTGCCGCTCGCGATCAATCAGCTGCAGATGGCGCTCGAGCTCCCGGACGCGCACGCGGTGGACCGTGCCCGCATCAACGCGCGGCTCGACGAGCTCACCGAGTACCTGCCGGAGGAGCAGCGCGGCGAGGCGGGGCGGCGGCGCCGCCCGTCCGGCGAATAGCGCCCGAGGTGCTCCACCCGCCCACCCCGGCGCTTTTCGCACGGACTAATGAGGACTAAAATGGTCCCATATCGCCGGGGACGGACCAGCCATGTTGCGGATGAGCAAGCTGACGGATTACGGGACGCTCGTGCTCGCGCAGCTCGCCGCGAACGGCACGAGGCTCACGACGTCGAGCGCGGTCGCCGAGGCGACGCGCCTCGGCCAGCCGACGGTCAGCAAGCTGCTGAAGCTCCTGACGCATGCTGGGCTCGTCGTATCGGTGCGCGGCGCGCAGGGCGGCTATGCCCTCGCCCGCTCGCCTGACCAGATCACCGCGGCCGACATCCTCGACGCGCTCGAGGGGCCGGTCGCGATCACGGCGTGCAGCTCGGCGTCCGGTGCGTGCGACCTCGAGTCGCACTGCCGTGTCGGCGCGGCCTGGCAGCGCATCAACTCGAGCATCCGGACCGCCCTCGAATCCGTGACGCTCGCGGATCTCCGGTCCACCGAGGATCCGCTGCCCGCGGCGACGCTCGCTCGTGCGCTGAAGAAATCGGCCTAGGGAAGGACTGATGGCAACCGAATCGAAGGAACTGCGAGAGCTCGTCCAGCGGAAGTACCGCCACGGCTTCGTCACGGACATCGAGCAGGAAACGTTCCCGCCGGGCCTCGACGAGGACGTGATCACGCGGCTGTCCGCGATCAAGGGCGAACCCGACTTCCTGACGGAGTGGCGCCTGAAGGCCTATCGCCACTGGCTCACGATGGCCGAGCCTACGTGGGCGCACGTGAAATACACGCCGACCGACTATCAGTCGATCTCGTACTACTCGGCGCCGAAGCGCCGCGAGAACGCCCCGAAGAGCCTCGACGAGGTCGATCCGAAGCTGCTCGAGACGTACGAGAAGCTCGGCATTCCGCTGCACGAGCGCGCGAAGCTCGCGGGCGTCGCCGTCGACGCCGTGTTCGACAGCGTCTCGGTCGCGACGACGTTCAAGGAGAAGCTCGCCGAAGCGGGTGTGATCTTCTGCTCGTTCTCCGAGGCCGTGCGCAATCACCCGGAGCTCGTGCGCAAGTATCTCGGCACGGTCGTGCCCTATCGCGACAACTTCTTCGCCGCGTTGAACTCGGCGGTCTTCTCGGACGGCTCGTTCGTCTACGTGCCGAAGGGCGTCCGCTGCCCGATGGAGCTGTCGACCTACTTCCGCATCAACGCCGCGAACACGGGCCAGTTCGAGCGCACGCTGATCATCGCGGACGAAGGCTCGTACGTGTCGTATCTCGAAGGCTGCACGGCGCCGATGCGCGACGAGAACCAGCTCCACGCCGCGGTCGTCGAGCTGATCGCGCTCGAAGACGCCGAGATCAAGTACTCGACCGTGCAGAACTGGTATCCGGGCGACGAGGAAGGCCGGGGCGGGATCTACAACTTCGTGACGAAGCGCGGCGAGTGCCGCGGCGCGAACTCGAAGATCTCATGGACGCAGGTCGAGACCGGCTCCGCGATCACGTGGAAATACCCGAGCTGCATCCTGCGGGGCGAGAACTCGGTCGGCGAGTTCTACTCGGTCGCTGTCACGAACAACTATCAGCAGGCCGATACGGGCACGAAAATGATCCACATCGGCCGCAACACCCGCAGCACGATCGTATCCAAGGGCATCTCCGCGGGGCACGGGCAGAACGCTTACCGCGGCCTCGTGCGCATCATGCCGACGGCGAAGAATGCACGGAACTATACGCAGTGCGACTCGCTCCTGATCGGCGATCGCTGCGGCGCGCATACGTTTCCGTACGTCGAGTCCCGCGAACGGACTGCGCGCGTCGAGCACGAGGCGACGACCTCGAAAATCAGCGAGGACCAGCTTTTCTATTGCCGCCAGCGCGGGCTCTCCGAGGAAGACGCGGTCAACATGATCGTGAACGGCTTCTGCCGTGAGGTCTTCAAGGAGCTGCCGATGGAGTTCGCGGTCGAGGCCCAGAACCTGCTGAACGTCAGCCTCGAAGGCGCGGTCGGATAGCCGGAGGGTCACGAGGGACGAGCGCATCCAAGCGATGCGGGCGCGGCGGCGCCGGCAACGAGGGAACGGCATGCTACGAATCGAGAATCTGCACGTCGAGGTCGAGTCGAAGCCCATTCTGAAGGGCCTCGATCTCGAGGTACGCGCCGGCGAGGTGCACGCGATCATGGGGCCGAACGGCTCCGGAAAGAGCACGCTGACGCAGGTGCTCGCGGGCCGCGACGACTATGTCGTCACCGCGGGCACGGTGCTCTTCGACGGCAAGGACCTCCTCGCGATGTCGCCCGAGGAACGCGCCGCGGCGGGCCTGTTCCTCGCGTTTCAGTATCCGATAGAGATCCCCGGCGTCAACAACGCTTACCTGCTCAAGGCCGCGATGAACGCGCAGCGCCGTGCGCGGGGCGAGCCCGAGATCGATGCGTTCGAGTTCATGAAGCTGATCGGCGCAAAGCTCGAGCTGATGCAGATGTCGCGCGACTTCCTGCACCGCAGCGTCAACGAAGGCTTCTCGGGCGGCGAGAAGAAGCGCAACGAGATCCTGCAGATGCTGATGCTCGAGCCGCGGCTCGCGCTCCTCGACGAGACCGACTCGGGTCTCGACGTCGACGCGCTGAAGGTCGTCGCGAACGGCATCAACAGCCTGAGGAGCCCGGATCGTTCCATGGTGCTCGTCACGCATTACGAGCGGCTCCTCGAGCTCGTCGTCCCCGATCACGTGCACGTCCTCGCGAACGGACGCATCGTGAAGTCCGGCGGCCACGAGCTCGCCCGCGAGCTCGACGAGCGCGGCTACGACTGGGTGCAGGCGGAGGCGGCGGCATCGTGAGCGCGAGCGTGCTCCACCGCCGCTTCGACCGCGCGCGCGAGCTCGCGCCCGGCCCGTTCGACGCGAGACGCGAAGCGCTCGAGGCATTCCTTGCGGCCGGTTTCCCGACGCGCCGGGACGAGGCGTGGCGGTACACCGACTTGAAGCCGATCGCCGAAGGCGATTTCGACGTGCCGCCGCGCGAGACGAGCGCCGCCGCGCGCGAACGGGTCCGCGCGCTTCTCGCCGACGTCGCATCCGCGGATCTCGGCGACGCGGCCGCGCGCATCGTCGTGGTCGACGGGCGTCTCGACGACGCGCTGTCGCGGCTCGACGGCCCCGCGGGCCTCGAGATCACGCGGATCCCGCCCGAGCAGCCGGCCGGCGCGCATCGCGCCGCATCGGCGCACCCGCTCGCCCTCCTGAACCGCGCGTTCGCGAGCGACGGCGTGAGACTCCGCGCGGTCCGCGATGCGCGTGTCGCAGGGCCCGTCGAGCTCTTCCTCGTCGCGAGCGACGAGGGCCGCGTCGCGCAGCACCCGCGCATCGCAATCGAGCTCGACAGGGGCTCGCGGCTCGACGTCATCGTGCACTGCGTCGACGCCGGGGGCGCGGAAGGCTGGCTCAACGTCGTCTTCGACGTGACGCTGGACGAAGGCTCGGAGCTCGAGCTCCATCGACTGCAGGAGCACGGCCCGCGGCTTCATCACACGTCGCTCCTCCGCGCCGACGTCGGCCGACACGCGACGCTCGTCGCGGGCTACGTGGACCTCGGCGGCCGCGTCGTGCGCAATGACATCGACGTGCGGCTCGCGGCGCCCGGCGCGCGCGCGGACGTCTTCGGCGTGTTCGTCGCGGGGCCGGGCCGCCACGTCGACGACGAGATCCACATCGACCATGCGGCGCGGGAGACCGCGAGCGACACCGCGTTCCGCGGGATCGCCGATCGGACCGGACGCGGCGTGTTCCGCGGCAAGGTGCTCGTGCAGCGCGACGCTCAGAAGGTCGACGCGCGGCAAAAGAGCGACAACCTGCTCCTCGCGGAGCAGGCCGAGATCGACACGCGGCCCGAGCTCGAGATCTACGCGGACGACGTGAAGTGCAGCCATGGCGCGACGGTCGGCGAGATCGACCCGGAGCAGATGTTCTATCTCCGCTCGCGCGGCATCGACGAGGAGAGCGCTCGCGCGCTCCTGACCTTCGCGTTTGCGAACCGTCTGCTCGCGCGGCTCGGCCCGGAGCGGCTCCGCGCGCGGGCCGCGCGGCTCGTCGCGGGACAGCTTCCGGCGCCGCCGGCCTGGGAGGACATCGAATGAGCGCATCCGCCGCGAAGCCGGAGCAGCTCGGCAAGATCACGGACATCGGCTCGCTCAGGAGCCGCTTCCCCGCTCTCGCACAGCGCGTACGCGGTAAGCCGCTCGCGTACCTCGACAACGCCGCGTCGTCGCAGTGCCCGGACGTCGTCCTCGACGCGATGCTCGAGCAGCAGCGTTCGAATCACGCGAACGTCCACCGCGGCGTGCACACGTTGAGCGAGCGCGCGACGGAGGCCTACGAGGGGGCCCGCGAGAAGGTCCGCGCCTATTTGAACGCATCCGGCACCGACGAGATCGTGTTCACGCGCGGCACGACCGAGTCGATCAATCTCGTCGCTGCGAGCCTCGGCGGGGCGCTTCTTCGTGAGGGCGACGAGGTGCTGATCACGCACATGGAGCACCACTCGAACATCATCCCGTGGCAGCTCGTGTGCGAACGCACCGGCGCGCGGCTCGTGCCGGCGCCGATCACGGACAACGGCGAGCTCGACCTCACAGCGTTCGAGCGTCTCCTCACGGAGCGCACGCGCATCGTCGCCGTCGCGCACGTCTCGAACGCGCTCGGCACGGTGAATCCGCTCGAGCGGATCATCGGGCTCGCGCACGCGGCGGGCGCCCGTGTCCTCGTCGACGGCGCGCAGGCGATGGCGCACCTCCGACCCGACGTCGCGGCGCTCGACTGCGACTTCTACGCGTTCTCGGGTCACAAGATGTTCGCGCCGACCGGCATCGGCGTGCTCTACGGCAAGCGCGCCCTGCTCGATCGGATGCCGCCGTACCAGGGCGGCGGCGAGATGATCCTGTCGGTCAGCTTCGAGAAAACCGTCTACAACGCGCTGCCGTACAAGTTCGAGGCCGGCACGCCGAACATCACGGGCGCGGTCGCGCTCGGCGCGGCGGTCGACTTCCTCGACGGCATCGACTTCGACGCGCTCGCCGCGCACGAGCACGACCTCTTGACCTACGCGACCGAGCGCGTCGCGGCGTTGCCCGGCGCGCGGATCATCGGCACGGCCGAGCACAAGGCGGCCGTGCTCTCGTTCGTCCTCGACCGCGTGCACGCGCACGACGTCGGGACGGTCGTCGACAGCGAAGGCGTCGCGATCCGGACCGGCCATCATTGCGCGATGCCGGTCATGGAGCGATTCGGCGTGCCCGCCACCGCACGCGCATCCTTCGCCCTCTACAACAACCGCGACGACGTCGACCGCCTGATCGTCGGCCTCGAGCGGGCACTGGAGATGTTTTCGTGAACGAGCTCAGGGAGCTTTACCGCGAGGTGATCCTCGACCACAACCGCTCGCCGCGCAACTTCGGCGAGCTCGAGAACGCGGACCGGGTCGTCGAGGGCGTCAATCCGCTCTGCGGCGATCGCATGACGCTCTACGTGAAGCTCGGCGACGGCCGCATCGCGGACATCAAGTTCAAGGGCACCGGCTGCGCGATCTCGGTCGCGTCGTCGTCGCTGATGACCGAGCGCGTCAAGGGCGCGACCGTCGAGGAGTCGATGCGGCTGTTCGAGCAGATCCACGACATGCTGACGGGCCACGGCGCGGTGCCCGAGTCGCTCGACAAGCTCGCCGCGCTCGGCGGCGTGCGCGAGTATCCGGCGCGCGTCAAGTGCGCGAGCCTCGGCTGGCACGCGCTGAAGACCGCGCTGTCGGGCGAGAACGACCGCGTCTCCACGGAGTAAGGACACCACAAGCGATTTCGCCGAGCCGCCAATGTATTTCGCGCAGAACGAGCCCGTCACCTTCTCCCGCGATTGCGACGCGGTGCTGATTCCGTCGGGCGAACAGGTCACGCTTCCGGCGGGCACCTACGGCTTCGTCACGCAGGCGCTCGGCGGCAGCTTCACCGTTTACATCGAGGGGAATCTGTTCCGCATCGCCGGCATCGACGCCGACGCGATCGGTAAGGAGCCGCTGAAAGCCCCCGAGCTTCCCGAGAACGCGAGCGAGAGCGACGTCGAGGCGGTCGTCTGGCAGCAGCTCCGCACGTGCTTCGACCCCGAGATTCCGATCAACATCGTCGATCTCGGGTTGATCTACGAATGCACGATCGAGCGCACGGAAGACGGCGGCCGGATCGTGCACGTCAAAATGACGCTGACCGCGCCGGGCTGCGGGATGGGCGACATCCTCGCGGCCGACGTCCGCGAGAAGATCGAGCTGATCCCGACCGTCGAGCGTGCGGACGTCGAGCTCGTATTCGATCCGCCGTGGGATCGTTCGATGATGTCGGAGGCGGCACGGCTCGAAGCAGGCCTGCTTTGATGCGAGGGAGCGCGTGAAACGCCTGACGCTGTTTCGACACGCGAAGTCGAGCTGGAGCGACCCTCGCCTTCCCGACAACGAGCGTCCCTTGTCGAGCCGCGGCGAGCGGGATGCGCCGGCGATGACGGCACGGCTCGCCGCGCGCGGCGAACGCCCCGACCTGATCCTGACGAGCCACGCGCTGCGCGCTACGGCGACCGCGCGCGTGATCGCGGCGGGCTTGGGGCGCCCGGACGACGTCGTTCGAATCGACCGGAGGCTCTATCTCGCGCCGCCGAGTGTCCTGCTCGACGTGCTCCGCGAGCAGGACGATGCGGACGGCCACGTGCTCGTCGTCGGCCACAACCCGGGCTTGACCGAGGCCGCGAACCGGCTGCTGCCGACCCTTGCGTGCGACAACCTGCCGACGTCCGCCGTCGTCGCGATCGCCGTCGACACCGACCGCTGGGCGGAGCTCGGCCCGACCGCGTGCCGGCTGCTCTACTTCGACTATCCGAAGAACATCGCGGGCGCGTAGGCGTCGCGACTCGCGGTCACCGACGGCTCCCCACTTCGCGCGAGCACGCCGTGTGCGTCCCGACGACGCCCCGGCACGGGCGTCAGTCGTCGCCGGTCCGGCGTGCCCGCAGCAACCGCCGCGTCCGCTTGTCCGGCCGGCCCGCGGTCGGCGGCCGATAGAGCTCGCGCTCGAGCTTGCGCCGCTGCTCCGCCTCGGCGCGCCGCGCGATCGACGCCTCGGTCTCGACGTAGCAGCGGCTCGCCTCGGGCGCAGGCCCGCGCCTCACGGGAATTGCCGCGACCGTCACCTCGCGCTCGATGCCGTCCTTGAGGATCACGAGCGTGTCGCCGACCTTGATGTCACGGGCCGGCTTCGCCCGCTGCCCGTTCACGCGCACGTGCCCGCCCTTCACGGCATCGGCCGCGAGACTCCGTGTCTTGAAGAAGCGGGCACACCAGAGCCAGCGATCTATGCGTAGGGATTCCTGATCCACGGTGCCGATTCCCACCGCCTTGCCCGATTGCGCGTTGCCCGCTACGCGGTGACCGCTCTCCGCGCTGCGCTAGCGGACCTCGCAGAAGCAGTGCGCATACGTCGCACGCGGATCGTTGAAGCGGGCAAGCACGTCGAGCGGCGCGTTCACGGCGTCAACGAGCCGCTCGATGCCGCTCGGCCATGGCGAGAGGTCGAACGCGCGAATCAACGGCGCGGCGACCTTGACCATGCCGAGCGCCAGACGCTCGGCGAAACCGAGCCGCGGCTCGAAGTAATGGACGTCGTAGCGGCCCTCCTCGAGGCCCGCGAGCTCCGCCGCGGACGCGATCGCATCGTCGAGGTCACCGAGCGCGTCGACGAGCCCGCGCTCGAGCGCGGCGGCGCCGGTCCAGACGCGCCCGCGTGCGACGCGATCCACCTCCTCGACGCTGCGGCCGCGATGCATCGCGACGCGGCCGATGAACCGCTCGTATGTCTCGACGACGGTCTGCCCGAGGACGTCGCGAATGTCGTCGCCGAGACCGCGCAGCAGATCGTATTGCCCCGAGAGCGCCGTCGTGCCGACGCCGTCGATGTGGATGCCGAGCCGGCTCAACGTGCGCTGGAAGGTCGGAAGCATGCCGGCGACGCCGATCGACCCGGTCAGCGTCGTCGGGCTCGCCCAGATCTCGTCGGCCGACATCGAGATCCAATAGCCGCCGGACGCGGCGACGCTGCCCATCGATACGACGACCGGACGCCCGCTCTGCTGGAATACCTCGATCTCGCGAAGGATGATCTCGGACGCGAACGCGCTGCCGCCGGGACTGTCGATGCGCAGCACGAGCGCTTTCACTTTTTCGTCATCGGCCGCTTCGCGAATCAGCTTCGCGGCCGAATCGCCGCCGATCCTTCCCGGCGGCTGGCGGCCGTCCATGATCTCGCCCGACAGCACGATCACGCCGACGCGGCTGCGAGCGGGGGCCGGCGCGGCGGTGCGGACGGCGCTCAAGTACTCGTCGTAGCCGATCGCCGGGAAGCCGCTCTCGTCTTCCGACGCGCCGACCGCCTCGCGGATCCGGCGGCGCATGCCGTCGCGGTGCATCAGCTCGTCGACGAGACCGTACTCGCGCGCGAGCTGGGCCGTATCACCGTTCGCGGAACGGAGCAGCGCCGCGAGATTGTCTGCATAGCGTTGCAGCGAGTCGGCCGGTAGGCCGCGCGCGGCGGTCACGTCCTCCTGATAGCTCGCCCAGAGCGCGTTCAGGTATTCGATGGTCGCCTCGCGATCCTCGTCGGACATGTCGTCGCGCGTGTACGGCTCGACGATCGACTTGTACTCGCCGGCCGTCCAGACGTTGTAGTCGATCGAAAGCTTGTCGATCGCGGATTTGAAGTACGGCTGGAAGCGGCTATAGCCGTCGATGAACACGAAGCCCATCGGGTGCATCAGGATCTCGTCCGCCTGCGCCGCGAGGTGGTACTGATCGCGGTCGAACCCGTCTCCGACCGCGAAGACGCGCTTACCGCTCTCCTTGAACGCCGCGATCTCCTGAGCGAGCTCCTGGAGCTTGCTCAAGCCCGAGCCGCTCAGACCATCGGTCTGAAGGACGAGCGCCTTGATGCGGTTGTCGTCCTTCGCGGCGCGAATCGCGTCGATCAGGTCCTTGAGCAGCGTTTCCCGCATCTCCGCGCCCTGCACTTTCGCGAGCGCCCGCTCGAACGGATCGCCCGACAGCTGATCGACGAGCACGCCCTGCGGGGCGATCACCAGCGCCGCGGCGTCCGGCACGCGGGGACCGGGCCGCGACAGCGCGGCCGCGACGATCAGCAGGAGCAAGAGCAGCAGGAACAGATGCAGGAGCTTGCGGACGCCGTCGATGACCATCCAGGCCGTTCCGATTACGCGTCCGAATATGAAACGATCACTCATGATGCTCTGCCGTAACGGACACCGCGCGTTCTCAGCCGACGAGGAACAGCGACAACGCCGGCCAGAACGTGATGATCACGACCGCAACCAACAATACCAAAAGAAACGGGACGGTCGCCAAATAGACTTGGACGATGTCCTGCTGGAAACGGTGACTCGCGATGAACAGATTGAGCCCGACGGGCGGCGTCAGGTAGCCGAGCTCCATCGCCGCGAGGAACACTATCCCCAAATGGATCGGATCGACCCCGTACTCGACCGCGACGGGCACGATCAGCGGCACGACCAGGACGATTGCGGAGAAGATGTCGAGTATCGCGCCGAGGATCAGCAGGAAGACGAGCAGCGCGATGAGGAACGTGTGCTGCCCGGTCACGTAGGCGCTCGTCAGCTCGAACAGCCGCTGCGGCACTCCGGTATCGATCAGGTAGTTGGTCGATGCAAGTGACATGCCGAGGATCGTCAGTATCGCGCCGACGAGCACCATCGACTCCCGCACGATCCGCGGCAGCTCCCGCCACTCGATCTCGCGGAGCACGAGCATCTCGACGACGAGCACGTAGAGCGCGGTCACCGCGGCCGCCTCCGAGATCGCGAAGTAGCCGCTGTAGATGCCGCCGAGGACGACGACCGGCAAAGGCAGCTCCCATTTCGCGTTGAGCACGGCTGCAACGACCTCGCGCCAGCCCGCGGGCGGCATCGCCGTGTGGCGGTTGCGGATGAAACCGTAGCCCGCGAGGAGCGCGACCATCAGGAGCCCCGGCAGGATGCCCGCGAGGAACAAAGCGTCGATCGGCGTCTCGGCAACGACGCCGTAGAGGATGAGCGGCAGCGACGGCGCGAACAGGAGACCCAGGCTCCCGGACGCGGTGATGAGCCCGAGGCTGAAGCGCCGCTCGTAGCCCGCTTCGACGAGCGCCGGGAAGAGCAGCGCGCCGAGCGCGATGATCGTCACGCCCGAGGCCCCTGTGAACGCCGTGAAGAGCGCACAGACGGCGAGCGAGATCATCGCGAGCCCGCCGGGCAGCCAGCCGAGCAGCGCCCTCGACAGGCGCACGAGCCGCTGCGGCGCCTTGCCCTCGCTCAGCAGAAACCCGGCGAACGTGAAGAGCGGAATCGCGACCAGGACCGGCGTCTCGGCGATACCGAAGAACTCGATCGCGAGCACGGAGAGATCGATCTCCTCGCTCGAGAAGCCGATCATCGCGCCGGCCGCGATGATCGCGAAGAGCGGGGCGCCGATCAGCGCGAGGAGCAGCAGGATTAGGCCCGAGCCCGCCATCGTCGATCTCAGACGCCGTGGCGGAGCGACCCGAGCGCACGCAGCAGATAACGGTACGCGATCAGCGCGAACGCGACCGGCATCACGATCTGGAACCACCACGCGGGCCAGTCGCCGAGCAGCGTGTCGCCGAACTCTCGCGAGTCGCGCACGAAGACCCACGAGTACCAGGCGAGCGCCGTGCAGACGGCCGACGTGAAAAGATGCCGCACGACGGACACGGCGCGGCGCAGGCCGTACGGCAGGAAGCGGTCGAGGACGTTGATCGCGATATGCCTGTTGTCGCGGCTCGCAGCCATCGCGCCGAGCAGCGCGAGCCACAGCACGAGCAGCCGCAGCGCGCCGTCGGCCCAAACGAGGCCGATCGAGAAAACGTTGCGGAGCAGGATCTGCGCGGAAGCGATCACGACCAGCGCACCGAGACCGACGACGAGCAAGCCGTCCTCGAGCGCACGGCCTAACGCTTCGAGCCGCTCGAGCCAGGAGCCGCGGCGACGAGATGGAGTCAATGGAGAGGCTCGGCCTCGGCGACGGAATGCGACGCGCGGTACTCTTCGAGGAGCCCCAGCAACCGGTCGAACAGCGCCGCATCGACGTCCGATCTCGCCCTGATCCGCGGGAAGATCGCCTCGATCTCGGCGCGCAGGTTCTCGACGTTCCGCTCGTCGACGTTGACGATCGTAACGCCCGAGCGCTCGAGCACGTCGCGCGCCCGGCGGTTGTCCTCACGCGCCGCTTCGTCGAGCCGCGCCACCGTTCGCGTGATGACCTCGTCGACGACCTCGCGGTCCGCCTCCGAAAGGCGTGACCACACGCGCTTGTCGAGCGCGAAGAGGCCCATCGAGTACGAGACCGGCACGTCGGTCATGTACGAGACCTTGGTATGCCACTGCAGCACGAGCGCGGCGACCGGCGACGCGGCGACGATGTCGAGGAGGCCCGTCTGAAGGCCGGTCAGCACGTCCGTCACGGGCAGCACGACCGGCGAAAGCCCGAGCTCCTCCATCGCGAAGAAGCTGATCGGGTCGCCCTCGGGCACCCATACCTTGCGGCGGCGCAGGTCGTCGATGCTCCGCACCGGATGATTCGCCATGAGCTGCGCGAAACCGCCCTCGATGAACCCGAAGCTGACGAAGCCCGCTTTGTCGAGCCCCTCGGTCAGCACCGGATCGAGGTGCTTGCGAACGTAATCGACCTCGTCGAGCGAGCGGAACAGCAACGGGACGCCGTAGAGGTTGAGGGCGCTGTAGCGCTCGGAAAGACCTCCCGCGGTGAACGCGCCGCCGTGGAGCTGCCCGATGCGGATCTTGCGCAGCACCTGGGCGTCGTTGCCCATCACGCCGCCGGGGTAGAACTTGATCTCGACGTTGCCGCCGGTGCGCTCCTTGATCTCGGCCGCGGCGGCGCGCATCTCGCGCATCCAGTGCGAGCCGTCCGGAGCGATCGTCGCGACCTTGAGCTCCTCACCGAGGACAGGCAGAGCAGCGAGCAGACCGGCGAGCAGTATCGACAGTCTCCGCAAACCCGTCGCGATCTTTGCCTCAGCCATCAGAAGTAATCCTCCGAGGTTGCGAGCAGCCGCTCCGCCTCCTCCTTGGCCAACGCGTTGAAGAGCGTCAGCCCCGGCGCCTCGGTCGGCGCCTCGAGCACCTCGGTCAGCAGCCGGTCGTGCAGCTCCTGATCGAACACGAGACGTGCATATCGACGCGCATATTCTACCTTCACGGACAGGTCACGCCCTCCGGAAAGCTCGATCGCGCGCTCGAAATGCCGCTGCGCGACGTCGGGCCGGCCGCCGAGCGCGGGCGGCCTGAGCGCGTTCAGCGTGCCGAGGTAGCCGTGCACCGCGCCCTGCGCGTAGGTCTCGTCGAGCTCGAGCACGCGCTCGAGCGCCGCCTCGACCCACGGGAGCTCCGCCACGGCGGTCCAATCCTCGCTGGTCGCGTCGAGGTGGCTCAGCCAACTGACCGCGTAAGCGTACAGCAAGTCGATGTCGCGCCTTGTGACGCGGCTCAACTGTTCGACATAAGTCTCGTAGTCGCCGAGCTCGGGGGTGCAGGCCCACTGGTAGGAGCGGCACATCGCGCTCGAGCCGTAGCGGCGGGCCTTCGTCGTGAGCGCGATCGCCCGTTCCGGGTCGCTGGCAAAGCGCGAGCCGTAGAGCGCATAGAGCTGCGCGCCGGCCGCGAGCAACGCGGGATCGTCCGGATTGCGGCTGATGAAACCGTCGAGCAACAGGAGATAAGCGGGCGCGCCCTGCTCGATCAGCTCGGGATCCTCCTGCTCGAGGATCGCGGCCGAGAGCGTGTCGGCGGCCATCGAGCCGATCAATCCCGAGCAGCCGCCGAGCGCCGCGCCGGCGATCACGACGCCGACGAGCCCGAGCAGGCGCAGCGCCTCGGCGGAGATGCTCCGCGACGCCGTCACGGCACTCACGATCCGGTCCCGCTCCGGCCGCGGCGCCTCTCGTCGCACCGCGGGCCGGCCCTGCGCTGCGGCGTCAGACCTTTTCCTTGATTCGGGCGGATTTGCCGCTGCGGTCGCGCAGGTAGTAGAGCTTCGCACGCCGCACGTCGCCGCGCCGCTTCACCTTGATCTCGGCGATCGCCGGGCTGTGCGTCTGGAATACGCGCTCGACGCCCTCGCCGTGCGAGATCTTGCGCACCGTGAACGACGAGTTCAGGCCGCGATTGCGCTTCGCGATCACGACGCCCTCGTACGCCTGCAGCCGCTCTCGATCGCCTTCCGTCACGCGGACCTGCACGACGACGGTATCACCCGGTGCGAACGACGGGATGTCCTTCTTCAGCTGCTCCCGTTCGATTTCTTCGATCACTTTCGACATTGTCACACCTCGACTTTCGAACCGGCGCCTGCACTCCGCGCGCCATATTAACCGTTCCGGCGCCCGAGCCGCTCGGCTTCCCGTTCCGGCGCGCGAACCGCTCGGCTTCTCCGTGCGCCGAAGCTCGCGCGGGCGCCCGGGGGGACCGACCCGCCGCGCCGCCTGAGCCGTCAGCGGTCCGCGAGCTCCCGTTTGAACTCCTCGAGCAGCTCCGCCTCCTCCGGCGTGAGCGCCCGTCCCTCGAGCAGCCGCGGGCGCCTCAACCACGTGCGCCCGAGCGACTGCTTCAATCTCCAGCGGCGCACAGCGCCGTGGTCGCCGCCGAGCAGCACCTCCGGCACGCGCATGCCGTCGACCTCCTCGGGCCGCGTGTACTGCGGACAATCGAGGAGACCGTCGCTGTACGAATCCTCGACCGACGAGTCCTCGTGGCCGAGCACGCCCGGCAAGAGCCGCGCGACCGCGTCGATCACGACCGCGGCCGCGAGCTCCCCGCCGGACAGCACGTAATCGCCGATCGAGAGCTCGTCGCGGACCTCGCCTTCGACGATCCGCTCGTCGAGCCCCTCGTACCGGCCGGCGACGAGCAGCACCCCGGGCGCCGAAGCGAGCTCGCGCACGAGCGCCTGATCGAGCACCCGACCCTGCGCGCTCAGCACGAACTCCGGGCAGCCCGCCGGCATCCGCCTGCGCAGCGCGCGGATCGCGTCCCGCACCGGCTCGTACTTCATCACCATGCCGGGTCCGCCGCCGTACGGACGATCGTCGACGGTGCGGTGCCGGTCGTACGCGAACTCGCGCGGCGACAGGTGCTCGACCGCG
The DNA here is from genome assembly GCA_964553875.1 of uncultured Gammaproteobacteria bacterium. Taxonomy (GTDB): domain Bacteria; phylum Pseudomonadota; class Gammaproteobacteria; order Steroidobacterales; family Rariloculaceae; genus ZC4RG20. The sequence continues at coordinate 893 of CAZKNH010000049.1, read as the reverse complement.
AGCAGCCCGCGCTCCCGGGCGCGCCCGACCACGCCGTAGCGCACGACCGGCTCGATCAGCTCCGGAAACAGCGAAACGACGCCGAAGCGGTACATCTCACGATTCCCAGAAGCTTTCCTCCCAGTCGACGACGATGTAGCCGCCGTCGATGTCGACCTCGCGCACGACGCTCGGTATCCACGGGATCAGCCGATCCGCGCCGCCCGTCAGGACGAGCACGTCGTTCGCGCCAGTCTGCATCATGTGGTCGACCTCGCCGAGCGTCTCGCCGCGGAGGTTCCGCACCGTGAGCCCCTCGAGATCGACCCAGTAGTACTCGCCCGGCTCGCACGGCGGTAACGCCGCGCGCTCGACCGAGAGCTCGGCGCCGATCCACTGCCGCGCTTCGTCGCGGTCGTCGACACCCTTGAGCTTCGCGATCACGTGCTTGCCGGCCGTCCGGCCGGCCTCGACCTCGACGCGCCGCTCGCTGCCCTCGTGCTCGACGATCCACTCCTTGAAACCGACGACGTTCTCTCGCGGCTCCGTGTAGGAGTGGATCTTGACCCATCCCTTGACGCCGAACAGGCCGCTGATGCGGCCAACCCGGACCCGTCTCGACCGGACGTCGGCGTCAGACACGACCTTGCGCCGGAAGCGGCGACGACGATCTCCGCGTGCGCGTTCGAGCGCGCGCCTGCGTCAGGCAGCCGCGGTCTGCTCCGCTGCCTTCGCCGAGTTCCGATACCGCTTGATCAGCTGCGCGACACGCTCGGACATCTGAGCGCCGGTGCCGATCCAGTAGTCGACACGCTCGAGGTTGATCTCGAGCTCCCGCTCACCGCCCGTGGCGATCGGATTGAAGAAGCCGAGGCGCTCGATGTACCGGCCGTCGCGTCGGTTGCGGCGGTCCG
>CAZKNH010000048.1:0-26940 GCA_964553875.1 uncultured Gammaproteobacteria bacterium | reverse complement strand
CGCGCAAGGACGTCCGCCGCGTGCTGCGCGAGATGCGCAAGCTCGACGATCCGGTACGCCGCGTCGTGATCGCGGGCGGCGGCAACATCGGCCTGCGCCTCGCGCGGGCGCTCGAGGCGACGAACAATGTCAAGGTCATCGAGAGGGGCTGGGAGCGGGCGCGCGACATCTCGAAGCTCCTGAACAAGGCGATCGTGCTGCACGGCGACGCCGCCGACGAGGAGCTCCTGCTCGACGAGAATATCGACAGCGCGGACGTCTTCGTCGCGGTGACGAACGCGGAGGAGGCGAACATTCTGTCGGCGATGCTCGCGAAGCGGCTCGGCGCCCACAAGGTCATGGCGCTGATCAACAAGCCCGCGTATGCCGAGCTCGTCGAGTCCGGCACGATCGACATCGCGATCTCGCCGCAGCAGATCACGCTCGGGACCGTGCTCGCGCACGTGCGCCGCGGCGACGTCGTGAAGGTGCACTCGCTGCGCCGCGGCGCGGCCGAGGCGATCGAGGCGGTCGCGCACGGCACGTCGCGCGAGTCGAAGGTCGTCGGCCGCGCGATCGGCGAGATCCGGTTGCCGCGCGGAGCGACGATCAGCGCGATCGTGCGCGGTGAGCAGGTGCTGATGGCGCACCACGACACCGTGATCGAGGCCGGCGACCATGTCATCCTGTTCATGGCCGACCGGCGGCAGATCGACGAGGTCGAGCGGCTGTTCGAGGTGGGCGCAGCGTGACCGCCGGAACGTGCGGAGGCCGCCGATGGGAATGATCGAGAATCTCGAGGCGCTGATCGCGAGCGGCCGCGACGCGGCCCCGGTGCGCTTCGCGCTCGCGTCGCGCTACGCGGCCGACGGGCGGCTCGACCGCGCGGTCGAGCATGCGCAGGTTGCCGTGACCCTGGACCCCGATTATTCTGCCGCCTGGAAGCTGCTCGGCCGGGTTCTCGCGGACTCGGGCCGTGCGGAGGAGGCCGCCGCGGCCTATCGCCGCGGCATCGACGTCGCGGAGCGCCGCGGCGATCAGCAGGCTGCAAAAGAGATGCGCGTCTTCCTGAAGAGGCTCGACCGCGCGTCCGGCAGCTCAGGATCGGACAAGAACAACTAGGGGAACCGTGTCTCGTTTGCGCTTCCCATACCGCTCGTCGAGCGGCAGTCCCGTATGCCCGGCGACATCGGCCGGTTCCGCTTCGTTTTGACTCGTCTTTCTTGCCTGTTCCCTTGAGCGACGATACGGCCGACAAGCTTCGCTGGCTCGCCCGAGCCTTGCAGCAGATCAGCGAGGCGACCGGCAGGGTGGTCGCCTGGTTCACGTTGCCGATGGTCGTTGGCACGTTCGTGATCGTCGTCCTGCGCTACGCGTTCGACACGGGCTACATCTGGATGCAGGAAGGCGTCGTCTGGCTGCACGCGGCCGCGTTCATGCTGGCCGCTGCCTATACGTTGAAGCACGACGAGCACGTCCGCGTCGACATCTTCTACCGCGGGATGTCCCCGAAGCGACGCGCGCTCGTCGACGTGCTCGGCATCATGCTGTTCCTGCTACCGGTGTCCCTGTTCATTCTGTCTTCGAGCTGGGAGTACGTCGCCGTGTCGTGGCAGATCCGCGAAGGCTCGCGAGAGGCGGGCGGTCTGCCGTATCCGTTCGTGCCGCTCCTGAAGAGCACGATTCCGGCGACGTCCGTGCTGCTCGTGATCGAGGGCGTGGCCGCGCTGATGCAGCGCGTGCTCGTCCTGCTCGGCAAAGCCGAGCCCCCAGTGGTCCGAGGCGAGCCGACGGAGATCTGACAGTGGAGTGGGTCGCCCTCGTGATGTTCGCCGCGGTCGTGGCCGTGCTGATGGCCGGCTACCCCGTCGCGTTCTCGCTCGGCGGCGTCGCGCTCATCTTTGCGTGGATCGGGGTCGCCGTCGGCGGCTTCGACTCGGTGTTCCTCGCGACGATGCCGAATCGGATCTTCGGCATCATGAGCAACGAGACTCTGCTCGCGGTGCCGCTCTTCGTATTCATGGGCGTCACGCTCGAGCGCGCGCGGCTCGCGGAAAGCCTGCTCGACAATCTCGGCGCGCTGTTCGGCAGGATGCGCGGCGGACTCGGGATCTCGGTCACGCTCGTCGGCATGCTGCTTGCGGCGAGCACGGGCATCGTCGGTGCGACCGTCGTCACGATGGGGCTCCTGTCGCTGCCGACGATGCTGCGGCGCGGGTACGACCCGCGGATCGCGACCGGCACGATCTGCGCGGCCGGGACGCTCGGACAGATCATTCCGCCGTCGATCGTCCTCGTGCTGCTCGGCGACGTGATGTCGTCGGCGTACAGCCAGGCGCAGCTCGCGCAGGGCGTGTTCGCGCCGGACACGGTCTCGGTCGGCGATCTCTTCGTCGGGGCGCTGCTGCCGGGGCTGATGCTGGTCTCGCTCTACATCCTGTACATCGTCGCCGTCGCAATTCTGCGTCCAGCGGCGATGCCGGCGTATCCGCAGGATGTCGAGCGCCCGAACGTGCTTTCCCTCGTGCTCGCGCTGTTGCCGCCGTTCGTGCTGATCGTTGCCGTGCTCGGTTCGATCATCGGCGGATTCGCGACGCCGACGGAGGCGGCGGGCGTCGGTGCGGTCGGCGCCGTCATTCTCGCGCTCGCGAAGCGGGAGCTCTCGATGGCGCGCCTCGTCGAGGTCATGCGAAGCACCATCAGGATCAGCAGCATGGTGTTCCTGATCCTCGTCGGCGCCTCGCTCTTTTCGCTCGTGTTCCGCGGCTACGGCGGCGACGATCTCGTTCGGGAGGCACTGATGAACCTTCCCGGCGGGGTGGTCGGCGCGCTGCTGATCGTCATGCTGCTCATGTTCCTGCTCGGCTTCGTGCTCGATTTCATCGAGATCACGTTCGTCGTCGTGCCGATCGTCGGGCCGATCCTGCTTGCTATGGGTGTCGATCCGATCTGGCTCGGCGTGATGATGGCCGTGAACCTGCAGACGTCGTTCCTGACGCCGCCGTTCGGGTTCTCGCTGTTCTACCTGCGTGGCGTCGCGCCGGAATCGCTTGCGACGGGCGACATTTACCGCGGTGCCATCCCGTTCGTCGCGCTGCAAGTCATCGCGCTCGCGCTCGTCGCGGTGTTCCCGGCGCTCTCGACGTGGCTGCCGAAGGTCGTCTACGGCGGCTGAGCAGTGGTGCCAAGGCTGGCGACCCGGCCGGATCCGATCGTGCGCCGCACCGAAGGGCAGGGCGCTGCCCGGCGCGGGCCGCGGCAAACGTTGGCTAGAAACGGAACTCCACGGCGGCGCCGACGCTATCCAGCGTGCCATCTCGTCGATCGGCCGACTGCAGGTAGGTGCGGACGCGCACGCGCTCGAGCTCGAGCGTGACGCCCGCGCCGATGACGAGTCCCGTATCGCGCTCGGCCGCCGACGTACGCTGCGCCGTCGTGAGCTCGAGCACGCTGCGCTTCTCCACGGAGCGGGCCGCGCCGATCGTCGCGAATACGTCGATTCGCGGCCCGCGGAGCAGCACTTCCTGCAGCGACACGCTGTACACGCCGCGCAACGTGACCGACGAATGCTCCGCCGAGATGCGGAGCCGCTCGATGCCGCTCCCGAGCACGGTGCCGGGCTCGATCGAGGGCAGATGATCGAGCGCGAGCTCCACGCCCACGCGGTCGCGGACCTGCAATCCGCCGTAGAGTTGCCAGCCGAGCGATGTCGTGCCGTAGCCGATGCCGCCATGCTCGCTCTCGAACTCGGAAACGGCGAGCCCGGCGCCCATATACAGCCTGCTCGGGACGGAGCCTTCGGCCGACGCCGATTCCGCGGCGAGCAGCGCGAGGGCCGCCGCGGCGGCCGCGCGCGCTCGGAGTCTCATCGATCGCCGACGGCGTGCCATCTCAGTTCGCGAAGTCGTCGAGCAGCAGCGCGTCGACCGAATTGAGGTGGTTACCTGTGTCCGTCGCGATGATCGTATAGATACCGCCGCCCTCGAGATCGACCGTCTCCGGACCGAAAACGACCTCGTCGGTTCCGGCTCGCGTCAAGACGATGTCGTAGCGCTCGGGATCGAAATCGATCAAACCGGTCGTGGCCGTTGCGCCGAGCTCCGCCGTCGGCGACAGCGTGTTGATGTTGCTGCCCGTTGGCACGACGAAGAAGTCGAGTCGTCCGGAGGCCACGTTGATCATGCGCAGCCGCGCATGTGTCGAGATGCGGCGAAACGGATCCGGGACGCGCATTCCATCGAGGCGCCCGGCGGAGCCGAAGATCACGAACGTCGCACGCTCGCCGCGGGCGAGGTCCACCTGTTCCCGGCCGAGCAGAACGGCTGGATTGCCGGCAGGCGTGATCTCGATGTCCAGGTCCGTCACGGCGCCCGGAGGCACGACGACGTAGTCCGAGACATTGCCTTCGGCGAGGTCCGCGACGAACGGCTGCACGAAGTCTTCCTCGATGTACACGTCGAAGCTTCCTCCGCCAGTCACGACATTGGCGAAGCGCAGCTCCGTGGCGACCCGGCGATCGAGCAGCATGCCGGCCTGATCCCGAAAGCGAACGACCTTGATCGAGGACGTTCCGTCGCCTGCGCCGGGCAGAATCGCGAATGCGACCCGTGTCTGCTTCCGGAGCGTGAAGGTCTGCGACGTATACAGCGGATTCGCCGGATCGGCGACGGGCGACAGCGTGATCACGTAGTCGCCGTCGTCGACGATTCCGTGAAACTCCTCGCTGCTCGACAACGTCGTCAGCGCGTCGACGGGCGACAGGTTCGCTCCGGGGCGCGCAAGATAGACATCGACGGCGGGCAGATCGTCGAACCAATGGAAGAACTGCACCTCGGCGGTGTCGTCTTCCGGGTCACCGTCGTCGCTCGTCGTATCGAAGTGGTGCACGAGCTTGTCGTAGACCTGCACGCGGAGATCGCCCCAGCGCCCCAGCAGTGCGACGACGTACTCGTGATCGGGGATGACGTTGACCGACTGCGACACGAGCCTCGTGCACTCGTCGTCGTCCTTGATGCCGTTACCGTCGTGGCCCGTGCACTCCGTCGTCTCATCGCCGGGCAGTATCGTGTCGAAGTTGAGATCGTATTGATCCGCGTCGACGCTGCGGAACACCGTGGCCTCGCCGAACGCGAGGGCCGCCCACGCTTCTTCCTCGCGCAGGAACGTGATCGAGCGCATGTCGGAGACCGCATTGAACGCCGCGAGGAGCGGACGTGCGTCGGCGTTCCCGTTGCTGCCGCTCGATCCGCGGTCGCATCCGCTCGCGCTCGCCGCGAGGGTTGCGACGACGATCACCTTCACGATGGGGTTTTCGTGCAATCGGCTCATCTGCCCTCCGATGGCTTGCCGCGGTGCCGGCACGCGAGACGTTAGGCCGCTCTTTCGTGGCGATGTGTGGACTTTTCTTGCCGAATCTGGCGCTCGGGTCAGCGCGCGGGCTGCCACTCCGCCACGAGCCGGTAACCCACTCCGCGCACGGTGCGGATCGGGGTGCGGCCGTCTCGATCGTTGCCGATCTTGCGGCGCAAACGCTTGATATGCGTATCCAGGCAGCGATCACCGGGCGACCACTCGCGGCCGAGGGATGCTCGCGTGAGCCGCTCGCGCGAGACGGTCGTGCCTGCGGCAACCATCAGCTCGCGCAGCACGCTCGTCTCGACGTCCGTGAGCGAGACCGTGCGAGTCTCCACCGAAACCGTGTTCAGCAGCGGCTGCAGCGTTAGCGGTCCGGTCGTCAGGACTTCAGCGATCGGGGCGGCGTGCCGTCGTTCCGCGAACAGCCCCCGCATAACGAGCAGCAGCTGCCGCGCATCGACGGGCTCGTGCAGCACGGCCTCCACACGCTTCCAGAGCGCCTCGCCCACGGTTTCCGGATCGGCGGCGATCGCAAGGACCGGCAGCGGTGCCATTCGATCGAGTGCCCGCAGCCAACGTGCCTCGCCTCGAGCCGCCGCGATCTCGATGATCGCCGCATCGAAGTCGCCGGCGCGCCCGAGCGCGAACGCGGCCGTGCTGTCGACGGCGACGGCGTCGTAGCAGTGAGTCGTGAGGAGCTGAACAAGCAGCATGCGAAGCTGCGCGTCATCGGAGACGAGCAGGATTCGCCGCGTCGAGTCGCCTGCGACGCTCGGGGCGCGGCTTCGGGGCGCGCCACGCGCCGCCCGGGAGCCGAAACCACGGTCAGGCGATGCTGCCATCCTTGGAACGCTCCAGCTCTGAGAAAAGCTTGCCGTGTCTCATGCGATTCGGGCAATGCGTCCAAAAAGTTCCCGTGGCGGCGTGGGATGCGTCCTTTCGATCGCGATCCGGAAACCTGCGCCGCTATTCGGCTGTCATAGTCGTCGTTGCCCGCAAAGAGTTCCTATGTCCCACCGCTCGAAGTGGAACGCCGGCGCTCTCCGTCTCCGCGACGTGCAAGACGACTCGGACGACCGGCCACACGCGCGCATCGTGCTCGTCTCGGACGACGAGCCGCTGCGGTTGCTTCTGCAGGCGCTCCTCTCTGCGCGCGGTTATGACGTGGCTGCGAGCGATAGCGCCCGCGCCTTGGCATCGCCGCAGTCGTTGAAGGGCTTCGTCGTCGGGATCGTCGATTTCTCGGCCTGTCGTGCCGATGCGGTCCGCGTGCACAGTTTGCTCCGAGCTACGGGCGCTGCGGTCATCTCCATATCGGCGGGGAAAGACGGCGCGCCGGCGCCGGACGAGCTCGGGTGTGAAGTGCGGCTGCGGAAGCCGTTCGATCCGCGCGCGCTGCTGTTGATCGTGCGCGGGGTGCTTGCCGACGAGGTCGAAGCGCCGCAGAGTCAATCGATGATTCGCGTGGGCCCGATCGGCTTGTCGAGGCTCTTGAACGTCGCAACCGTGGCGTCCCGCGAAATCGAGCTCACCGACGCCGAGACGCGCATCCTGCACGAGCTGTTGATCAACGCCGGCAGCCCGGTCACGCGCGAGCGGCTCACGAAACGCGCTCTGCTCCGCGACTGGTCGCCGGAAGACCGCTCGCTCGACGCTCACATCAACCGCCTGCGTCGCAAGCTCGGCAACGATCGCCGCGGCCACACGCCGATTCGCACGGTCCGCGGCTTCGGTTATCGGCTGCTCGCCGAATGGGAGCCGGATAGCGTGACGGCCGTCGCCATGCGGGCGCCGTCCCGGCACCCGCCGGTCGGGAACTTTTCCGCGCGCTCGCGCGAATAAGACTCAAAATCGTAAAGCAGCGCGCATGACCGCCACCGAGAACGAGGACGCACTGCTGCTCCGCGATCTGATCGCCGGGGACGAATGGGCCTTCAGCGAGCTCTATCGCCGGCGGCGGGGCGAGATCTATCGCTTCGCGTTCGCGATGACGCGCTCGACGGCGCTCGCCCAGGACGTCATGCAGGACGTCTTCCTGCGGCTCCTCGAGGATGCGACGCGCTTCGATCCGTCGAGGGGCACCGTGCGGGCCTGGCTCCTCGGCTGCGCGCGGCATGTCGTGCTCGACCGGCTGCGGGCCGAGGGCCGTTGGGCGGCCGACGCCGCGGTCGACGACGGACCGTCCACGCCCTGTCCCGCCGAGGACGCGGTGTTCACGGAGCAGCGGCTCGCGCAGCTTCACGCTGCGATCCTGAGCCTGCCGGTGGAATACCGCGAGGCGGTCGCGCTCTGCGAGATTGCCGAGCTTTCGTACGCCGAGTGCGCCGCGGTCCTCGGCTGTCCGATAGGCACCGTGCGGTCCCGTCTGCATCGGGCGCGCGCGCTGCTCGCGAGACGGCTTGCGGACATCGACGATGGAGAGGCGCCGCTGCGGCGCGTCAACGAGGTATGCGGATGACTCGGAGGCCGATCGAGGAGCTCGTCATAGGCTACGCGCGCGGCGAGCCGATGGAGGTCGAAGAGCGTGAACGGCTGCGCGCCGAGTGCTCGGCCTCGGCCGCGGTCGCGTCCGATATGCGCGCCCAGGAGGACCTGACGCGGCGGCTTGCTGCGTTGCGCGATGCGGTACGGGTCCCGAAGAGTGCGGTCGTCGACGACGAGCGTCTCCTCGAGGCGTTCCGGGCCGCGCACGCTCGCCGGGCAACGTCGCGCCGGCGGTTCCGGCGCGGCGTCGGCGCGGCCGGGATTGCGGCGAGCGTCGCCGCGATCGCGGTCGTCGGGATGCTGCACCGAGTGGACGATGGCGGGCGCGCCGGGGCGCCGGCCGCATCGGCGTCGGACCGGGCGGTGGATGCGAGCGCGGAGCAAGGGCCGGCGTTGGCCGTCTTTCACGCGTTGCCTTTCTCGCCCGGCGTATCGCCAGGCGCCTCCTATAGCGTGGTGCGGGTTCGCATCCCGGTGTCGTCCTTTCCCGTCGTGCACGCCATTGAGCCCTACACGAGCGTCGAGGCGGACATCCTGCTCGGTCCGGACGGTATCCCGGCTGCGATCCGATTCGTCGACCCGGAAGAGGTGTTCGTGACTGCTGCCGCCGATTCGAAGGAGAGATGACATGAAGCTGCCATTGCAAAGCATCATTCGGCTCGCCGGTGTCGTCCCGCTTCTCGCGGTCCACGATGCCGGCGCACAAAGCCCCGGCGTCCCTGCGGTCGGCCTCGAGCCCGACAGGGTAATGGTGGTGTCCCCGGGCGCCCTGCAGACGAATGCGTTCGTGCAGGTCGTCTCCGGCGAAGCGCGCGTCATCGGCGAAGCCGTGACCGGGAAGCCCTATTGCGCCGATTCGATCACCGAGACGATACAGACGCTCGCGGACGGCAACCGCATCGTCAGCACCAACACGTCGCGCATCTGTCGGGACTCGGCAGGCCGCACTCGGCAGGAGCAGACGTTGAGGCGGCTCGGCTCGTGGCCTGCCGGCGACGAGCCCGTAACGATCGTCACGATCGACGACCCGGTGGAGAAGGTCAGCTGGTTCCTCGACCCCCGAACGCGCACGGCAAGGGAACTCCGTCCATACCGCTTCGACGTCGTCATGGAGAACACCGAGGTCTCGCAGGGAAGCATCGAGGGGAATCGGGTCGTGCTGCGCCGGTTGGCCCCGGCGGCCGGGACGGCGACTCCCGCAGGGATTCAGCCCACGGCGCCGATGATCGCGACCGGGTCGATCGCTCAGTCGTTCGAGATCGGCCTCGCTCCGTCGATGGATGCTCGAACGGAAGACTTGGGCGAGCAGGTCATTCAGGGCGTGCGCGCGCGTGGCACGCGGCACATTCAGACGATTGCGGCGGGTGCCATCGGCAACGAGTGGCCTATCGAGATCGTGACCGAGACCTGGTACTCGGACGAGATCGAGGCACTGATCTCCCGGCGCACGTCCGATCCGCGCTTCGGAGAGACGGTCTACCGGCTCGTGAACGTGGTCCGCGACGAGCCGCCTGCCGAGCTCTTCCAGGTGCCGCAGGGCTACGAGGTGACGGGCGTCGGCGCTTCGCCGGCGGCCTCCGGGTTCGGCATCGCGACGCCGGGCGAGCGCGTGGAGCTGCGCATCGTGCGGCCCGGAAGCGAGTGAAGCGCACCCTCGCTAGCGCCGATCGCGCGTCTCGTCGCGGACGCGCTCGGCGCGGGTGCCGCGAATCCACACGAGGGCCCCGAAAACGAACAACGTGAGCGCGACGATCGCGATCGGCAACGGCGGCAGCCAAACGGGCACGGGTGCTTCTCCTGCGAGGTAGGGCGTGATCAGGTGCGAGACGACCCAAGCGATCGGGAGGCCGAGCAGCACGCCGAAGGCCATCTTCGGATTCGTGTGCCAGATCCTCGCCCAGATCAGCAGCATGACGACGACACCGAGCAGCCAGTAGAGCATCGTCTTTCTCCGCGACGCGCGGCGGCACGCGCCGCGCGTCTTCGAATCAATGCTCGGGCGCCGCGATCGGCGGCGGCTCCGAGAAGAAGCCGATTCGCGTGAGCAGCGTGTAGTCGCCCTCGACGACCATCAAGCCGATCAGCACGAGCAGCACGAGCGGCGGGCCGAGGATCGCGTAGATCAGCGCGAGCCGCTCCCACGCCATGTGCATGAAGATCGCGACGATGAACCCCGCCTTCAGGAACATGAAGAGCAGAATCAGCCCCCAGCGCAGCAGGCCGTCCTCGAGAAAGTCGGTCAGGTACGAGAACGCGCTGAACAGGAACAGCAGGCCCCATATCAGGATGTAAATCTTGATCGGATGCTGTTGCCCGTGCGCGTCGGCGGTCTCCGGCTCGTGTGCAGCGGGGGCCGTCGCTTCATGTACCTCTTCTACGGTCGCCATCGTGGAGCTCCGTCACCATAGATAGAAAAACGCGAAGATGAATACCCAGACGAGGTCGACGAAGTGCCAGTAGAGGCCCGCGATTTCGACGATCTCATAATTGCCGCCGGCGCGCTCGTAGTCGCCGCGCAGCACCCTCAGCGCGACGACGACGAGATAGATGACGCCGATCGACACGTGCATGCCGTGGAACCCGGTGATCATGAAGAACGCCGCGCCGAACTGCTCGGCGCCGAACGGGTTCTCCCACGGCCGCACGCCTTCGAGGATCAGCTTCGTCCACTCGAACGCCTGCATCCCGACGAACACCGCGCCGAAACCGGCCGTGAACAGCATCAGCGCGGTCGTCCTGAAGCGGTCCCGGCGGTAGCCGTAGTTGACCGCCATGGCCATCGTGCCGCTGCTCGTGATCAGCACCATCGTCATGATCGCGATCAGCAGGAGCGGAACGTCGACGCCGAATACCTGGAGCCCGAAGACCTCGCTCGGATTCGGCCACGGCACCGCCGTCGAGATGCGCACGTTCATGTACGAGACGAGGAAGCACGTGAAGATGAACGTGTCGCTGACGAGGAAGATCCACATCATCGCCTTGCCCCACGGCACGTGGAAGGTCTGCTTGTCGGCAGACCAGTCCGAGACGATGCTGCGCCAGCCTTCGGGTCGTTCCCGACCGATCGCGGTCACCCCGTCTTGCGCCATAGGTCTCATCTCCCAGCGCGGCGGCCGTCCGCCGAACGCGCTCACGTCGACAACAGCAACCAGAAGAGTCCGAGCCAGACCAGCAGCAGGAAATGCCAGTACGTCGTGCAGAGCTCGACGCTCATCGCGAGCCGGCTCGTCACGACGGCGTTGCTCGTGTCGGCGCCGAGCATCCGAAGCGCCGCGCGTGCGAGCACGATCAGCCCGCCGACGAGGTGCAGGCCGTGCACCGCCGTCAACAGGATGAAGAACGAGTACGCCGGGCTTTCGACGGTGTAGAGCCCGGTCGACGAGAGCTCGAGCCATGCCGAGACCTGGCCGGCGAGGAACAGCACGGTGAGCATGCCGCCCGCGGCGAAGGTTCTCCGCGCCGCCGCGATGTCGTTGCTCCGAATGCGCAGGGTTGCGTGCTGCAGAGCCGCGCTCGCGAGGACGAGGAGCACCGTGTTGAGCCACAGGATACTCGGATCATCGACTGGGACCCACACATGCATGCCGCCGCCGTGCCCATGGTCCTTGCGCATGATGTAAGCGCCGACGAAGACCAGGAACAGGCTCGTGACCATCGCGAGAAAGACCCAGAGGCCGACCTTCGGCGCGGACGATGTCAGCGAGTCCTGGCTGCCCGGGATCACCCCCTGCTCGGTCCACGGCTTCGTTTTCAGCCGCTGCACGAGCAGCCACCAGATCGTGATCCCGGTCAGCATCGCGATCAGAAGCGCGGTCATCATCGCGGGACCCTCCTCGAGCCGGCGTCGTCAGGTCGCCGTGCGAACGTCTTCACGCGGCGGCTCGTTCTGCGGAATGAAATCGCGGGGCGCACCCGGGACGCTGTAGTCGTACGCCCAGCGATAGACGACCGGGAGCTTCGGCCCCCAGTTGCCGTGCTTCGGCGGCGTATCCGGCGTCTGCCACTCGAGCGTCGTCGCGCGCCACGGGTTCGGTTCGGCCTTCTTGCCGTGGCGGAGGCTATAGAACACGTTGATCAGGAAGATCATCTGCGCGAGCGCGACGATGATCGCGGCGATCGTGATGCTCTGGTTCGCGATCACGCCGGACTCGGGCAGGATCTGGGTGTCGCCGTACGCGTAGTAGCGCCGGGGCATGCCGAGAATCCCAAGATAGTGCATCGGCAGGTAGATCGCGTACGTGCCGAGGAACGTCATCCAGAAGTGGATCTTGCCGAGCGTCTCGTTCGCCATTCGGCCTGTGATCTTCGGGAACCAGTGGTAGATCGCGCCGAAGAGCACCATCACGGGCGACACGCCCATGACCATGTGGAAGTGGCCGATCACGAAGTACGTGTCGGAGAGCGGCAGGTCGACGGTCACGTTGCCGAGGAAGAGCCCGGTCAAGCCGCCATGGACGAACGTGAAGATGAAGCCGGTCGCCCACAGCATCGGCAGCGTGAAGTGGATGTCGCCGCGCCACAGCGTGAGGATCCAGTTGTAGACCTTGATCGCCGTCGGCACCGCGATGATCAGCGTCGTCGTCGCGAAGAAGAAGCCGAAGTACGGGTTCATGCCGCTGACGTACATATGGTGCGCCCACACGACGAACGACAGCGCGCCGATCGCGACGATCGCCCACACCATCATGCGGTAGCCGAAGATGTTCTTACGCGCATGCGTCGATAGGAGATCGGAGACGATACCGAACGCGGGCAGCGCGACGATGTAGACCTCCGGGTGACCGAAGAACCAGAAGAGATGCTGGAAGAGGATCGGGCTGCCGCCGTCGTTGCCGGTCTCGCTGCCCATCGAGAGCAGCGCCGGCATGAAGAAGCTCGTGCCGATGAGCCTGTCGAGCAGCAACATGATCGCCGCGACGAGGAGCGCCGGGAATGCGAAGAGGCCCAAGATCGTCGCGACGAAGATGCCCCATACGGAGAGCGGCAACCGCATCAACGTCATGCCCCGGCAGCGGGCCTGGAGCACGGTCGTGACGTAATTCAGGCCGCCCATCGTGAACGCGACGATGAAGATCGCGAGCGACGCGAGCATCAGGATGATGCCCCAGTCGACGCCCGGCGTGCCCTCCGCGATCGCTTGCGGCGGATACAACGTCCAGCCGGCGCCCGTCGGGCCGCCCGGCGCGAAGAAGCTCGCGATCAGCACGATGACGGAGAGGAGGTACACCCAGAAGCTCAGCATGTTCATGTACGGAAACACCATGTCCCGCGCCCCGCACATCAGCGGAATCAGGTAATTGCCGAAGCCTCCGAGGAAGAGCGCCGTCAAGAGGTAAATGACCATGATCATTCCGTGCATGGTCACGAACTGGTAGTAGCTGTACGGCGTGATGAAGGAGAACGTGTCGGGGAAACCGATCTGCAGCCGCATCAGCAGCGAGAGCCCCAGAGCGACGAGGCCGACCAGTATCGCTACGCTGCCGTACTGGATCGCGATGACTTTGTGGTCCTGGCTCCAGATGTACTTCGTGACGAACGTATCCGGGTCGTGCAGGTGATGATCCCGGTCCGCGATTGCGACATATGCCATTTGGAGCCCCCTCCCGGCCGCGCGCATGCGCTTCACGCCGGCCGTGCGTCATCTCAAGTCAAGTCGAATACCCTCACTTTCCTTGCGTCAAAGCGAGTTGATGTACGCGACGACGTCCTGAAGGGCACGCTCGTCGCGCAGGCTCGCGGCCATCATGGCCATTTGCATGCCGTACAAATCGTCGGGATGCGCGCCGCGCACGCCCTCCCGGAAGTATTCGAGCTGCCGGTACAGATACCAGTCGCTCATGCCGGCGAGACGCGGCGCGTTCGTGCTCCAGTTGCCTCGGCCGTCGCGGCCGTGACAGCCGGCGCACGTCGTGTAGATCTCACGGCCGCGCACCGGATCGCCGAACACGGTCTGCTCCGGCTCGTCGTCCGGCAGCGTCTCGATATACGCCGCGACGTCGGCGATGATTTGCTCGCTGGCGAGCGTGTTCGCCATCGGCGCCATCTGCATCCCGAAGACGTCGCGTTCGTCGGCGCCGCGGATCCGCTGCTGGTACATTCGGATCTGCCGTTTCAGGTACCACGGCTCCTGGCCCGCGATCTTCGGTGCGTTCAGCGTCGGGTTGCCTTCGCCCTGCGCGCCGTGACACGCGCTGCAGACGGCGTAGGTCGCGGCTCCGGCCTCCGGGTTACCCCGCGGCGCCGATGCCGTTTCCGAATAGGTCGGCAGCGCCGCGAACCACGTGTCGAAGTCGGCCTCCTCGTCGACGATCACACGTCCGCGCATCGCGAAATGCGCGAGACCGCAGAGCTCCTCGCACAGAAGCTCGTAGCTCCCGACGACCGTCGGCGTGAACCATTGATAGGTCACCATGCCCGGCACGAGATCCATCTTCGTGCGGAACTGGGGCACCGTGAAGTTGTGCAGCACGTCGGCCGAGCGAAGCAGCATGTGGATCGGCCGGTCGGCAGGCAGATGCAGTGTCGGTTCCAGGACGAGCCGGTCGTCCTGCCCGGCGGGATCGTCAGGGTCGATGCCGAGCGGGTTCTCGACGCTCATGTGCCGGACATCGGTTCGTCCGAGCACGCCGTCCTCGCCGGGGAAGCGGAAGCTCCAGTGCCATTGCTTGCCGAACGCCTCGACGACCATCGCGCCGTCCGGCACGGTCACGAACTCGCCCCAGACGAAGAGCCCGGGGGTCAGCATCGCCGCGACACCGAGCGCAGTGAACGCGGTCAGCCCGCCCTCGAGCTTCTTGCTCTCGGGCTCGTAATGCGCCTGGTGGCCCTTGCGGTGACGGAACCTGACGAGGCAGTAAGCGGTGAAGAGGTTGACGGCAACGAAGACGATGCCGCAGACGATGAACGTGATGTCGACGGTCGTGTCGACCGACGACCAGTTGGACGCGAGAGGGGTGAAGTACCAGGGGCTCGCAAAGTGGAAGATGAGGGACCCGACGACCAAGAGGACGATGACTACGGCCAAAGCCATATCTCTTCCACCCCGCGTTTTGCGGCGATCGTTTCGCGACCGCCTTGCCTGCAGAAAGGCGCGTCGGTCCCTCGGCTTCCTACACGACTACTGCACCTCGAACTTCCGTATCCAGTTGATCCCCTCGAACTTCACTGTCCTGGATAGAGGACGACCGAAGCTTCGACCTGCTCCTCACTCGATGATGAACTTGCCGTTCATCAGCGCGAAGTGCCCCGGGAACGAGCAGAAATACGTGTAATCGCCGCCGGGCTCGAGGTTCGACAGATCGAACGTCACCGACGTTTCCTCACCGCCGCCGATCACCTCGGTCGTCGCGATCACGCGCTCGTCGTTCGCCGGAACGTAATTCGGCGGCCCCGCGGCCTGACCGGCCTGGGCGACGGCCATGTAGTCTTCCGTCTTCGTCAGGACCCAGTTGTGCCCCATCACGTTGGCGGCAAGCTTGCCGACGTGCTTGAGCGTCACGGTGACTTCCGTGCAGCTCGAGCTGACGCGCAGCTCCTTCTTGTCGAACTGGATTTGGTCGTTGCCTTCGATGGTCAACGAGCACTCCTGTGCGAGACCGGGCGCAGCGGCGAAGAGGCCGATCAGGCCGAACACCACCGTGAATCGTTTCATCGAGCTCCCTCTACTTCCGGTTGACCCGTAAACGGCTCCAGTTGAGCACGTCGAATGTTAACAGACCCTTAATGGCCGGTCATTGAGCGCAGATTTCCCCGCGCGTGCGATGATCGGGCGGTCGGTGGAACCATGATTGCGGCTGCCGGCCGTCGATGTCAACGGCCGCGGACGCCGCGGGACAGTGCGATCAGCCCTCGCGCGTCTTCAGATAAGCGAGCTCCGACGCGCGCTGCCACCCCTCCGATTGCTGCAGAAATGCGCGGTACGATTCCCAGACTTTCGCCGAGACCGGATCTCGAGCGACGAGGTCGTCGATCACCTGCTGGGAGAGCCGCTTCAGCTCGGCGAGCACGGGCTGCGGAAACTCGAGCACCTCGACGGATTCGTCGGCCTCGAGCTGTGCGAGCGCCTGCGCGTTGCGCGCCATGAACTCGGCGGTCATGTCCAGATTCACGGCCTGGCAGGCGGCCTGCACGATCGCCTGGAGGTCCTCCGGGAGCTGTTCCCACGCCCGACGGTTGACGATGCACTCGAGCGTCGGGCCGGGCTCCTGCCAGCCGGGATAGTAGTAGTAGCGGGCGGCCTGGTGCAGGCCCGCTGCGACGTCGTTGTAGGGTCCGACCCACTCTGCGGCATCGATCGTCCCCGTCTGAAGGGCGGTGAAGATGTCCGCCCCTGGCAGATTGACCGGGGTGCCGCCCGCGAGCCTCAGGACCTCGCCGCCTATGCCGGGGATCCGCATCTTGAGCCCGCGGAGATCCGCGACGCTGTCGATCCTGCGATTGAACCAGCCGCCGGTCTGCACGCCGGTGTTGCCCGCCGGGAACGGCACGAGGTTGAACGGCGCGTAGACTTCGCGCCACAGCTCGAGGCCGCCGCCGTAGTAGAGCCAGCCGTTCATCTCGTGCGCGTTGAGGCCGAACGGGATCGACGCGAAGAACTGGGCCGCTTCGACCTGCCCGCGCCAGTAATAAGCCGCACCGTGGCCCATTTCGGCCGTGCCGCGGGAGACGGCGTCGAACACCTCGAAGGCCGGGATCAGCTCGCCGGCCGCGTACACGCGGATACGCAGCCGCCCCGCGCTCATTTGCTCGATCAGGCGGGTCAGCCTGTTCACGGCGGTGCCGAGCCCGGGGAAGTTCGGCGCCCACGTCGTCACGATCCGCCATTGGAAGCGCTCGTCGCTACGTGCGCCGCTCGACGTGCTCGGACCCGGAGAGCAGGCCGTCAGGGCGGCGGCCCCGCCAAGCGCAGCGACGAAATCGCGACGTTTCATAGTAGGCTTCCTCCCCCGGGGACGCGAAAACCGCGTACTAATAGCAGATCGCGCGGCGTGCGGACAGAGGAGTGACGTGCTCTCCCACTGCAACGACGATTCGGGCGAGTATCTACCCACGGGAACCCACTTTCCGGCTTACAGGGCGAGTGCGAACAGGCGAAAGTGGGACGATTGAGCTTTATTCGGGGGTGGACAACGCTTCGGGCCTGCCGGTCCATTAATTCGCGGTGAAGTGGGAAATGCGCCCAGATTCCCCCGATCTCGGCGGTTAGCCAGACCCCGGTCGTTGCTCAAGTTCAGTGGGTAACTTCGATGTCGGG
Organism: uncultured Gammaproteobacteria bacterium; assembly: GCA_964553875.1. GTDB lineage: Bacteria > Pseudomonadota > Gammaproteobacteria > Steroidobacterales > Rariloculaceae > ZC4RG20. Next base: position 9,869 of record CAZKNH010000048.1, on the reverse strand, counting down.
ACGTGACCCGCTGACACGCTAGAGAAGGCAGGGCCGAGCGAGGGACCTTCGCGGCTCTCTTAACCCATTCCACCTTCTAGCGGGAACTGTGGACCTGTCAGAACGCCTTCTTGAGGCCCGCTTGTTTCAATACCTGATTAGCAGTGTGCCGGGACTTGATCTTGTGATCGACAGGGAAGTTGAGACGCGAGATTGGGCTGTACCAAATATCGTGGTCCCCTTTCCCGCTGCGAACGAACTTGCATCCGTGCTGCTTGAGCAGCTTCTTGAGCTGCGGTGCGTAGTCGGACAACTAGACGCGCTGACGCAGACGAACGTTCCCTTGATGGCTCCAGAGTAACTCGAGCGGAACTTCCTCGTCCCCGTCCGGCTCGTTGAGTTCAACGAGCTCTGGGATTATGACAAGCAGCTTTTCGAAAAGCGCATGCGGTGTATCGGCCTCTGTGGCGAGGCCAGGGACGTTAGAATCTACGACGTACCAAACCTTCGCCTCCGGGTCCCACTCGCAGTGGACCGTGTATTTGCGCATGCCTTGTATGCCTCCTCGGTGCCGGCGAGGATACTCCGTCTAGGACGGTAACTCCGTTAGCCGGCTCACGGATAGTAAACTAACTGTTCACTCCTCTGAACCCCCTGTATATATCCCCAACAGGGGCACCTTAGTTCCGGTCAAACTGGACAGTTCGCACAGATTCGAGAATGCGGCCGCTTCAGAAGGAAGGACCAAGAACTTTCGACCCACATACCGCAACGGACAACCATGGTTCTAAGCGCAGCTGCTCGGTTGCATGGCTTAGCTGGCTCGACCGCACCCGGCCTCCGGGTCGTTCGTAACGACTAGCCGGCCAAACTAGCGCTGCTCCTACCCGTCGACCAGAATGGGCCTTGCGTCGCCTTCTGATGAGTACATACTCGCCCGCTTCCGGGCCGCGCCGCGGGGCAGATTTCCGCGAATTAACGTCTTGATGAGAAGTGGTAATTTCCGACCGATTCGCGGGGTCGCACGGCGTATTGTGGGGTAGGACTTGAGGAGAGGCTCGTGATCGGACTGCTGCAACGCGTCAGCCGCGCGAGCGTGACCGTAGACGGCGAGGTCGTGGGCCGAATCGGCCTGGGGCTCCTCGTTCTCGTCGGGGTCGAGCGAGGCGACGGGCCTGCCGAGGCGAAACGACTGGCGGAAAGGCTGGTCGAATATCGTGTCTTCCCGGACGACTCGGGCCGAATGAACCGCAGCCTCGTGGACGTGGGCGGCGAAATGCTGCTCGTGCCGCAGTTCACGCTCGCCGCCGACACGCGCAAGGGCACGCGCGCGGGCTTTTCGAAGGCGGCGGACCCCGCGCAGGGCGCGGTGCTCTTCGACCGGCTCGTCGAGGAGGTTCAGACGCTCGGCGTGCCGACGGCTACCGGCCGCTTCGGCGCTTCGATGGAAGTCGAATTGACGAACGTCGGCCCGGTCACGTTCTGGCTGCAAGTCGCGCCGCGCAGTTGACCGCGGCGGCGATACGCTTGGCGTATCATTGGATACTTCGCTGCCCCTCGAGGAGGGTTTGAAATGGGACTCAGCGGCATCAGCATCTGGCAGCTTTTGATTGTTCTGTTGATCGTCGTTCTGATCTTCGGCACGAAGCGGCTGAAGACGCTCGGCGGCGATCTGGGCAGCGCGATCAAGAGCTTCCGGAGGGCCATGGAGCAGGACGACAACAAGGAGCGCGACGATCCGAAGCGCCTCGAGGCAGCGGGGCCGCAGCAGGCGACCGAGCCCGACGCCGAGTTCGTCGAGCGGAAGGACAAGGCGTCGCAGAGCTGAAGCGCCGGCACGGCTGACCGCGAGGGCCTCTGAATGTTCGATACGAGCATGGGTGAGCTGATCCTGGTCTTCGTGATCGGGCTGCTGATCCTTGGCCCGGAGCGGCTGCCGCGCGTCGCTGCACAGATCGGACGTTGGGTTGCGAAGGCCCGGCGCACGGCAAACCAGCTTCGCTATCAGCTCGAGCGCGAGATCGCGCTCGAGGAAATCTACAAGGCGCAGAAGAAGAAGCCGCAGCCGCCGGCTTCGAAGCGTCCCGAGCCAGAAACGGAGTCTTCCGCATCGAAGAGCTCCGAAACGTCTGCCGGAGCCGAACCGTCGATCGCGCCCGAAGCGGCTGCGCCGGCCGCCGACGGCATGACGCCGGCATCACACGACGTTTCGGCGTCCGAGGCGGCCGCGTCCGCTCAGCCGGCATCGTCCGGGTCGGTGGCGACGATGAAGCGTCCGGACGAGGCCGCTCCGCGTGCGGATGACGGCGGCCCGACCGCGGATTCGCCCGATGCGGACGGAGAGACCGAGGCCGCGAAGGTTCGGGAGTCGAGCGCGAGATGAGCAGCGTGGTCGACGATCAAGAGCAGGAACAGCTCGCCGAAGGCACCCTGATCTCGCATTTGATCGAGCTTCGGTCGCGCATCATGAAATCGATGCTCGCGGTGCTCGTCGTGTTTCTGTGCCTCGTGCCGTTCACGCAGGAAATTTTCACGTTCGTCTCCGAGCCGCTCCGCGATGCGCTGCCCGAAGGCCAGACGATGATCGCGACGCGCGTCGCCTCGCCGTTCCTGACGCCGTTCATGACGACGCTGTTCGTCGCGCTCTTCATCGCGATGCCCGTCGTGCTCTATCAGGTCTGGGCATTCGTGGCGCCCGGCCTGTATCGGCGGGAGAAACGCTTCGCGTTGCCGTTGCTCGTTTCGAGCGTGATCCTGTTCTACTGCGGCGTCGCGTTCGCCTATTTCGTCGTCTTCCCGCTGATGTTCGGCTTTTTCGCGCTGTCGACGCCCGAGGGCGTCTCGATGAACACGGACATCGGCGAATACTTGAGCTTCGTGCTCACGCTGTTCCTCGCTTTCGGGGTTTCATTCGAGGTCCCGATCGCGACGGTAATGCTGATCTGGAGCGGCCTCGTGGACGTGCAGAAGCTCAAGGCCGCTCGACCGTACGTCTTCCTCGGTGCCTTCATCCTCGGCATGCTGCTGACGCCGCCCGACATCATCTCCCAGACGCTGCTCGCGCTGCCGATGTACGCGCTCTACGAAGCGGGGCTCGTCATGGCGAGGTTCCTCATGCCGGAGAAAGTGGCTCCTGCCCCGGTCGAGGAGGAACAGGCCTGAACCGACGGGTGCGGCGCTTTCGCGCGGACATTTGCGATCTCGATGTGGCTTCCCCGGCGACGGTGCGGTCGCCGGGTTCCGACGCGCCCGTGACGCCTCGACGTAGGTGGCCGTCGGGGAGGTGAAGCGTCGATGAGCGCGATTCCTCAGCCGCTGCCGCAACTCACACTGAAAGCGGTCGTCCTCGGCGTCGTGCTGTCCGTAGTTCTCGCCGGCGCAAACGCATACCTCGGGCTCTTCGCCGGCCTGACCGTGTCGGCATCGATCCCCGCCGCCGTGATCTCGATGGCGGTGCTCCGGTTCTTCAGGGAATCGAACATCCTCGAGAACAACGTCGTGCAGACGGCGGCCTCGGCCGGCGAGTCGCTCGCGGCCGGCGTGATCTTCACGTTGCCCGCGCTGATCATGCTCGGCTACTGGAACGTCTTCGACTACGTCTGGGTGTCCGTGATCGCCGGCATCGGCGGGCTGCTCGGCGTGCTCTTCACGATTCCGCTCAGGCGCTCGCTGATCGTGGATCTCAAGCTCGCGTACCCGGAGGGCACCGCGACGGCCGAGGTGCTCAAAGTCGGCGAGGATCCGAACCGCGGCGCCCGCTATCTCGCGTCGGCGGCGGTGATCGGCGCGCTCGCGAAGCTCGCCGAGACGGGGTTGAGGCTCTGGCCCGCGACGGCACAATCGGCGGCATACGTCGGCTCGAGCACGATCGCGTACATCGGAACGAACTTGTCGCCGGCGCTGATCAGCGTCGGTTACATCGTCGGGCTCAATATCGCCGTGCTCGTCTTCGTCGGCGGCGCGATCTCGTGGTTCGTCGCGATCCCGCTCTACTCGACGTTCGCGCTCGACGGCACGCCGCTCGCCGAGTCGCTCACGGCCGGCACGCCGGCCGTGGACCTCGCGTTCGCGATCTGGTCGACGGAGATCCGCTACCTCGGCGTCGGCGCGATGCTCGTAGGCGGCCTCTGGGCCCTGATCTCGATCCGCGGGTCGCTGTTCGCGGGCCTCGCGAGCGGCATCCGGCGCGCGCCGCAGAGCGTGGGCGCCGCCGCGGTCTACGACCATCGCGAGCACGACACGCCGATGCCGTTCGTGCTGACCGCCGTCGCGGTGCTCTTGCTGCCGCTCTTCGCGCTCTATTACGCGGTCGTCGGCACGCTCGGCGTCGCGCTCGCGATGACGTTGGTCATGCTGGTTGCCGGGTTCCTGTTCTCTTCGGTTGCGGGCTACATGGCGGGTCTCGTCGGCTCGTCGAACAATCCGATCTCGGGCGTGACGATCGCGACGATCCTGTTCGCTTCGCTGCTGCTGCTCGCGCTGATGGGGCAGGGCGCGGCGAACGGCGCCGCCGCGGCGATCATGATCGGCGCCGTCGTCTGCTGCGCGGCGGCGATCGGCGGCGACAACCTGCAGGATCTCAAGGCGGGCTACATCGTCGGCGCGACACCTTGGCGCCAGCAGCTGATGCAGGGCGTCGGCGTGATCGCGGCCGTGCTCGTCATGGCACCGATCTTGAATTTGCTGCTTCAGGCGTACGGCATCGGCGCCCCGACGCCCGAGCGCCCGAACGCTCTGCTCGCGCCGCAGGCGACGTTGATGGCGTCCGTCGCGCAAGGCGTGTTCGGCGGCGGGTTACCGTGGGACATGGTCGCGTACGGCGCGCTGATCGGCGTCGCGATCATCGCGGTCGACGAATGGCTGAAGCGACGGGGCTCGACGTGGCGCGCGCCGGTGCTCGCGGTCGCGGTCGGGATTTACCTCCCGCTCGAGTTGTCGGTGCCGATCCTGGCCGGCGGCCTGATCGCCCATGCAGCGAATCGAGTGCGCGCACGGAGCCGCGACGCGGGACGCGCGGGTGCCCAGCACGGCATGCTGTTCGCCGCGGGGCTCATCACCGGCGAGGCGCTGATCGGCATCTTCATGGCGATCCCGATCGTGCTCGCGAACGATCCGGACGTGATCGCGCTCGGCATATCGTGGCCGGCCGCGGTCGGCGTCGCAGTGATCGCCGTGATCGCTGCCGGGCTCTACCGGGTCGCCGCTCGCGCGCGTTGAGCGCGCCGGGCAGGCATCATCGCTCGGCGCGGCACCAAGGCTCGTCGAGCGCGCACGTCAGCGCCGGAAGAACAAATTCACGAGCACCGTGAGCACGATGCTGATGATGATCATGGTCGTGATGGGGAAAAAGATCCGCGTGTTGCCGCGCTCGATGTTGATGTCCCCGGGCAGCTTGCCGAACCAGCCGAGCGCGTTCGGCGCGAAGTGCAGCAAGAGGCCCAAGCCCAGGAGAGCGAGGCCGATCGCGATCAGTGTTTTCGCAAGCATCGTCGGATCTCCGCGCGCATGAACCTGCTCGAGTCGAAACTGCCAAAGGTCGGCACGACGATCTTCACGGTGATGTCGCAGCTGGCCGACCAGCACAAGGCCATTAACCTGTCACAGGGCTTTCCGGATTTTCAACCGCCGCCCGAGCTCGTGGCACGCGTGACGCACTATCTCGAAGCCGGCCGCAATCAGTATGCGCCGATGATCGGTGTGCGCGAGCTGCGCGAGGCGATCGCGGAGAAGCTCCGCGCCCTCTACGGCGTGCATGCGGACCCGGAGACGGAGATCACGGTGACGCCCGGCGCAACGGAGGCGCTGTTCGCCGCGATCCACGCGGTCGTGCGCCCGGGCGACGAGGTGATCGTGTTCGACCCGGCGTACGACTCGTACGAGCCGGCGGTGACGCTTGCCGGCGGCCGTACGCTTCACGTTCCGCTCACGCGCCCGTCGTTCTCGATCGATTGGGAGCGCTTGAAGTCCGTGCTTTCCGATCGGACAAGGCTCGTGATCGTCAACTCGCCGCACAATCCGAGCGGTGCGCTCCTCACCGAGGAAGACCTGGGCGAGCTCGCGGCGCTGCTCCGCCCGTACGGCTGCTACCTGCTGAGCGACGAGGTGTACGAGCACATCGTGTTCGACGGTCGGCATGCCACCGTGCTCGCGCATCCCGAGCTCAAGGAACGTTCGTTCGCGGTGTTCTCGTTCGGTAAGACGTACCACGCGACCGGATGGAAGATCGGCTATGCCGTCGCGCCCCGCGCATTGACCGAGGAGCTCCGCAAGATCCACCAATACCTGACGTTCGCCGCGGTCACGCCGCTGCAGCATGCGCTCGCGGACTTCATCCGCGAGCGCCCGGAGCATTACCTTTCGCTGCCCGACTTCTACCGCGAGAAGCGCGATCTCTTCGTCGAGCTCCTCGCCTCGTCGCGTTTCGAGCTCGTCCCGGCGCGCGGCACGTATTTCCAGCTCGCCGATTACGGCCGGATCTCGTCCGAGCCGGACACCGAGTTCGCGCGTCGGCTGACGATCGAGCACGGCGTCGCGGTGATCCCGATCTCCGTGTTCTGCGCCGAGCCTCCGCCCGGCGCGACGCTCGTGCGTTTCTGCTTCGCGAAGCAGGAGCAGACGCTCAGAGACGCCGCGGCGCGGCTCTGCAAGGTCTAGAGGTGCCCGTTCCGGGCGGCGACGCGATGCAGGTTGCGGAACCCGGCGGTCGTGCGCGGCTGATGCGCCTCGCGGGCGGCGCATCGGTCGCCGTCGCGCTCACGCTGATCCTGATGAAGGCGTGGGCGTACGCGGCAAGCGGCTCGGTGGCGATGCTCGGCTCGCTCGCGGATTCGCTGCTCGACCTCGCCGCGTCGCTGATCACGCTGCTCGCCGTCCGCATCGCGCTGACGCCCGCGGACCGCGAGCACCGCTTCGGGCACGGCAAGTCAGAAGGGGTTGCGGGTCTCGTGCAGGCGCTGATCGTCGCGGGCTCCGCGCTCTACGTCGGTTTCGAGGCCGTCGGCCGCCTCGTCTCGCCGGAGCCGCTCGCGGCGCCCGCGGCCGCGCTCGGCACGCTCGGCGTGTCGCTCGTGCTGACGCTCGGTCTCTTCGCGTTCCAGCGCTACGTGATCGCGAAGACCGCCTCGCTCGCGATCTCGGCCGATTCGATGCACTACCAGGCGGATATCCTGACGAACGTCGCGTTGCTCGTCGGGCTCTTCGTGAGCTACCGCTTCGGGTGGTATTTGCTCGATCCGCTGCTCGGCCTGCTCGTCGTCGGCGTCATCCTGTGGAGCGTGCGTCGCATCGTCGTCGATGCGCTCGACGTGCTGCTCGACCGGGAGCTGCCGTCGAAGAGCCGCCGACGCATCGAGAGCATCGTCGCCGGCCATCCGGCGGTGCTCGGGTTCCACGATGTGCGGACGCGCTCGTCCGGGCACACCGAGTTCATCCAGCTCCACCTCGAGCTCGATCCGAAGCTCACGCTGTTCGAGGCGCATGAGATCTCGGAGGAGGTCGCGCGGGAGGTCCGGAACGCGTTTCCCCGCGCGGAGGTGCTGATTCACGTCGACCCCTACGGGCTCGCGGAGCCGCGGGATCCGTTCTAGGCGCCGGCGCGCCCCGAGGAGGCTGCGCCGGCGGAGGAAGCCGAGGCGTCAGTTGCGGGGACGCTCGGACGCGACGAGCTCGTCGATCAGCTCGATCAGCAGGTCGTAGCTCCCCGCGAGTGTCGCGTTCGTCGTGTACTTGCCGTTCACGATGATCGTCGGGACGCTCGTGATCCTGTAGCTCCGGTTCAACGTCTCGGCCCGCTGGAGCTCGGTCTGGACGCCGTCGTAGGAGTCGAACGCCTGCTCGAAGTCGGCCGCATCGACACCGAAGCGCGCGAAGAACTCCGCGAGCGCCTCGCGCGTATCGAGCGGGTTGCCGTTCTCGTGGATCTCCGTGAAGAACGCCGAGTGCATCTCGTCGAGCTTGCCGAGCGCGCGCGCTGTATAGAACGCGCGTGCGTGGATCCGCAACACGGGGTTCCAGAGCGCCGGGATGCGCACGAAGCTCACATCGTCCGGCGTCTGTGCCGACCAGCGCTCGAGGTACGGCTCGAACGCGTAGCAGTGCGGGCAGCCATACCAGAACACTTCCGCGACCTCGATCTTGTCCGGGCTCGAGCTCGTCGGCTGCGTCGGCGACAGGCGCTCGTAGTGAACCCCGAGCTGGAAACGCGCGGAGGTCGGCTCGGCATCCTCGAGCCGCGCGGCATCGTCGGAGATGTCCGGCGTCAGGGCCGCCTCATCGTCGGCCGGGGGGAGCTCCCGGGCCGCATCGCTCTGCGGATCGCCCGCGCCGCATGCGGCAAGCAGCAGCAGCGCGAGCGGAACGACGATGCGGCGGCACCCCCGGATCATTGACGGAGGCCCTGCACGTAGCTCACGACCGCGCGGAGCTCGTCCTCGAGCAGGAGGTCGGCGACGTTTCGCATCATCTGGTTATACCGCGTATCGGAGCGGCGGGTGCCCGACGCGTACTCCTGCATCGTCTTCAGCAGGTAGGCCGAGTGCTGGCCGCTGATGCGTGGGTAGCCCGCGAGGAAGTTGCCGTGGCCGGCGGGGCCGTGACATGCCGCGCAGGCCGGCACGCCGCGCTCGGGGATGCCGGCGCGGTAGATGTCCTCGCCGAGCCCGACGAGCTCCGGATCCGCGCCCTTCGGCGTCAGCTGCTGCGACGCGTAGTAGGCCGCGATGTCGAGCATGTCCTGATCGGACAGCATCGACGCGAGGCTCTGCATGTTCGGATCCTGCCGCTCGCCGTTCTTGTAGGCCTGCAGCTGGTTGTAGATGTAGCGCGGATGCTGTCCGGCGAGGCTCGGCCAATCCGCGGTCACGCTGTTTCCGTCGACGCCGTGGCACGCGGCGCAAGTCGTCGATTTCTCACGGCCGGCGTCGATCGAGCCGCCGAAAATGACGTCCTGTCCCTGCTGTTGCGCGGAGGCCGTCCCCGTGAGTACGGCCGCCGCGACGAAGGCGACGGCGGCGAGCACCGTCGAGGGCCGCGAGCGGCGGCCGCGCGGTTCGTCGATCATCTCGTCCACGCTTCCCTGGATGCTTTCGTCGAGGTGAGGCGCGGATTGTACACTACTCGCGCTCCGCCTTTCCGCCCGTGCCCTCGAATATGGCCGCCGCCAGATTCCTGAAAAGCGCCTCGGATCCGAGCGGGTTCCTGCGGCCCGACGAGCCCGAGGTCGCGTTCGTCGGACGCTCGAACTCGGGCAAGTCGAGCGCGATCAATGCGATCACCGGTGTGCGGAAGCTCGCCCGCGTCAGCAAGACGCCGGGACGCACGCAGCTCATCAACTTCTTCGAGGCAGGGCCGGGCAGGCGGATCGTCGACTTGCCGGGCTACGGGTTCGCGAAGGTCGCGCCCGAGGTCCGTCAGCGCTGGCGCACGCTGCTCGACGGATATCTTCGGGGCCGGCCGAATCTGCGCGGTCTCGTCGTCACGATCGACATCCGGCGCGGCGTGACCGAGCTCGACCGGACGATGCTCGACTGGGCGGAGGCCCTCGGCCTGTCGACGCTGCTGCTCCTGACCAAGGCGGACAAGGTGAGCCGGAACGACGCCGCGAAGCAGCGCCGCCGCGTCGCGGCCGAGGTCCCGGGTGCAGCCGCGGTGATCGTCTTCTCGGCGCAGACGGGTCAGGGCGTCGACGAGGCGCGAGCGTGCCTCGAGCGGTGGTTCGAAGGGGCCGATCCGGCCGACGAGGCGCGTGACGAAGACAAAAAAAGGCCCCGGGGGGGAACCGCGGGGCCAGTTTGAAGTGGCCCCGGGCGCGGGATTCAGGGGACACGCCCGGGACCAAGGTGTTCCGGTTGGGGTAACCGGAACCAAGCCCGCTTAGGGAGGATAGCGGGGAC
>CAZKNH010000047.1:0-27108 GCA_964553875.1 uncultured Gammaproteobacteria bacterium | reverse complement strand
CGGTTACATGCTCTTCTACAACCTCGACGGCTTTCTCGCAAATCCGTTGAGCCTGCTCGCGATCTGGCAGGGCGGCATGTCGTTCCACGGCGGGCTGCTCGGCGTGATCGTCGCGATGTGGCTCTTCGCGCGCAAGGTGCGCCGCCCGTTCTTCGCGATCGCCGATTTCGTCGCGCCGTGGATCACGCCGGGGCTCGGCTTCGGGCGCATCGGCAACTTCATCAACAGCGAGCTCTGGGGCGTCGAGACGGACCCGAACGCGCCGTGGGCCGTGATCGTCGACGGCGTCGCGCGTCACCCGAGCCAGCTCTACGAGGCGTTTCTCGAAGGCCTCGTGATGTTCGTCGTGCTGTTCACGTTCTCGGCGCGGCCGCGGCCGATGATGGCCGTGTCGGGACTGTTCCTGCTGCTCTACGGCGTCTTCCGTTTCGCGGTCGAGTTCGTCCGGATGCCCGACGACGGCATCTACATCGCGTTCGGCTGGCTCACCCGCGGCCAGCTCCTGTCGGCGCCGATGATCGTGCTCGGCGTCGTGTTCCTCGCGATGGCGTATCGGAGGCGCGAGTATGCACCGCCCCGCGCGGCGGACGGTGCGGCGACGGAGGACGGCCGATGAGGCAGTACCTTGATCTGTTGCGGACGATACGCGAGCGCGGCGTGCGGAAAAGCGACCGCACCGGAACCGGGACACTCAGCGTGTTCGGCCATCAGATGCGCTTCGATCTCGCGGACGGCTTCCCGCTGCTGACGACGAAGAAGCTGCATGTGCGCTCGATCGTCCACGAGCTTTTGTGGTTCCTCGCCGGGGACACCAACGTCGAGTACCTGCAAAGCAACGGCGTGACGATCTGGGACGAGTGGGCGGACGAGCGGGGCGAGCTCGGGCCGATCTACGGTGCGCAATGGCGCAGGTGGAAGGCCGCCGACGGGCGCGAGATCGATCAGATCGCGCGCGCGATCGAGCTGATCCGCCGAGATCCGGACTCGCGGCGGATCATCGTCAGCGCATGGAACGTCGGCGAGCTCGAGCGGATGGCGCTGTCGCCGTGTCACGCGCTCTTCCAGTTCTACGTCGCGAACGGCCGTCTGTCGTGCCAGCTCTATCAGCGAAGCGCCGACGTGTTCCTCGGCGTGCCGTTCAATATCGCGTCGTACGCGCTCTTGACGCACATGTTCGCAGAGCAGTGCGACCTCGAGCCGGGCGAGTTCGTCTGGACCGGGGGCGACTGCCATCTTTACCTGAATCATCTCGAGCAGGCGGATCTGCAGCTCACCCGTGAGCCGAGGCGGCTCCCGAAGCTCGTGATCAAGAGGCGGCCGCCGTCGATATTCGAGTATCGGTACGAGGACTTCGAGATCGTCGACTACGACCCGCACCCGTCGATCAAGGCGCCGATCGCCGTTTGAGGCGTCGGTCGGCCTGGCGAAGCGTGATCGCAAGCTCATGGACGGGGAGCGCGTCCTCGACGATGGCTTTCAGGGGGACGCGAAGAGCATCCCTGCCGCTCGATCGCGGCCGTCCTGGCCGCTCACGCCCCCTGAAAGCCATCGTCGAGGACGCGCTCCCCTTCGCAGCTTCGATTGGACCTCGGCCTCGTTCGTCGGCTGCGCTTTCGCCACCTTGGTCAAGGCGGGGAGCAGGGGACGGAGACCGGCGGGCCGGGCGGATCGAGCGGGACTGCCGTCAAGGTGCGGCCCCAGACGCAGCCCGTATCGAGCGCGGTGAGATCGCTGCGGCGGACCAGTCCGAGCGCCGACCAGTGCCCGCAGACGATGTGCACGTCGGCGGCCGCACGGTTCGGCACGTCGAACCACGGCACGAGGTTCGGAGGTTGGCTTCCGGGCGGGCCGCTGTGCTCGAGGTCGAGCCGGCCGTCCCGCGTGCAGAAGCGCATCCGGGTCAGCGCATTGATCGTGTAGCGGAGCCGCGCGCTACGGTCGAGCTGCGGCGACCAGCGGGTCGGCTCGTTGCCGTACATGTCCGCGAGCGCGTCCTGCCAGCCGGGCCCCGCGAGCTCGGACTCGACCTCGCGCGCGGCGCGCTTCGCTTCCGCAACGGTCCAGGCGGGCGGTATGCCGGCGTGCACGAGCACGCGGCCCGCGGCCTCGTCGTGGTAGAGCAGCGGGCGTCGGCGCAGCCAGTCGAGGAGCGCATCGCGATCCGGCGCGGCGAGGACGGGGGCGAGCGTATCGCGCGGGTGAGGCCGGCGGATGCCGGCTGCGGCGGCCAAGAGATGCAGGTCGTGATTGCCGAGCACGGTCGTCACGGCGTCGCCGAGCGCGATCACGCGTCGAAGCACGCCGAGCGAGTCGGGCCCGCGATTGACGAGATCGCCGACGAGCCAGAGCCGGTCGCGGGCCGGATCGAAGCGGATCGCGTCGAGCAGGGCTTCGAACGGCACGAGGCAGCCTTGAATGTCGCCGATCGCGTAGAGCGTCATCGCGTCAGTCTTTCCAGTGCTCGGCGAGGCGCGCGAAATCCTCCGGCGCGAGCGTCTCGGGCCGTGCCTTCGGATCGAGGCCGAGCGCCGCGATCTCGGCTTCGCCGACGTGACCGCGCAAAGCGCGCGCGATCGTCTTCCGGCGCATCGAGAAGAGGTGCGCGACGAGCCGCGCGAAACGGCGTTCGTCTTCGACCTCGAAGCGCGGCGTCGAGCGCGGCACGAGCCGCACGAACGTCGAACGGACGCGCGGCGGCGGCGAGAACGCGCCGGGACCGATGTCGAAGCAAGGCTCGATGTCCATCCATTGCGCAAGCATCACCGTGAGCCGGCCGTAATCCTTGCCGCCCGGCGGCGCGACCATCCGCGTGACGACTTCCTTCTGCAGCATCACGTGCACGTCCTTCAGCGCGTGCCGGAACTCGAGCAGCCGGAACAAGAGCGGCGTCGAAACGTTATACGGCAGGTTGCCGGTCACGCGGAGCGTCCCGGGCGCGGGCGCGAGCGACGCGAAGTCGAACTCGAGCGCGTCCGCGCGGTGCACGACGATCCGATGCGCCGCGTCGCCGAGCCGCTCGAGCGTCTCGTGCAGGCGCGGATCGATCTCGATGACGTGCAGCCTCTCGACGCGTGCGGCGAGCGGCGCCGTCAGCGCGCCGAGCCCGCCTCCGATCTCGACGATCACGTCGTCGGGCTCGGGGGCGATCGTGTCGACGATTTTGCGGATGACGTTCGGATCGTGCAGGAAGTGCTGTCCGAAGCGTTTGCGGGGCGCGATGCGCTCCGCATGCTCGCGGTCGCTCATGTTGCGTCGCGTCCGCGGCGTGCGAGCTCGCACGCGACGCGCACGGCGGCGAACAGGCTCTCGGGCCGGGCGCGGCCGGTGCCCGCGAGCGGGAGCGCGGTGCCGTGGTCGACCGACGTGCGCACGATCGGCAGCCCGAGCGTCACGTTGACGACGCCGCCGAAGGCGAGCGCCTTGAGCGGTGCGAGCCCCTGATCGTGGTACATCGCGAGCACGGCGTCGCAGCGCCCGAGCGAATCGCGCGTGAAGGCCGTATCGGCCGCGACCGGGCCGGTGACGTCGAGCCCCCGCGCGGCGAGCCCCGCGATCGCGGGCTCGATCACGTCGCGCTCCTCGTTGCCGAGCGTGCCCTGCTCGCCCGCATGGGGGTTCAGACCGAGCACGAGGATGCGCGGCGAGCGGATGCCGAAGCGGGTCTCGAGGTCCGCGTGGAGGATCTCGCACGTGCGGTCGATGCGCTCCGCGGTGATCGCCGCGGGGACGTCGGCGAGCGGCAGGTGCGTCGTCACGAGCGCGACGCGAAGGTTCTCCGCGGCGAGCAGCATCACCGGCAGAGGCGCCTTGGTCCGCTCGGCGAGAAACTCGGTGTGTCCCGAGAACGGCACGCCGGAGCGCGTGATCACGCTCTTTTGCACCGGCGCCGTGACGAGCGCGTCGGCGCTGCCCGCGACGCATGCGTCGCAGCCGCGCGCGAGCAGCTCGAGGACGTAGCCGGCGTTCGCGACGTCGAGCTCGCCGGGTACGACCGGTGCGGCCGTCGGGACGTGCAGCACAGCGAGCCGGCCGCGCCGGTGCGGCGGGGCTTCGGCGATCTCATCGACCGTCACGAGCTCGACGCGGATGCCGAGCTGCTCGGCACGTGCCGCGAGCATCTCGCGGTCGGCGAGCACCGCGATGCGCGCGTCGACGTCGTGCTCGGTGAGCATCAGGCACAGATCGGGCCCGATGCCGGCCGGCTCGCCGGACGTCAGTGCGATCCTGGCGAGCGCCATATCGCGTGTCGCGTCCGTCTCTTTCCGCGTCAGATCTTGATGTCGACGAACGCCTGATCCCGCAGCCGCCGGAGCCAGAGCGCACGCTCCTCTTCGGCCTTGTTCGCACGGAGCAGTCGGATGCACTGCTGCTCCTTCAGCTCGTCGGTCGTGTCGTGCGAGCGCCGGTCGACGACTTGCACGATGTGCCAGCCGTAGCGCGTCTGGAACGGCTCGCTCAGCTCGCCGACGTCGAGCCTCGCGACCTGCTCCTCGAATTCGGGCACGACCGCGCCGGGACCGATCCAGCCGAGATCGCCGCCGTCGGCCGCGGAAGCGAGATCCTCGGAGACCGCTCGGGCGATCGGGCCGAAGTCATCGCCTCCGAGAATCTGGTCGCGCAGTCCGCGGAGCCGTTGCTCGACGGCCGCGTCGTCCATGATCTCGTTCGGCCTGAGCAGAATGTGCCGCACGCGGACCTGATCCTCCATCACACGCTCCGCGCCGCGCACGTCGTTCAGACGGATGATGTGAAAGCCCGCCTCGTTCTGGATCGGCTCCGACACCTCGCCGGGCTTCATGCGCAGGACCGTGTCGACGAACAGCGTCGGCAGCTGCGAGCCTTTCCGCCAGCCGAGATTGCCGCCCTCGAGCGCCGTCTCCGCGTCGGAGTAGATGATCGCGAGCTGGCCGAAGTCCTCGCCGTTCTCGAGCCGCGCATAGAGCTCGTTGAGCTTCGCGCGCGCGGCTTCGATCCCGGACGCGCGGTCGCCCGACGGGATATCGATCCGAATGTGCGAGACGTTGTAGTCGAGCTCGTTCATCTGGGTCGACTCGAGACGGTCGAGACACTGCTGGAGCTCGCGAGGGGAAATCGAGATCCGGCCGAGCACGTCGCGCTGCTCGAGCTGATCGAGGATCAGCTCCTTGCGCTGCTCCTCGCGAAATGCGACGTAGTCGATGCCCTGCGCGGCGAGCGCCGCCGGCAGCTCTTCGAACGTGACGCCGAGGCTTTCCGCGATGTTCGACATCGCCTGGTTCAACGTCTGGTCGCTCACCTGGATGCCGAGCCTCTCTGCGCGCTGGAGCTGCACCTGCTCGAGGATCAGCTGCTCGAGCACCTGCTCCTCGATCTCGGAAAGCGGCGGGAGCGGCAGGCGCTGCTGCGGCGGCATCTGCGCCTGCTGACGCCGAAGCGCCGCGATGACGAGCGTGAGGCGCTCCTCGAGCTCGCTCTTTAGCACGATGCCGTCGTCGACGATCGCGGCGATGCCGTCGAGCAGCACGCCCGTCTCGCCGAGCTCTCGTGTCTGTGCGAATGCATGGCCGGCGGCGAACACCGTGCACCATGCCGCCGCGAACGACAGGAACCTGCGAATCGAAGTCATCTCAATCACTGCTTGCGCCGGTGCCTCGGTAACCCAGGATACCACGGTCGAGAAGCTCCTCAGGGGAGGGCACCCTCTGGCTGAAGCCCTTGAGCTCGAGTTGGACCGCGATCGAGCTGTCCGATTCCCCCGTCCGTCGGCTCACGTAGCGCCGGCC
Organism: uncultured Gammaproteobacteria bacterium; assembly: GCA_964553875.1. GTDB lineage: Bacteria > Pseudomonadota > Gammaproteobacteria > Steroidobacterales > Rariloculaceae > ZC4RG20. The sequence continues at coordinate 21,346 of CAZKNH010000047.1, read as the reverse complement.
GACGACGCGCAGCCGCCAGCAGCACGCGTCGTACTCCCAGCCGAAGAACTGCTCGAGCGGCTTCTTCTCGAGGAATGAATAGCTGTACCGCGAGATCAGCCGCCAGCGTTCCGCTACCGGCCAGACGAGCGAGAAATCGCCCTGCTCGATCACGTTGCGGCGATAGCGATAGGCGAAGCCGAACAGCCGATCCTCGGCCGGCCGATACTCGAACCGCGTCTCGGTGCGGGCCGTCCGCTCCGTGTCGCTGTTCCATTGATAGCCGAGGTCGAGGTTCCACGCGTCGCGCAGCCCGATCGAGAGCTCGGCGACGTAGTCGGACGCGTTCGCGTCGATCGGCGCCAGGCCGGGCAGGCTCACGGACTGCGTGCTCAAATACCGTGTCTGGCCGACCGTCGCCGCGAGGCGCTGGATGCCGGTGCGCTCCTCGATGAGCCGGGTCGTGACGCCGAAGCTCAGCTGGTCCGTGTCGCTGATCCGGTCGGGCCCGACGAACTGGTATTTCCGGAAGAGCTGCACGAGATTGAAGTCGGGCAGGATCGTGTCGAAGACCGGCAGGTCCGCCTGCTCCTCGAAAGGCACGTGCACGTAGAGGAGACGGGGCTCGAGCGTCTGCAGCCAGCGTCCCGTCCGGCCTGCCGTCCGCTCGAGCGTGAGCCCCGTGTCGACGCTTGCGACGGGGAGCGTACGGGAGAGCGATTCGTCGGGCGCGTTGTCGAGCCGATAGGTCGTCTGGCGCAGCGCGACGGCCGGGGTCAGGTACATGCCGGGACGCGCGAAGCGGAAGCTGACCTCCTGCTCGGTATCGAAGCGCCAGCCGGTGACGCCGACGTCACGATCGAAGTTCACGAGCTCCGCCTGCGAGTCGAAGCCGACGAGGCCGCGCGTCCAGCGCCCCTCGAACAGCATCTGCGGCACGCGCCGATACGGACGGAGCGTCGGATCGAGCGTCGTGTCGATCGTCTGATAGTTCTGGAACCGGGAAAGCAGAGTCCAGTACGGCGTCGTCCAGGTCACGTCGACGAAGCGGTCGAGGAAGACCTGGCTGGTCGCGCTCAGGCTGCTGCCGAGATCCTCGAAGTACGCGTCGTCCGAGACCTGCTCGATGCCGGCGGTCACGCTCAGCCGGTCCGAGAAGCGGGTTTCGTGCTGCACGTTCACGTGGCGGCGGGCGCGGCGCGCCTCGTTGTCGTCGGGCAGGAAGCTCCAGTCGATCTCGCCCTCGCTGCGCGGCAGCAGATAGCGGATCTCCGTGTTGAGCTGCACGCCCCGCTCGCTCATGTAGCGCGGCTCGAGCGTCACGTCGAAGTTCGGCGCGATGTTCAGATAATAAGGAATCGAGATGTCGAGTCCGGTCCGGTCCCGCTCGGCGAAATTCGGCGTCAGGAAGCCGCTCTTGCGGCGGTCGTCGATCGGAAACGTGAAGTACGGTGCGTAAAGGATCGGCACGCCCTTGAACTCGAGCTTCATGTTCCGCGCGGTGCCGAAGCCCTGCTCGAAGTCGAGCTCGATCTCGGACCCGTCGAGCCGCCACGACCGGTCGCCTTCAGGGCATGTCGTGAAGAAGAACGACGACAACGACAGCCGCCGCTCGGCGCCGCTGATGACGATGTTCTCGCCCGATCCGCGCGCGGTCCGCGACGGAATCTCGAAGCCGGCCTCGCCGAAGAAAACGCTCTCGTCGAGCCGGTCGAAGACCGCGTCCTGCCCGTAGACGCTCGCCTCGGGACTCTCGTAGACGACGCGCCCGGTGATGTCGATCCGCTCCGGCGTGATCGTCGCGCGTTCGCCCGACACGCTGCGGCCCCGATACGCGATGCGGAAGTCGCCGGACACCTGGGCGCCCGTCGCCGTGCCGGCCTCGAGGCGTCGGAACGTGATGACGGCGTCTTCGGGCGCAGGCTGCAGGAACGGCGTCGGGGACTCGGCGCCCGGCACGGCGGCGAGACAGACCTGCTGCGCTGCGGCACCCCGCGCGCCGAGAGCCGACACGAAATAAAGGAGCGCCGTCGCGCGAGTGTTGTGGAGCACGAACCCCAGAGCCGCGGAAAGTCGGCTACAATGGCACACATCCTTTGTGCGTTCAATCGGTTGCCGGCGGCGAACGGCCGCACGGCGAGGCGGCGACGCCGATCGCCCGCGCGTCGCGTCGAGAGGGCTCGATGAAGGCGATGGTGCTCGCGGCCGGGCTCGGCACGCGGATGGGCAGGCTGACCGAGTCGACGCCGAAGCCGCTGCTCGACGTCGGCGGCGAGACGTTGCTCGGCCGGCAGCTGCGCCGGCTCGCCGCTGCGGGCATCACGGACGTCGTCGTCAACGTCGCGAGGCACGGCGCGCAGATCCGCGACGCCGTCGGCGACGGGCTGAGGTTCGGCGTCCGTGTCGAGTACAGCGACGAAGGGCCCGAGCCGCTCGAGACGGCCGGCGGCATCGTGAAGGCGTTGCCGCTCCTCGGCACGGCGCCTTTCGTCGTCGCGAACGCCGACGTGCTGACCGACTTCGATTTCGGCGCGCTCGCGCTCGACGGCGCGGACGGTCAGATCGTGCTCGTGCCGAATCCCGACCACCATCCGACGGGCGACTTCGCCGTCGACGCGCAAGGCCGCGTGACGGACCGCGGCGAGCGGCTGACCTACGCCGGCATCGCGTTGTTCCATCCGCGCCTTTTCGCCGGTCTCGAGCCCGGGCGCCGGCCGCTCAAGCCGATCCTCGACGCCGCGATCGCGCGCGGCGCGCTCCGCGGGCTCCGCTACGACGGGCTCTGGATCGACGTCGGCACGCCCGAGCGGCTCGAAGCGGCGCGTGCGCGCGTGTCCGCCGCCGGCGCGGCGGACATCGCGTCCGGCACGACCTAGGTGACGGCGATGCGGCTCTACGATCACGAGCGAAGCTCTGCCGCGTTCCGCGTCAGGATCGCCTTGAATCTGAAGGGCTGCCGCTACGAGCGGGTGCCGGTCGCGTTTCCCGACGATCCGGCCGACCCGCGCATCGAGGCCTACCGGGCGGTGAACCCGCAGGGGTTCGTCCCGGCGCTCGAGCACGACGGCCTCCTGCTCACGCAGTCGCTCGCGATCATCGAGTATCTCGACGCGTGCTTCCCGGAGCCCCGGCTCGTTCCGGAGGCGCCGGTCGAGCGGGCACGTGTTCAGGCGGTCGCGCAGATCGTCGCGTGCGACATCCACCCGCTGAACAACCTGCGCGTCCGGCGCCTTCTCGCCGCCGAGCTCGGTCAGGATGAGGCCGGCGTCGATCGTTGGTGCCGGCGGTGGATCGAGGAAGGCTTCGCCGCGTTCGAGGCGGCGATTGCCTCGACGACCGACGGACGCTACTGCTTCGCGGGCGGGGTCACGCTCGCGGACGTCGTGCTCGTGCCGCAGGTCCGGAACGCGCGGTGGCACGGCGTCGATCTCACGCGATTCCCCACGCTTGCGCGCGTCGCGGGTCATTTGGAGTCGCTCGAGCCGTTCGCCCGCGCCGCCTGAAAATCGGGTCGGGAAAATTGGGGCCCGAGCCCTTGGGCTGAGCAAAAGGGCTCTGACCCCCGATTTTCAGCGGACGCCGTGCTCCATGCGCACGTCGAGCAGCGCCTGCCGGCCGCCGTGCACCGCTTCGAGGGCGTCCTGGATCGCGCGCGGCAGGTCGTCGGGCTCGTCGACGCGGCGGGCGAACGCGTCCGACGCCTCGGCCACCTTCGTGAACTCGGGCGACGGCGCGAGCTCGACCAGCGGCATCGGGCTCGCCGCGGCCGCGTGACCGTCCGGGTAGACGACCCGCGTCGCGGAGTCGACCGCCTGCCAGCGGCCGTTGTTACAGACGATCGTCAGCACCGGCAGGCTCGCGGCCCGCGACACGAGGTGGAACGGCGTCGGGTTGCCGAACATGTAGCTGCCGTCGCCCAAGGTCGTGATCACGGTACGGTCGGGTGCCGCGAGCTTCGCGCCGAGCGACGCGCCGAGCGCGAAGCCGAGCCCGCCGCCGATGCCGACGCCGATCAGGCTCCCGGGCTCGTCGAGCGCGAGCTGATGCGGCCATGCGCCGAGCTCGGTGATCACGAGGCCGCCCGGCGGAAGCGCCGCGCGGACGCATTCGCCGAGCCAGTCGTAGCGGATCGGCTTCGCCGTGCGCGCCTCGGCGAGCGCCCGTGCGCGCCGCGCGTCGAGCTCGGCGCGCCGCGCCGCCATCTCCGCCCGGCGGGCCGCGACCTTGCCGTTGTCCGCGCGCTGCGCCGCGAGCGCGTCCGCGAGGAGGCGGAGCGCCGTGCGCGCGCTGCCCGGGACCGCGACGTCCGCCGGGAACGAGCGGATCGGATAGCGCGTCCACAGCGGGTCGATGCCGAGGTGCGCAACCTTGACGCCGGGCGCCGGCGTGAACGCGCGCGGGAACCACGGCACCTCGGCGTCGATGACCACGATCACGTCGGCCTTCGGCAGCAGCGACCCGCCGGCCGGGCCGAGGCTCATCGGATGGCTCGCCGGCAGGTTCACGCACGTTGCGCCCGGCTCGACGACCGGGATCGCGAACGTATCCGCAAGCTCGGCCAGCGCGGCCGCGGCCGCGACGTCGCGGCCGACGTGGCTCGTCACGATCAGCGGCCAGTCCGCGGCCGCGATCCATTCGGCGACCGCCTCGATGTGGCTCGGGCTCGGCTGCGGCTCGGCGATCACCGGCGCGGTGACGGGCGGTGCGTCGGGGTCCGCGACGGCCGGATTCGCGAGCACCTCTCGCGGCAGCGTCAGGTATACCGGGCCGCGGGGCGCGGCGAGCGCGACGTCGAGCGCGCGGCCGACGACCTCGTCGACGTTCTGTCCGGCACGCAGCTCGAAGTCCCACTTGGTGTACTCGCGCACGATGCCGGCCTGGTCGAAGTTTTCCTGGCCCCAATGAATCGGTGCCGAGCGTGACGCGATGTGGCCGCGCTGAGTGATCGGGGTCCGTCCGGCCATCAGGAGGAGGGGGACCTCGTCGCGGTACGCGTTCATCAACGCACAGATCGTGTTCGCGGTGCCGACCGTCACGTGGACCATCACGGCGGCGGGTTTCCCCGTGACGAGGTAGAAGCCGTGCGCCATCGCAACGGCGAGGTTCTCGTGCGGCACCGTAATGAAGCGCGGGATCTCGCCGGCGCGATCCCCGAGCTTGACGAGCGCCTCGATGATCGGCGCGAAGTCCGTGCCCGCGTTCGCGAAGACGTAATCGATGCCGCGCCGCTTCAGCGCGCGCAGGAACGTTTCCGCGACCGACACCTGATCCTGTTGCATCTCGTTTCCTGAAGATTTCTCGACTGCCGGGAGCCCTTCCGAGTCACGATCGCGCAAGCGTAAGCGTCCCGGCGGAAGCGATCCGTCGCGATCGACGAGTGCTCCCAGTGGTGACCATGCGAGCGACTCGACCGAAAAAAGATGTCGCTGTGGGACGCACGCTTCCCGCGCATCGTGACTCGGATCCTGTTTGCGAAGTTATCACAACGGGGCGTCGCGCCGCGGCAACCCGTCACTCGAGCCAGTCGTCGAGACGCGACGTCGCGAGCTCCGCGATGGCATGCTCGTTGAACGCGCGGTACGCGGCCCAGTGCGCGATCTCGTCGGCGAGCTCGAGCGCTCGCCGGCCGCGGGCATGCTCGAGCTCGACGCGACGGGCCGCGATCTCGCGGTCCGCGTAGCCGTTGCACCGCTCGAGGAAGCGCACGACGACCCGCTTCTTCTCATCCAGACTCATCGTTTCTTTTTCCCGTCCGGGCGCCGGCGAAAGTTCGCCGGCGGCCTCGAATCGACTGGTTCACTGCACGGTCTCGCCGGCATGATCCAAACTCGTCGATGATACCGGCAGCGGTCGCAGCCCTCGCAGCGGGAACGGGCTAGGCGGGAAGGGTAGCCAGCAGGTAAGCTCGGCTGTTGGGGGGCTCTGTGCGGTCCCCGCTCAGCGGGTGCCGGCCGACGACTCCGGGCACTTGATCCGGCGCTCGAGGTCCGTAATCAGGGTTCGCGATAGGACGAGTCGTGTTCGAGCTGTTGTTCAAGTATTCGCCCGAGACCTTCTCGCGCTCGGAATTCGTCTTCGCCCGCGAGCTGCCGATGTTCTGGCTCGCGGTCCTCGCGGCGGTCGCGGTTGCGATCGTTGCCGCGAGTATCGTGCGGACGCGACAGGATCTGTCGTGGCCGAAAGCCGCGACGATCGGCGGGTTGCAGGCCGCGCTGGTGATCGCGGTGCTCGTCCTGATGTGGCGCCCCGCGCTCGTGACGCAAACGCTGCGTCCGCAAGAGAACTCCGTTGCGGTGTTGCTCGACACATCGGCGAGCATGAGCTACGGCGAAGGCGACCGCTCGCGTTTGCAACAGGCGGTGGCCGTGCTCGGCAGCGAGACGTTGCCGGCGCTGTCGGCCGATTTCACGGTCGATCTCTTCGCGTTCGATTCACGTCTCGTCGAGCTGCCGTCGTTGAACGAGGTGCCCCTTCCGGGCACGCAGACGCGCATAGGGGACGCGCTCTTGTCCGTGCTGCGCTCGGCGCAGACCGGCACGCTCGGCGCCGTCGTGCTCGTCAGCGACGGCGGCGACAACTCGAACGAGCTCGATGCGGCGAAGATCGCGGAGATCGCGAGCCACGGCATTCCGGTGCACACGGTCGGCGTCGGCCGTGAACGCCTGCCGGAGGACGTCGAGCTCGAGGACGTCGTCGTGCCGGCGCGCGGCCTTGCGGGGTCGACGGTCAGCGCGGAGGTGAGCATCCGCCACGCGGCCGCCGGTGAGGTGGATCTTCGCGTCTATGACGGCGATGCGATCATCGCGTCGGAGAGGATTCGGCTGCCGTCGCGTCCGGGCGTCACGACCCGCTCCGTCGATATCGACGTCGGCGAGCCGGGCGTCCGCGACCTGCGCTTCACGCTGAGCGCGTTGCCCGGTGAACGCAACCTGATCAACAACACGCAGCTTCGGCCCTTGGTCGTGCCGCGCGAGCGGCGGCACGTGCTCTACATCGAGGGCGAGCCGCGTTGGGAATACAAGTTCATCCGCCGCGCGCTCGACAAGAACCCGTCGGTGCGCCTCGCGAGCCTGCTGAAGACGACGCCGAACAAGTTCTATCGGCAGGGTGTCGAATCGGGCGACGAGCTCGCCGAGGGCTTCCCGACCGACGAGGAAGCGCTCTTCGCGTACGACGCGCTAATGATCGGCAGCTTCGAAGCCTCGGCGCTGACGCCGGCGCAGCAGCGGATGATCGCCGACTTCGTGAGCCGGCGCGGCGGCGGCCTCTTGATGCTCGGCGGGCGCCGCGGTCTTGCCGACGGCGGCTGGGGCTCGACCGTGGTCGCGGACGTGCTGCCCGCCACTCTGCCCGTTCCGAACAGCGCGACGTTCATCCGCTACCAGGCGAAGGCGCTCCTCACCGAGGACGGCAAGCGATCGCTCCTCACGCGGCTCGAGCGCGACGACGAGGCGAACCTCGCGAGCTGGGCCGAGATGCCGGACATCATGGACTTTCAGTACATCGGCGAGCCGAAGCCCGGCGCGATCACGCTGCTCGAGGCGGAGACCCCGGGCGGGCGCGAGCCGCTGCTCCTGTATCAGCACTACGGGCTCGGCAACGCGTACATCCTCGCGACCGGCGGCACATGGCGCTGGCAGATGGGGCTGCCGCACGAGGATCAGCGGCACGAGACGTTCTGGCGCCAGCTGCTGCAGACGCTGTCCGCGGCCGCGCCGCGTCCGGTCACGCTGACGACCGACCGGTCGTTCTACGGCGACGAAAGCCGGATCTCGCTGCGCGCCGAGGTGCGCGACAAGAAGTACCTGCCCGCCCGCGGCGCGACGGTCACCGTGAAGGTCGACGGCGGCGTCGGCACGTTCGGCGAGATCGAGCTCGAGCCGGTGCCGGGCGAGCCCGGCGTGTACGCGGCGGTCTACGATGCCGCCGAGCCCGGGATCTATCGCTTCACGGTGACCGCGACCGGCGAGGACGAAGAGACGCTCGGCACGGCGGAGGTCGCCGTGCGCCGTGCGGACGGCGTCGCCGAGCATTTCCGCGTCGAGCAGAACCGCGCGCTCCTCGAACGCATCGCGAACGCGACCGGCGGCACGTACTTCGCGCTCGCCGACGCGGCGAAGATTCCGGAGGTGGTGCGCTTCTCGGAGGCGGGGCTCGTCGAGCGGCGCGTCCTCGACCTCTGGAACATGCCGATCGTGTTCCTCGCGCTGCTGCTCTTGAAGGGTACGGAATGGATTCTGCGGCTCGTATGGGGGCGGCTGTGAAGCTTCGCCGCCTGGTCTGGCTCGCACCGCTCTTCGCAACGGCTGCCGCGGCCGAGCCTTATTATCTGATCGTCGCGGGCATTGGGGGCGAGCCGCGCTACGACGAGCGGTTCGCGCAGCAGGCGCAGGCGCTCGCCGACGCAGCGCGCCGCACGACGGGCAACGCCGAGCAGGTCGAGGTGCTCACGGGCGAGGACGCGACGCAGCAGCGCGTGCGCGAGGCGTTCGGCCGGCTCGCCGAGAAGGTCGGCTCCACCGATACGCTGATCGTCTTCCTGATCGGGCACGGCACGTTCGACGGCGACGACTACAAGCTCAATCTGAAGGGGCCGGACCTCACCGGCGAAGCGCTCGGCGAGCTTCTCGCGAGCGTGCCCGCGAGCGCTCAGCTCGTGATGAACGCGACGAGCGCGAGCGGCGCGGTCCTCGAGCGCTGGACGACGGACGGCCGGACCGTCATCACCGCGACCCGCAGCGGCAACGAGCGCAACGCGACGCGCTTCGCCGAGCATTTCGTCGCCGCGCTGTCGAGTGAAGAGGCGGACCTCGACAAGAACGGCCTGATCAGCGCGCAGGAGGCGTTCGATTACGCGTCCCGCAAGGTCGCGGACAGCTTCACGGCCGAGGGCATGCTCGCGACCGAGCACCCGCAGATCGCCGGCGACGGCGCACAGCGTTTCACGGTCGCGCGCCTCACTGCGCGGCCGACGCAGACGCCCGAGCTCGAGCGGCTGTCGGCGCGGATGGCCGAGATCGAAGGCGAGCTCGAAGCGCTGCGCCAGCGCCGCGATCGGATGGATCCCGACGCGTACCTGAACGAGCTTCAGGCATTGTTATTGCAGCTCGCGACGGTGCAGCAGGAAATCGACAGGGCACAGGCGGCCCTCGACGAGTCATCGGAGGACTGATCGATCGACGTCATGAGAAGGCTCCTTCCGCTCCTGCTCGCGGCGCTCGCGCCGGCCGCATTCGGCCTGACGATCGAGTACGGCGAGCGTCCCGAGCCGCTCGCGGAGTGTGATCGGCTCGCTTATCGGGGCGAGCGGAGCGCCGCGAGCACGTGCTATCAGCGGCTCCGCGCGAGTGACGATCTCGCGCTCCGCGCCGAGGCCGCGCGCGCGCTCGGCGACTTCCGCGGCGCGAACGACGCGTTCCGGCAAGCCGTGCAGCAGGCTCCGGACGACGCAACGCTCCGGGCGCGCTGGGGCTATCTCTTCCTCGACACGCACCAGGCGAACGAGGCGGTGCAGCTCTTCAACGAGGCGCTCGAGCGCGACCCGAAGCATATCGGCGCGAAGCTCGGGCTCGCGTCGGTCGCCGCAGGACGCTTCGAGGACCGTGCGCACGGCTGGCTCGAGGAGGTGCTGTCCGCGGACCGGGACAATCTGCCGGCGCTCCTGCTTCTCGCGCGGATGGATCTCGAGGAAGGTGCGCTCGACCGCGCGGCCGAGCGCCTCGACCGTGCGGAACGGATCGCCGAGGAGCGGGGGCACCCGCCGCTCGAGGTGTATGCGCTCAAAGCGTCGCTCGATCTGCTGAACGGCAACGCGAACAGCGAGTGGGTCGAGCGTGCGCTCGCGTACAACCCGACCTACGGCGAGGTCTACGAGACGGTCGCGCACTTCTACGTGATCACGCGCCGTTACCGCGAGGCGATCGAGCTCTTGCAGAAGGCGGTCGAGTTGAAGCCCGACCTTTACTCCGCGCACGCGGAGCTCGGCGTGAACCTGCTGCGCGAGAACCGCGTCGCCGAGGCGCAGCGGCACCTCGCGACGGCGTATCGCGGCGATCCGTACAGCCCGCAGATCGTGAACACGCTGCGGCTGATCGACAGCTTCGAGAACTTCGTCGTCTCGACGCACCCGCCGGAAGAGGGGCAGCCGTACGATCCCGGCGTGATCCTGCGCTTGCACAAGAGCGAGTCCGACGTGCTCGAGCGCTATGTGCTCGCGCTCGCGCGGAAGAGCATCGAGACCTTCTCCGAGCGCTACGACTTCACGTTGAAGGAGCCGGTCGTCGTCGAGCTCTATCCGGAGCACGACGATTTCGCTGTGCGCACGTCGGGCCTTCCGGGCATCGGTCTCCTCGGCGTGACGTTCGGGCACCTCGTCGCGATGGACAGCCCGTCCGGGCGCGCGGAAGGCGACTTCCACTGGGGCACGACGCTGTGGCACGAGATGGCGCACGTCTTCACGCTCGAGGCGACCGCGCACCTCGTGCCGCGCTGGTTCAGCGAAGGCGTGTCCGTGTACGAGGAATGGTCGACCGGACCTTTGCCGGGCCGGCATCTGCCGATCGTGTTCTTCGAGGCGATGAAGGACGACAAGCTCCTGCCGATCGCCGAGCTCGACCGCGGCTTCATCCGGCCGACCTATCAGGCGCAAGTCGTCGTCTCGTACATGCAGGCCGGGCTCGTCTGCGAATACATCGCGATGCGCTGGGGCCAGGAGGGGTTGAAGTCGATGCTCGCGCTGTTCGCGGAGGGCGTCGAGACGCCCGACGCGGTGGAGCGCGCGCTCGGTATCTCGGCCGAGCAGTTCGACAAGGAGTTCGCGGCGCACCTCGAGGCGGAGCTCGGCGAGACGGTCGCGAACCTCGACGGCTGGCAGAGCGCGCAGCGTGACGCGCACCGGCACGCCGACGCCGGCAACTGGACGGAGGCGCTCGAGGCCGCGACGCGCGCCATCGAGCTTTTCCCCGACTACGTCGATGAAGGCAGCGCTTACCTGATCAAGGCGAAGGCGCACGAGGAGGCGGGGGATCTCGAGCAGGCCGCAGCGACGCTCGCCGAGTATCGCCGGCGCGGCGGACACGATCCGACGGGGCTGCGCGCGCTCGCGAAGTGGCGTTACGAGGCGGGCGACCTCGACGAGGCGATCGCCGTGCTCGAGGACGTGCTGCTCGTCGCGCCGCTCGCACAGGACGTGCATGCGGAGCTCGGCGACAGGCTGCTCGAGGCCGGCCGCCCCGAGCAGGCGCTCGTCGAATACCAGACGTTCGCGGCGATGAATCCGCACGACCGCGCGAACGTCCACTACCGGCTTGCGAGGGCCTATCGGGCCCTCGACGACCAGGCCCGGGCTCGGGAGCATTTACTGTATGCTCTCGAGATCGCGCCTCACTACCGTGAGGCCCAGCAGATGCTATTGGAGATCGTACGTTGAGTGTCGAACAGCAGAACGCACTGGAGACCGAAGAGACTCGTGAGCTGATCAAGAGCTTCCACGACTCGTTCGGCCGCATTCGCACGGAGGTCCGCAAAGTCATCGTCGGCCAGGACGAGGTCATCGACTCGTTGCTGCTCACGTTGCTCGTCGGCGGCCATTGCCTGATCACCGGTATGCCGGGCACGGCCAAGACGCTGCTCGTGCGGACGCTCGCGTCCGCGCTCGGCCTCACGTTCAAGCGTATCCAGTTCACGCCGGATTTGATGCCGACCGACGTCACCGGCACCGACATCATCGAAGAGGACATCACGACCGGCCATCGGACGTGGACGTTCGTGCCGGGGCCGATCTTCGCGAACGTGCTGCTCGCCGACGAGATCAACCGCACGCCGCCGAAGACGCAGGCGGCGCTGCTCGAGGCGATGCAGGAATTCTCGGTCACGGTGCGCGGCCACCATCACAAGATCGAGCGGCCGTTCTTCGTGCTCGCGACGCAGAACCCGATCGAGCTCGAAGGCACGTACCCGTTGCCCGAGGCGCAGCTCGACCGCTTCCTGTTCAACGTCGTCCTCGATTACCTGAGCGCGGAGGACGAGCTCGAGGTCGTGAACCGCTACACGACGCAGATGGACATGCCGCACGTCGAGGCGTGCACGACGCCCGAGCAGATCCTGAAGTACCAGCAGCTCGTGCGCCAGGTGCCCGTCGCGGAGTCCGTGAACCGGTTTGCGGTCGAGCTCGTGCGCGCGACGCGGCCCAGGGATCCGCTCGCGCCGGAGGTCGTTCGCCGCTACATCCAGTACGGCGCGAGCGTCCGTGCGACGATGTTCATCACGCTCGCGGCAAAGGCCCGTGCGCTCCTCGCCGGCCGCTATCACGTCACGCGCGAGGACATCTCGGCGCTCGCGCTGCCGGTGCTGCGCCACCGCGTGCTGACGAACTACTTCGCGGAATCGGACGGCGTCACCGTGGACGACGTGCTGACGCAGCTCGTCGAGGGCCTCGGCGGCAGCGCGCGCCAGGCGAAGGCGGTCTGATGCCGCGGGTCGCCCGGCACGCCGTTCGCGCGCCTGACGCTTGCGTCGTGAGCGCGTGTGACCGGAACCGGAGACGCTCGTGAGCGCGACCGCGCCTCAGCATCTCCTGAAGCCCGACGTGCTCGCGCGGCTGTCGAACCTCGACCTCGTCGCGCGCGCCGTCGTCGAGGGGTTTCTGACGGGTCTCCACCGCTCGCCGTTCTTCGGCTTCAGCCAGGAGTTCGCGGAGTACCGCGCGTACAACGAGGGCGACGACCCGCGCTTCGTCGACTGGAACGTCTACGCGCGCACCGAGCGCACGTACATCAAGCGCTACGTCGGCGAGACGAACACCCACCTCGTCATCCTGCTCGATTCGAGCGCCTCGATGGGTTACGGCTCGGGGGCGGTCACGAAGCTCCAGTACGCCAAGTTTCTCGCGGCGACGCTCGCGTATCTCGCATCGCGGCAGCACGATGCGGTGGGCCTCATCGTCTTCGACGACGAGGTGCGGGAGCATCGGCCGCCGTCGACGCGCGTCGGGCAGCTGCAGGCCGTGCTGCATGCGATCGACCGCGCGGAGCCCGGCACGGGCACCGATCTCAAGGTGCCGTTCGAGCGCTTCCAGGAGTTTCGACGCGGACGCGGCCTCGTCGCCGTGATCTCGGACTTCTACTGCGATCCCGACGCGCTGCTCAAGGGCGTGCAGCCGCTCGCGTATCAGGGGCAGGACGTCGTGCTGTTCCAGCTGCTCGATCCCGACGAGCTCGAGCCGAAGATGAAGGAATCGGCGCTCCTCGAGGACATGGAAACGGGCGAGACGATGGAAGTTTCACCGATTTACATGCATTCTCGTTACCGGGAGCGAATTCGCGGCCACATCGACGCGCTGAAGAAGGCGGCGCTGCGCGCCGGCGCGGACCATGTGCTCGTGAACATCGCGCAACCGCTCGACGAAGCCCTGCGCAGCTATCTGTTGTTCAGGCAGCGGCGAGGGCTGGGGGCCTGACCGTGCCGTGTAGCTCACCGTTCCCGTTCGCGCCGCGCAGCCGCGCGATCGATCCCGTGTCCGGAGGCGCGCGATGACTCTGCTCGCACCGGCGTTCCTCGCGGGGCTCTTGGCGATCGGCCTGCCGCTCTGGCTCCATCGGCTGTCGTCGACGAACCCGAATCGCCGCGCGTTCAGCTCGTTGATGTTCCTCGAGCCCGGCGAGCCCCGCCGCGTGCTCGCGAAGAAGCTGCAATACCTGCTGCTCCTCGCGTGCCGGATCGCCGTGCTCGTGCTGCTCGCGCTCGTGTTCGCGCAGCCGGCATGGCTTCGGTCGCCGGCGGCGGCCGCCGATGCGGACGGGCGGCTCCACGTCGTCGTGCTCGACGTGTCCGCGTCGATGTCGCACGACGCGCGCTGGTCGCGTGCCCGCGACGCCGCCGACGACGTCATCGGCGGGCTCTCGTCGGGCGACCTCGTGCAGATCGTCGCGGCGGGGCGGATCGCGGAGCTCGTGACCGAGCCGACGGATGATTTCGCGGAGGCGCGCAGGGCCCTCGCGACGATCCGCCCGACCGCCTTTCGTCTCGATTACGGTCAGCTGATGCGCGCGCTCGACGGCGTCGTCCGTGCGGCGAGCCGTCCGGTCATGCTGCACATCGTCACCGACGGACAGCAGACGGCGATGCCGGCCCGCTTTGCCGAGCTCGCGCCAAGCCTGCCGGCGACGATCGCGATCCATGGCGTCGCCGACGAGGACGATGCGAACTGGGCGATCGCGAGCTTCGGAGGCTCGCCCCTGACCGGCGAGCTCACGGCGGAGGTCCAGAGCTTCTCGTCGGAGCGGGAGCGGCGGACGGTGCGCCTCGAGGTCAATGGTGAGACGGTCGCGCAGGTGCCGGTCGAGCTCGACCCGAACGGCAGCGCCATCGTCGAATTCGACCCGCTCGAGCTCGCGGCCGGCGCGAACCGCGTGACGCTTTCGCTCGAGCCGCGCGACGACCTGGAGTTCGACGACACGCGCTACCTGTCGTTGAAGCGGCCCGAGCCGCGCCGAGTGCTGATCGTGGCGGGCGGCCGGCGGGCGAACGACGACCTCTTCGTGCGCGCCGCGCTCGAGACGATCGACACGCTCTCGCTCGACATCGATCGGATCGGCGTCGGCGGCCTCGCCGATCGGGCGCTCGCGGACTACGCCTTCGTGATCGTCACGGACGCAGGCGTCCTCGGCGCGTCCGACGCGGAGCTCCTCACCGAGTACGTCGCAGGGGGCGGCAAGGTGCTCGCTGCGCTCGGCCCGCGGGCGAACGCGCTCGGCACGGTGCCCGTCACCGGGCATACCCTCGATCCGGCGAGCGCGTCGCTCGGGTCGCGCGCGTTCGTCTCGATCAGCGGCGTGGACGGATCGCATCCGGCGATGCGCGGGCTCGATGGCTTGAGGAGCGGAAAGTTCACCCGTTACGTCGGCATCGTGCCCGCGGCCGAGGACGACGTGCTGCTCGAGCTCGATACGGGCGCGCCGCTGCTCGTCGAGCGTCGGATCGGCGACGGCCGCGTGCTCGTCTATGCGTCGACGCTCGATCGCGAGTGGAACGATCTGCCCGTCCAGCCGGTCTTCGTGCCGCTCGTCGCAGGGCTCGCGAACCACATGCTCGGCGGCGCCGGCTTCAGCAGCGAGGCGCCGCTCGGCAGCACGCTGTCGGTGCGCGCGCTCGGCATGGAGGGCGGGCAGATTTTCGATCCGGACGGGCAGCGGGCGCTCGGGCTCGGCGGCGGCACGAGCGACGTCGTCCTCGAGCGGGTCGGGTTCTACGAGGTCCAGGGCGGCGGTCGCACCGAGGTCGTTGCGGTCAACCCCGATCCGCGCGAGTCGGATTTGACGTCCGTCGACGACGGCACGCTCGAGCGGTGGCAGGGTCTCGGATTCGAGGCGGACGGCCGTGTGGACGTCACGACGGAAGCGGGCGAGGCCGTCGCCGTGCCGCTCGGCGCGTGGCTCCTGTGGGTGCTCGTTGCGGCGCTACTCATAGAAACGCTCGTGGGAAACTGGCATCTTAGGGTGCGAAGAGGTATTGCCACATGACCGCACAGAAAGAGCTCGACTCGTATCTCACGGGATTCCGGCGGCGCCTCGAAGCATTGGTCGTCGCGCGGGGCACGGCGATCCTCGCGCTCGCGGCCTTCGCCGTGACGATGATCGCGGTCTACCTCGGCACCCGACGGGCCTTCGACGATCAATTCGTGCTCGGCGCGCGGATCGCGCTCGCCGTCGTGCTCGGCGTCGTGATCGCGTGGCTCGTCGTTTATCCGTTGAGGCGCCTGCGCAGGACCCGCGCGATCGCCGAGATCGAGCAGCGTGCACCGGATTTCGACGGCCGCCTCGAGACGTACGACGGGCTCGTCAGGACGAATGCCCGGTCCCCGTTCCTCGGCCTCCTCGCAGAGGACGCCCTCGCGCTCGCGCGCGGCATACCGGCCGCGCTCAAGGTCCCGAACTGGCAGATCCGTGTGCCGACGGCGATCGCGATCGGCGCCGCGCTGCTTCTCGTCGGCGTCGCGATGTTCGGTCCGGATACGTGGCGCTACGGCGTTCGCCACCTCTGGGCCGGCTGGCTGCTAGACGACACGCGGCCGCCGCAGTTCATCGAGGTGCAGCCGGGCGACGACACGCTTCGTCGTGGCGGCGATCTCGTCGTGACCGCGCGCGCCGAAGGCTTCGCGCCGCGCGACATGCAGGTGTTCGCGCAGTTCGCATCGAGCGACGCATGGCAGTCCGCGTCGATGACGCGCAGCGGCGACGGTTTCGAATTCACGTTCTTCGCGCTGCGGGAGCCGATGCGCTACTACGTCGTGGCGGCCGGCATCCGCAGCCCGGTCTACAACGTCGAGGTCGTCGACCTGCCGCGGGTCAACAACATCAAGCTGACTTATCGGTATCCCGACTGGAGCAGGCTCGATCCGCAGACGGTCGACCCCGGCGGAGACATCCGCGCGGTCGCGGGCACCGAGGTCGACATCGAGGTGTATACGGATCGGCCGCTCGACAACGCCGAGATCGTCGCGAACGGCGAGAAGATCGCGATGGAGACCGAAGGCACCGTGAGCCGTGCGACGTTGTCGGTCAACGAGGCCGGCGAGTACTTCGTCTCGACTTTGTTCGACGACACGAGTATCCGCCTCACGGACGATTACTTCATCGACCTGATCCCGGACGAAGCGCCCGTCGTCAAGGTGACGAAGCCGGGGCGCGATGCGCGGGCGACGAACATCGAGGAGGTCTCGCTCCGCGTCGAGGCGCGGGACGACTTCGGCTTGAACAACGTCGAGCTGCGCTACTCCGTGAACGGCGGCGAGTGGCGGTCGATCCCGATCGAGCTCGGCGAGGACGGCACGTTCGTCGCCCAGGATCACGTCCTCTTCCTCGAAGAGCTCACGAAGCCGATGCGCGCCAACCGGCGTGCGCGGGCGCCGCGCTCGGTGTTCGAGCTCGACGATCTCCGCGTGCCGCAGCTCGGCGGTGAGTTCGATCAGCCGCCGCAAGAGGCTCAAGCCGCCGACGCGGCGCCGACCGAGGCGGGCCTCGAGCCGGGCGATCTGATCTCGTACTACGTGGTCGCTGAAGATCGCGGCCGCAAGGCCGAGAGCGACCTCTACTTCATCGAGGTCCAGCCGTTCGAGCGCCGGTTCTCGCAGTCGAGCCAGGCCGGCGGCGGCGGTGGCGGCGGCGGTGGCGGCGGCGAGCAGGACGAGATCTCGCGCCGCCAGAAGGAAATCCTCGTCGCGACGTGGAACCTGATTCGCGAGCGTGACGAGGAGCAGTCGAGCTACCTCGACGAGCAGCAGCTCGCCGACAACGCGCAGATGCTCGCGGAGCTCCAGCGCACGCTCGCCGACCAGGCGCGCACGCTCGCGAACCGCACGCGCGCGCGCCAGCTCACGCAGGACGAGCGGATCGCGGCGTTCGTCGAGAGCCTCGAGCTCGCCGCCGAGGCGATGGGTCCTGCGGCGGAGCGCCTTGCGGAGCTCGACCTCGAGGAGGCGGTACCGCCCGAGCAGGAAGCGCTGCAGCATCTGCTCCGCGCCGAGGCTCAGTTCACGGACATCCAGGTCTCGTTCCAGCGCAACGGCGGCGGTGGCGGAGGTCTCGCCGGGCGGGATCTGTCCGAGCTCTTCGAGCTCGAGATGGACCTCGAGAAGAACCAGTACGAGACCGAGTCGCCGGTCGCTTTCGATCAGCCGCAGCAGCAGGCCGAGAGCATCGACGAGGCGATCCGTCGCTTGCAGGAGCTCGCGCGCCGTCAGGAGAACCTGGCGCGCCAGGCGAATCGCCGACAGCAGCTGACCGAGCGAGACCGCTGGCAGCAGGAGCAGCTGCGCCGCGAGACCGAGGAGCTCCGACGCCAGCTCGAGCAGCTCCAGCAGCAGCTCGCGAATCAGCGGGCTCAGCAGTCACAGCAGGGGCAGCAGGGTCAGCAGGGTCAGCAACAAGGCCAGCAGCAAGGCCAGCAGGGCCAGCAGCAAGGCCAGCCCGGTCAGCAGCAGGGCGGGGCACAGGCGTCCGCCGGCGGACAGAGCAGCGACCCGACCGAGCGGGCGATCCAGCAGCTCGACGAGGCGCTCGAGGCGATGGATCGGGCGAGCCGGCAGGGCGAAAGCATCGATCCCGCCGAAGCGCAGCGGGCGATCGAGCAGGCCCGGCGTCAGCTTCAGGCCGCGCTGCAGCAGATGACCGCGCAGCGGCAGCAGGCTGCGGGCGAGGCGTTCTCCAATCTCGCGGACCGTGCGTCCGACCTCTATCGGCAGCAGCGCGAGCTTCAGGCGGAGCTGCAGCAGCGGATGCGCGAGCTCCTGAACGACCGCGTCGACCGCGGCGGACTGCGCCGCGGCATGGACCGTCAGGAGGCCTACGAGCTCGCCGAGCGCAAGGACGATCTGCGTCAGGCGCTCGAGGAGCTGACGCGCGACATCCAGCGGGTCGCGCAGCAGTTCCGCGATCAGACGCCCGGTGCGGCGTCGGAGCTTTCGGACGCGCTGCGCCGCTTGCAGCAGTCCGAGGCGCAGCGGCTCCTCGCCGTCGCCGCCGAGCTGATCCGCGAGGGGTACGGCATGGAGGTCGCGGCCACCGACTCGGTCACGACGTCCGCGCTGCGCGACCTCGAGCGGCAGACGCAGGAGGCGCTCGCTCGTGCTCAGGAAGAGGCCGTGCAGGGCGAGCGGATCCAGCCCGATCCGAATGCCGAGCTGATCTCGGAGCTGCAGGCGCTGCGGCGCGAGCTCGACGAGTTGACGCGGCAGTCGGGGGCGCTCGACCCGCGTCAGGCCGCGCTCTCGCCGCCCGGTCAGCCGGGGCAGCCTGGGCAGCGGGGTCAGCCCGCCGAGCAGGGTCAGCCGGGGCAGCCGCAGGAGAATCAGGAGGCGCAGCAGAACGCGCAGGCCGGTGGGCAGCAGCAGGGCGGCCCGCAGCAAGGCGGTCAGCAGGGCGGCGCGCAGCAAGGCGGCCTGAACGCCGGCGGTCCGTTCGATCGCGGCGGCTATGGCCCGCGCGGTGGCTTCTACGATCCGAACCGCGGCGACATCTGGGGGCCGTACCCGTACGGATTCTGGCAGGATCCGCAGCGGCTCGAGGAGGCGCGGCAGCGGCTCGAGTCGGCCGGGACGGAGCTCCTGACGCTCTCGAACCGGCTTCGCGCCGAGGGAATCAGTGAAGCGGAGCTGCGCGCGGTACGCGAGCTCGCGGAAGCGTTGCGCCGCGGGCTGCCGGGCGACGGCAACGCGGATCTGATCGAGCGCGAGTATCGCGCGCTGGTCGATCTGCTCGAGAAGACGGAGCTCGAGTTGCGGGCCGCGTCCGGCGACTCGCGCAGCGCGACGGTGCGGACCGCGGCGCCGGTCCGGGTCGCACGCGGCTTCGAGGATGCGGTCGCCGAGTACTATCGCCGGCTGAGCAGGTCGACGTCCGACCGCAATTGACGTGGAGACCGTGCCGGGGCGCGCGTCGCCCCGGCACGGTCGGTTCCCTTTTTCGGCAGCTCCGCGAGGAACGAGCGATGGGCGAGCTCGTGCAGCTCACCGCACAGGACGGGCACGTTTTCGACGCGTATCGCGCCGCGCCTTCGAGCGCGCCTGCGGGCGGCGTCGTCATCGTTCAGGAGATTTTCGGGCTCACGCCGCACATCCGCAGCGTCGTCGAGCGTTACGCGTCCGAAGGCTTTGCTGCAATCGCGCCGGCGCTGTTCGACCGTGTCGAGCAGGGACTCGTCCTCGATTACTCGGAGATCGAGCGGGGACGCACCGTGATGCGCCGGCTCGAGTGGCCGAATACGCTTGCCGACGTGCAGGCCGCAATCGACGCGCTCGGCGACGTGCCGGTCGGCGTCGTGGGCTTTTGCTGGGGCGGCACGGTCGCGCATGTGGCCGCGATCCGCCTGCCAATCTCTGCGGCCGTGTCGTATTACGGGACCTCGATCGTCAACCATCTCGACGAGCGGCCGCGCTGCCCGGTCCTTTACCATTTCGGCGACCAGGATCAGTCGATCCCGCCGGAGAGCATCGAGCGCATCCGCGAGGCGAATCCGTCCGGCATCTTCCACGTCTACGCCGGTGCCGGGCATGGCTTCGACAGCGAGGGCCGCGCAAGCTTCAGTCCCGAACACTCCGCGCTCGCGTACTCGCGCTCGATTGCGTTTCTGCGCGAGCATGTTCGCCCCGCTTCGAAGCCCCCGTATACGCCGGCGTAGGACTTAAGAATCCTTTAGCGACGCGAAGTTACGCGCCGGATACGATTCGAGCCCCGGTTCCGATGCCATAATCGGGATCGATTGCCCGGGGCACGGACGCCGTTTCACCGCCCATGCCGCCGAGCACGTCCGGAGAAGGGACGACAGCGTGAGCGCGATCATTCAGACCCACAACCTGAAGCGTCGATATCGGATGGGCGGTGAGGTGATCCACGCGCTGCGCGGCGTCGACCTGTCGATCGAGAAAGGCGAGTACGTCGCGATCATGGGGCCCTCGGGCTCCGGCAAGTCGACGCTGATGAACCTGATCGGATGCCTCGATACGCCGGACGAGGGCGAGTACTGGCTGAACGGCAAGCTCGTGTCGGACATGAAGGAGCGCGAGCTCGCCCGCGTCCGCAATCGCGACGTCGGCTTCGTGTTCCAGACGTTCAATCTGCTGCCGCGCGCGGATGCGCTGCACAACGTCGAGCTGCCTCTCGTTTACGCGGGCGTGAAACGCAAGGAGCGGCTCGAGCGCGCGCGAAAGGCGCTCGAGCGCGTCGGCCTCGGCGCGCGGATCAACCATCGCCCGAGCGAGATGTCCGGCGGTCAGCGGCAGCGGGTCGCGATCGCGCGGGCGCTCGTCACGGAGCCGAGCATCCTGCTCGCCGACGAGCCGACCGGAAACCTCGATTCGGCCACGAGCGAAGAGATCATGGCGCTGTTCGACGACCTGCACGCGTCGGGCCACACGATCATTCTCGTGACGCACGAGCCCGACATCGCGGCGCACGCGCGTCGCGTGCTCGTGCTCCGAGACGGTGCGATCGAGCAGGACTACCAGAACCCGCGGGTGACGCACTGATGAACCGAGATTTCCCGCGCCACGCGCTCGCCGCGCTCGTTGCCGCCCTGCCGCTCGTCGGCTGCCAGCCGAGTCCCGACGACGTCGTGCCGCTCTACGATTCGGAGACCGTCGACGTCGTCGACATCCAGGTCAGCGTCGAGGCGTCGGGCGTCATCGAGCCGGTCAGGACGGTCGAGGTCAAGTCGAAGGCGTCCGGCGAGATTCTGAACGTCTACGCCGATACGGGCGACGTCGTCGAAGCCGGCGCGCTGCTCGTCGAGGTCGACAAGCGCACGCCGCGCAACGAGCTTGCCGAGGCGGAGGCGACGCTCAAGGCCGCGCGCGCGCGGCGGCAGATCGCCGAGA
>CAZKNH010000046.1:0-27467 GCA_964553875.1 uncultured Gammaproteobacteria bacterium | reverse complement strand
CGTCAACGTCGGGTTTCTCGAGATCGTCCGGCCGGATCGGGTGCGTCTGCGCGTTTACGAGCGAGGCGTCGGAGAAACGCCGGCGTGCGGCACGGGCGCAGCAGCTGCTGTCGCGGTCGGTCGCCGCTGGGGGGCGCTGGCAGAAGAGGTCGAGGTCGAGCTCTCCGGCGGTGTGCTCACGGTGCGCTGGCCCGGGCCGGGACGACCGTTGTGGCAGACGGGGCCGACGACGCTCGTTTACGAAGGTGTCATCGAACTATGAGCCAACAGAAGAACGAGGCTGCGCTCGGCGAGCCCTTTTCTGAGGAAGCCGTCGCCGAGTATCTGCAACGGCGACCCGATTTCTTCGAGCGGCACGGCACGCTGCTGCTGCGTCTCAAGCTCCCGCACGAGACGAACGGCTTCACGGTATCGCTGATCGAGCGTCAGGTGTCGATGCTCCGTCAACGGAACGCGGAGCTCGAGCGGCAGCTGAAGGACCTGATCGCCGTCGCGAAGGTCAACGACTCGCTCGTCGAGAAAATCCACTTGTTGTCGCTCAGGCTCATGCGGGCGAACGGCCCTGCGGACTGCGTCGAGCAGATCGAGACGAGCCTGCGCGAGGATTTCAGCGCGGAGCGGGCGGCGCTCGTGCTCTTCGCGGACGCCGGGCTGGAGGCGAACGCACCCGGCTTCGTGAAGGTAATGGCGCGCGACGACCCGGACCTCAAGCCCTTCTCGGCCTTCATTCAGGGCGCCCGCGCGCGCTGCGGCCCGCTGCGTGACCGCCAGAAGGCGGTCTTGTTCGATCGCGACGCGGACGCGATCGCGTCGGCCGCGATGCTGCCGCTCGGACGGGACGTGAGCCTCGGCTTCCTCGTGATCGGCAGCCGCGATCCCTCGCACTTCCATCCCGGCAAGCGGATGGATTTCCTGAATCGCATCGGCGAGCTGATCAGCGTCGCGTTGTCGCGTGAGCAGGCGCGTGTCGCCGTCTGAAGCGCTCGAGGCATTCCTCGCCGAGCTCGCGACCCGACGGCTGTCCGCGCATACGATCGAGGCATATCGGCGCGACGTCGGCGCGCTCGTCGAGTTCCTCGAGCGGGAGGGTGCGACGCTTTCGTCGGCGGACGCGTATCACGTGCGCCGTTTCGCGGCGGAGTGCCACCGGCGGGGCTTGAGTCCGCGCAGCATCGCGCGGCGGCTGTCCGCCGTGCGCACGTTCTACGGCTACCTGCTGCGCCAGGGGATCGCGACGACGAACCCGGCGATCCATGTGCAGGCCCCGAAGGCTTCGCGACGCCTGCCGAAGACGCTCGATACGGACCAGATGGCGAGCCTCTTGAAGGCGAACCCGAAGGAGCCGCTCGAGCTTCGCGATGCAGCGATCCTCGAGCTCTTCTATTCGTCGGGCCTCAGGCTTTCGGAGCTCGTCGGGCTCGACGTCGCGGATGTCGATCTCGACGACCGCACGGTGCGCGTGCTCGGCAAGGGCGCGAAGACGCGGATCGTGCCGGTCGGCCGAGTCGCCGCGGCGGCGATCCGCGCGTGGCTGCCCGTCCGGGCCGGGATCGCGGCCGCCGGGGAGTCGGCGCTCTTCGTCGGCAAGAGCGGAACGCGCTTGAGGCAGCGCGCCGTGCAGCTGCGGATCGAGCAATGGGCGCGCAGGCGGGGGATGCCGGTCCGCGTCCATCCGCACATGCTGCGGCACTCGTTCGCGTCGCACCTGCTCGAGTCGAGCGGGGATCTGCGTGCGGTCCAGGAGCTTCTGGGCCACGCGAGCCTGTCGACGACGCAGGTGTACACGCACCTTGACTTCCAGCACTTGGCCCACATCTACGATCAGACGCATCCCCGCGCCCGGCGCCGTTAGGCCCGTCATCCTGCCGTTTCGGCCGCGGCCTCTCGAGGCCTTGGACTTGCATGCCGTCGGGGGCCGGATGCCTTTCCGCAGACGAACGAAGACAGGCGAGATGAGCGAATTTCACGGCACGACGATTCTTTGCGTCCGGCGTAACGGCAAGGTCGCGGTCGGCGGCGACGGCCAGGTCACGATGGGCAACCAGGTCATGAAGGGCAACGCGCGCAAGGTGCGACGGCTACGCGACGGCAGCGTAGTCGCCGGGTTCGCCGGCGGCACGGCCGACGCGTTCACGCTGTTCGAGCTCTTCGAGAAGAAGCTCGAGCAGTACGGCAACCTGCCGCGCGCCGCGATCGAGCTCGCGAAGGACTGGCGCACGGACCGGATGCTGCGCCGGCTCGAGGCGCTGCTCGTCGTCGCCGACCGGAACCAGTCGCTTCTGATCTCGGGCACCGGCGACGTGATCGAGCCCGAGCACGACCTGATCGCGATCGGCTCGGGCGGCGCATTCGCGCTCGCGGCCGCACGCGCGCTCGCCGAGAACACGGATCTCGACGCGCGGGCGATCGTCGAGAAGGCGATGGCGATCGCCGCGGACATCTGCATCTACACGAATCGGCACATTACGATCGAAGAGCTTTGAACCATGTCGATGACGCCCAGAGAGATCGTCCAGGAGCTGGACAAGCACATCATCGGCCAGCAGCAGGCGAAGCGGGCGGTCGCGATCGCGCTGCGCAACCGCTGGCGCCGGGCGCAGGTCGCGGAGCCCCTGCGCAGCGAGATCACGCCGAAGAACATCCTGATGATCGGCCCGACGGGCGTCGGCAAGACCGAGATCGCGCGTCGTCTCGCGAAGCTCGCGAACGCGCCGTTCATCAAGGTCGAGGCGACGAAGTTCACCGAGGTCGGCTACGTCGGCCGCGACGTCGACTCGATCATCCGCGATCTCGTCGACATGGCCGTCAAGATGGTGCGCGAGGACGCGATGAAGAAGGTCGCGCACCGCGCCGAGGACGCGGCGGAGGATCGCCTGCTGGATGCGCTCCTGCCCGGCACGCGCGACGACGCGGAAGGCCGCGAGACGCGCCAGCGGCTCCGCAAGATGCTGCGCGAGGGCGCGCTCGACGAGCGTGAGGTCGAGATCGACGTGCAGACCCCGTCGCTCGGCGTCGAGATCATGGCGCCGCCCGGCATGGAGGAGATGACGAGCCAGCTGCAAAGCATGTTCAAGAGTCTCGCGAGCAATCGCCGGCGGACGCGCAGGCTCAAGGTCAAGGACGCGATGAGGCTCCTGAAGGACGAGGAAGCGGCGAAGCTCGTCAACGAGGACGAGATCAAGCTCGAGGCGCTCGCCGCCGTCGAGCAGAACGGCATCGTGTTCATCGACGAGATCGACAAGGTCGCGCGCCGCTCCGAAGGCATCGGCGCGGACGTGTCCCGCGAAGGCGTGCAGCGCGACCTCCTGCCGCTCGTCGAGGGCTCGACCGTGAGCACGCGCTACGGGATGGTGCGGACCGACCACATCCTGTTCATCGCGTCGGGCGCCTTCAGCATTGCGAAGCCCTCGGATCTGATTCCGGAGCTCCAGGGCCGCTTCCCGATCCGCGTCGAGCTCTCGGCGCTCGGCATCGAGGATTTCATCGCGATCCTGACCGAGCCGAGCGCGTCGCTGACGCAGCAGTACTCGAGCCTGCTCGCGACCGAGCGTGTGAACCTCGTTTGGGATCAGAGCGGCATCCGGCGCATCGCCGAGGTCGCGTACGAGGTGAACTCGCGCAGCGAGAACATCGGCGCGCGGCGGCTGCACACGGTCCTCGAGCGGCTCCTCGAGTCGATCTCGTTCGACGCCGCGGACCGGCCCGGCGAGACCGTGACGATCGACGCCGCGTACGTCGACGCGCACCTGGGTGAGCTCGTCAAGGACGAGGACCTGACGCGGTACATTCTTTGAGAGGAAGCGCGTTTCATGTGCTGAAGGATGGGCGCTCGAGGTAAGCATTAATTCCACAAATCACGAAGATGAAGCGTGACGTAATTACGTCTTGCCCATGGTCAAGAAACCATCCAGAATCGACGCTGTTAAGAGACGGCTGCCTAGTGGGTGACATATAAGAGGGGTTCGTCCCCCACCTGCTTCGCGGCCTTTCTTATTTTGGGGGGCGAGCAATGCCGATCTGCTACGCGATGCTGCTCGATGCGGCTTCGTGAAGTATAAGCTCGGCCGTCGTAGCAAACGCGATCCGGCGTGTCTGACACGAGTTGCTCGGGAGAAGCGTGTCTGACACGATCTTCTCATGGTCCCGGAACCTGTCGAGATCACGTTGAAGAAGCGCTCGCGCCGCCTCGTCGTGCGCTTCGCGGACGGCTTCGAGGCGGATCTCGACGCCGAGTACCTGCGCGTCCACTCCCCGTCCGCCGAGGTCAAGGGGCACTCCGCCGGCGAGGGCATCCTCGTGACCGGCAAGGAGAACGTCGGAATCGAGCGGATCGAGCCGGTTGGGCGGTACGCGATCCGCATCGTGTTCGACGACGGCCATAAGACCGGCCTCTACACGTGGCCTATACTGTACGAGCTCGGCCGCAACCGGGATCGCAACTGGCAGCGGTATCTCGAGCGGCTCGAGAAGGCAGGCAAGGCCCGCGCGACGACATGATCAAGCCCATATACGAAGACGCTCCCGAGCGGCCGCCGCGGCGGGAACGGCTCACGGACTTCGGCTACCAACGCATACCGGTCGGCGAGAAGAAGGCGCGAGTCCGCGGCGTCTTCGACTCGGTCGCGCCGCGCTACGACCTGATGAACGACGTGATGTCGCTCGGGCTTCACCGGTACTGGAAGCGCTTCACGATCTCGCAGACGGGGCTGCGCACGGGTCAGCGGGCGCTCGACGTCGCCGCGGGCAGCGGCGATCTCGCGCTCGGCCTCGCCCGGCGGGTCGGCCGCACGGGGCAGGTGCTCGTCACCGACATCAATCGCCGGATGCTCGAGCTCGGCCGCGACCGGCTGCTCGACGAGGGCGTCGCGGGCAACGTGGCCTACGTGCAGGCGGACGCCGAGGCGCTGCCGTTCGCCGACCGCACGTTCCATTGCGTGACGATCGGCTTCGGCCTGCGCAACGTCACGGACAAGGACAAGGCGCTCGCCGAGATGTACCGCGTGCTGAAGCCCGGCGGCCGCGTCCTCGTGCTCGAGTTCTCGAAGCCGCTGCTCGGCCCGCTCGAGCCGCTCTACGACGCCTATTCGTTTCAGGTCCTGCCACGGCTCGGGCGGCTGCTCGCACGCGACGCGGCGAGCTACCGCTACCTCGCCGAGTCGATCCGCCGCCATCCCGATCAGCAGACGCTGCTGCGGATGATGGAGCGCCGCGGCTTCGAGCGGTGCCGCTGGCACAACCTGTCGACGGGCATCGTCGCGCTCCATGTCGGTTTCCGGCTGTAACGTCCCGCGGTCATGAGCTTCGGGCTCTTCGAGCGGATCGAGCGTGTGCTCGAGCGCGGCGTGCGTGAATCGTCGAGCGCGGCGCAGCGCGCCGCCGAGCTCGAAGGCGCCACGCTTCGGATCCGGGTCGAAGGCCTGGGGCTCGACGTCGTGCTGCGCGTCGACGGAGGCCGCATTCGGGTCGTGCGCGACGACGTGCTCGCCGCGGACGCGACCGTGCGCGGCACGCCGCTCGACCTGATGCGCGTGCTCGCGTCGGGCCGTGCGAGCCGGCTGCCGGGCTCGGGCGTCACGGTGACGGGACGCGTGCACGTCGTCGAGCGCTTCGCGGCGCTTCTGCGCCTCGCGCTTCCCGACCCTGAGGAAGAGCTGTCGCGCTGGGTCGGCGACGTCGCCGCGCACGGCGCAGGCAGCGCCGCCCGCGCGGCTGGCCGATGGGCCGCGCGCGCCTTCGACGCGCTCACGGCCGATACGGCCGAGTACCTGACCGAGGAAAGTCGGCTGTTGCCGACCCGTCCCGAGGCGGACGCGCTCTTCGATGCGATCGAGCGGCTGCGCGACGATGTCGAGCGGATGGAGGCACGCATCGAGATCCTGCGCGCACGGACGCGCGTTTCGTGCGCGCGCGCCGACGTCGAGACGACTTGATGGCGCTCCGCCGCCTGCGGCTGCCGCTCAGACTCTTGAGCATCCAGCGGACGCTGCTCCGCTACGGGCTCGACGAGATCGTCTGGAACACCCACCTGTTCCGGCCGCTCGCGTGGTTGCAGAAGCTCCTGCCCGGGGCGACGATCAAGACGCGGCCGCTCGGGGAGCGGCTCAGGCTCGCGCTCGAGGAGCTCGGGCCGATCTACGTGAAGTTCGGCCAGGCCGTGTCGACGCGCCGCGACCTGTTGTCGCCCGAGCTCGCGTACGAGCTCGCGAAGCTCCAGGACCAGGTGCCGCCGTTCCCGTCGGACGTCGCGCTCGCGCTGCTCGAGCGTGCGTTCAACCGTCCGGTCTCCGAGGTATTCGCGCATTTCGAGCGCGAGCCGCTCGCCGCCGCGTCGATCGCCCAGGTGCATGCGGCGCGGCTCGTCGACGGCACCGAGGTCGTCGTGAAGATCCTGCGTCCGGATGTCCGTGCTCTGATCGAGCGCGATATCGAGGTGCTCTATCAGCTCGCGCGGCTCGCCGAGCGCTACTGGCCGGACGCTCGGCGCTTGAGGCCCGTCGAGGTCGTCGAGGAGTTCCAGAAGACGCTGATGCACGAGGTCGACCTGCTGCGCGAGGCCGCGAACGCGGCGCAGTTGAAGCGCAATTTCGCGGACTCGGACAAGCTCTACGTGCCGCAGGTCTACTGGGACTATTGCCGGACCAACGTGCTGACGATGGAGCGCATCTACGGCATCCCGATCAGCAACGTCGCGCTCCTCAAGTCGCGCGGCGCGAACATCAGTCTGCTCGCCGAGAACGGCGTCGAAATCTTCTTCACGCAGGTGTTCCGCCACAACTTCTTCCATGCGGACATGCATCCGGGGAACATCTTCGTCGACGTCGCGAACCCGGAGCGTCCCCGCTACATCGCGGTCGACTTCGGCATCGTCGGCTCGCTGAGCGACCAGGATCAGCATTATCTCGCCGAGAATTTCCTCGCGTTCTTCCGCCGCGACTACCGGCGCGTCGCGGCGCTGCACGTCGATTCCGGGTGGGTCCCGGCCGAGACGCGCGTCGACGAGCTCGAGTCGGCGGTGCGCGCGGTCTGCGAGCCGATCTTCGATCGGCCGCTGAAGGACATCTCGTTCGGCCTCGTGCTGCTCAGGCTCTTCGAGACCGCGCGCGAGTTCGACATGGAGGTTCAGCCGCAGCTCGTGCTGCTGCAGAAGACGCTGCTCCAGATCGAGGGCCTCGGCCGCGAGCTGTACCCGGAGCTCGACCTGTGGCGCACGGCGAAGCCGATCCTCGAGGAGTGGATGAGAGAGCGCCGCGATCCCCGCGTGCAGCTCAAGCGGCTGCTCGAGGCGTGGCCCGAGATCGCGGACGACTTTCTGATGCTGCCGGATCTGCTGCATCGTCGGCTGCGCCAGGCGGCGGCGACGCCGCAAAAGGAGCCGGTCCGGGCCGCGCGTCGCCGCCGTCAGAGGGACGAGCGAACGGATACACCGCACCGTGAGATCGGCGACCGGCATTTCGTCGGTGCCGCGCTGCTCCTCGCGGGCGTGCTCTGGTCAGGGCTCGCCGCGAGCCCGATCTGGATCGGATGGGTCGGCGCCGCCGCCGGCATCGTGATGCTCGTGCGCCGGTAATTCCAAGTTGGCCTTTGGTCCAATGGAGCCGGGCGCGTCGGAGGTGCATTTGATGCGGAATGCAAGGAATCGAGCGCGAAGCGACGAGCCCGAGCGACGACCGTCGCCTTGCTGACGACGCCGAGGCTCGGCGCGGCGGCGACGGCTCCCGGAAGCCGTCGCTCGCGCCCGCGAAGCCGCATCTCGTCCTTCCGATCGTCGCGCTCTTCGCGCCTCTGCTCCATGCGGCGGATCCGTGGGACATCGACGACGACTTCGTCGGCATCGCCCTGGCCGATGCGCGTTGGACGATCGACGAGGTTTTCCCCGGCACCAAGGTCATCGTCGACGGGCGCTACTCGCTCGGCCGCCGCACCGGTCAACCGCGTGCGCGGGCGTGCGACTGCGGCGAGCCGTTGCCTGCCGCGGTGCGGCTCCGCAACACGCTCGACGCGCACCTGCAGTGGGGCAAGGGCGAGACCGAGCTCGAGTACGGGATCCTTTCCTTCACGTGGAAAGCGTCACAGCGTAACTACGAGCCTCGTGCCGAAGCGGGCTTCGGCACGTTGCGCGATACGCTCGAGTGGGGCGTTCTCGTCGTCTCCAAGGACGATCCGCTCGGCATCGACTCGTACGTCGAGCTCAACGTCGCGCGAGCATCGCGCACATGGCAGCTCGCCGTGCCGGACTCGCCGTGGAGCTTCACGCTCGGCATCAACGTGTCGGCGGGCTATGCCTGGGCCGACTCGTACGACGAGACCTACGAAGACGTGTCGAACATGACGATGGGCTCGTGGGGCAAAGGGACCGTGAGCCGTGGGCGGTGGGGCACGTTGTACGTCGAGCAGCGCATCGTGAACGGGTGGACGTTCAGCAGCCCGGCGCGCGGCGGCACCGTGCAGCGCGAGGCGCGAGCCCGCGGAGGCTACACGAACCGCCTTCGCGGCTGCATGGAGATCGAACTGTTCGTGGAGAAGCGCTCGTTCAACTTCACCGATCCGAGCCTGACGGACCTCTACACGAAATCGAAACGCCTCGGCGTCGCGCTGAGCTGCACGCTGTCACGTTGACCCGGGCGTTACGGGCGCGGCGGGCCCGCTTCCCGACTGACGATCAGCTTCTCCATCGTCTGCTCGATCTCGCGGAGGACGGACTCGACGGTCGCGAGGTCCGTGCCGCGAACGACGAGCGTCGCGCCGTGGTGCCCGTCGCGCGCGAAAGGATAGCTGCCGATCTCGACGTCGGGATGCGCGCGGGCGATGCGCTCGAGATCGAGCGCGAAGTCGCCTTCGCGAAGCAGCACGTCCGTGCTCCGCGAGTGGATCGTCGCGCCGCGGCGCAGCGTCGGCTCGAGCGATGCGAACATCGCGTGCGCGATCGGCGGCACGCCCGCGAGCACGAACACGTTCTCGATCCTGAATCCCGGGGCGGCGCTGATCGGGTTGTCGATCAACGAAGCGCCTTCCGGGACGCGCGCCATCCTGAGTCGCGCCTCGTTGAGCTCCCTGCCGCCGTGCTTGAGCCGCACGACGGCCTCCGGATCGACGACGAGCTCGACGCCGAAGGCCTTCGCGACCGCCTCGGCCGTGAGGTCATCGTGCGTCGGTCCGATCCCGCCGGTCGTGAACACGTACGTATAGCGCGCGCGACACTCGTTCACGTGCGCGGCGATCGTGTCGACATCGTCCCGGATCACGCGCGCTTCCTCGAGCCTGATGCCGAGCTTCGACATCTCGGTCGCGAGGAACTTGAGGTTCGCGTCCTGCGTCTTGCCGGACAAGAGCTCGTTGCCGATCAAGAGCACACATGCGGTCGGATGGTCCTGACCGGTCATTGCTCGCCTTCCATGTTGAGTTCGACGACGATGCGGCCGAAGGCCGGCCTCGGGATGACCGCTGCGGCCTCGAAGCTCACCCGGCAATGATCGGTGCGAACGCGCCGGAGCCGCAAGCAGCAGCCGGTCCCGCCCGCGGGCCGGCGGCGGCCGGCTACATCACCTCGCCGGAGAGGAAGCACGGTGCGCGCGGCGCCGCAACGGATTGCGGGGCCGGGACCTTGCGCTTCCCGATGGTGTTCTTCTGAAAGATCTGCGAGAGGACGGTGGCCGACGGCTGGAAGTCGATGATCCAGCTCGACTGCGGGCGGCTGCCGTCCATATCGAGGTACTGCGCGCCTTTGTAGCGCGGTCCGCCCCCCGCGAAGCCGCAGTCGAATACCAGCAGACGCTCCTTGTGCGTGCTCGCATCGGGCTTGTTGATCGACGGAATGTCGTGCACGGTGATCTCGAGGATCCCGCCGTGCTTCTTGAGGTAGTGCCGCACCCGGTCGGTCTTCTCCTGCGGACTGTTGGCGCGCCCGAGATCTTTTCCCTGGACCGGCGTTCCGTTCTTCGTGAGCAGCCGCGAGCTGCCTTTGCCCAGGAACGGCTGGCCATGCGCGGTGTCGTACGCGACGAGGTAGCGCTTCGGCCAGATCTCGAGCGTTCGAGAGCTCGGGTTGTGCTCGTACATGTTCGCGGCGAACTCCCACCATTCGCCTTTGTGGTGCTCGATCATGAAGAACTGCTCGTTCCAGGTGAGGATCGGCAGCTCCTTGAACGAGTCGAACGCCGAAGTCTCGTATCGAAGCGTGAACTTGACCTTGAGATTGTGGCCGATCGTCTCGGCGTTATAGGGCGATGTGGTGCCCGAGATGCTCTGAAGTGTCCAGCGACCCATGGGACCTCTTCTTCTTTTTGCAGGCCGCAACGCCGGCGGGGATGCGCCAGGCGAATGCGACTCCGCGCATTATCTCGGCGACCGCTCGGTCGTCAAGGAAGCGTCTCCCGGTCGGGCGCCGACACGGCGAGCTCGACGACGATCGGATAGTGATCGGAGCCGAAAGCCGACAGGCGCCGGAACGCGGCGACGTGGACGTCCGGGCTCACGAGGCAATGATCGATGGGAATGCCGAGCAGCGGGAAGAACGACGGCCACGTGAAGCCCGGGCCCGAGCCCGTGCGCGAGTCCCGAAGACCGGTCGCGTCGACGAGATCCTCGAAGTACGGCGAATATGGCGTCAGGTTGAAATCGCCGGCGACGACGAGCGGGCCGTCGATGCGCGCGACGAGCGCCGCGAGCGCATCGAGCTGGCGGTCGCGCTCGGCGGCGGAGCGCGGATCCGTCGGCGGACGGAGGTGCACGCCGATCAGCCTGAGCGCGCCGGCCGGCGCGACGAGCGTCGCGTCGATCGCCGGCGTCGACTCGAGGAGGAACGGGCGCACGTCGCGGAGCGGCAGCCGCGACAGCAGCGCGATACCGAACGCACGCTCGTCCGGAAGCTGCACCCGATACGGATAGTCGGCGAAGATCGGCTCGAGGCGTGCGCCCCATTCGTCGGTGTATTCGACGACGAGCACCGCGTCCGGCGATTCGGCGCGGATCAGCTCGAGCAGCCGCTCGGACGAGCGGTTCCGCCACTCGACGTTCACGGCCAGGAGCTTCACCGTCGCTGATGCGGCGTCGGAGGCACGGCCCGATCCGTTCGCGGCGACGGCCGCGGGCGCGGGCCCGGCGGCCGACAGATACGGCAGGAGCGGCCACGCGTTCGGCACGATCGCGAGCGCAAGCACGGCCGCGACGCGCCGCCGCCCGAGCGCGACGAGCGCCGCGCAGAGCGGGAGCGCGAGCAGCACGTAATGGGCCCTGAAGTGCGCGAACAGCTCGAAGCCCCACCAGGTCTTCGCGGCGAGTGCCGCAGCGGTCGCGGCAAGCAGGCCGAGCGCCGCGAGCAGCGCGACTCCGTCGACGATCGTCGCCGCGACCCCGCGCACTCTCGCGGCCGATGGAGCGTCGCTCGAGCCTGCGCTCATCCCGCCGACTTCAGCGACCGCAGGAACGCCGCCGGATCCTCGCCGCGCTCGAGCACCTCGACGAGCGCGGATCCGACGATCACACCATCCGCATGTCGGCCGATCAGCTCGACCTGCGCACGTTCGCGGACGCCGAAGCCCGCGCAGACCGGGAGGCTCGAGGCCGCCTTCACCGCCGCGAGGTAGTCGGCGAGCTCGGACGGCAGCCCGCCCGCGCCGGTGATGCCGGTGCGCGTCACCGCATAGACGAAGCCCGAGCTCGCGGCCGCGAGCTCGCCGAGGCGCGAGCGCGGCGTCGCCGGCGTCACGAGCTGCACGAGCGCGAGACCTCGAGCGTCGAGCGCGCTCCTGAGCGGCGCGCTCTCCTCGTACGGCAGATCGGGAACGATGAAGCCGGCGACGCCGGTCTCGGCCGCGCGCTTCGCGAGCGCCTCGTAGCCGAACGCGAGGAGCGGATTCAGATAGCTCATCAGGAGGACCGGCGCACCGAGCTCGAACTCGCGGCGCGCCAGCTCGTCGAAGATCCAGCGCAACGTCACGCCGTGCTCGATCGCCGCGCGGCTCGAGCGCTGGATCGTCACGCCGTCCGCCATCGGGTCCGAGAACGGCACGCCGATTTCGACCGCGTCGGCGACGTCGGCGATCGTGCGCAGGTCCTCGAGGAATCGCCGCGGGTCCGGATACCCCGCGGTCACGAACGCGACGAGCGCGGGGCCGTCGCTCGACTCGATCGCTCGACGGATCCGTTCGCGCGGCTCAAGCGACATCGGTGCCCTCCTTCCGAACGGGGTATTGCGCGAGGATCGGCATGTCCTTGTCGCCGCGGCCCGAAAGGCCGATCAGGATCCGCGCGCCGCGGTTCGCCAGCGCCCAGCGGCGCGCGCCGGCGAGCGCGTGCGAGCTTTCGAGCGCCGGCAGGATGCCCTCGGCCTCGCAGCATTCGTCGAGCGCGGCGAGCGCCTCGTCGTCGCTCGCCGTCACGTACTCGACGCGGCCGATGCTCTTGAGCAGCGCGTGCTCGGGGCCGACGCCGGGATAGTCGAGCCCGGCCGAGACCGAATGCGTCTCGTGAATCAGCCCGTCGTCGTCGTAGAGGAGCATCGAGTAGTTGCCGTGCAGCACGCCGGGCCGCCCGGCGGACAACGTCGCCGAGTGATCGCCGAGCGCGGTGCCGCGGCCGCCGGCCTCGACGCCGAAGAGCTTCACGTTGCGGTCGGCGAGAAAGCCGTGGAAGAGCCCGATCGCGTTCGAGCCGCCGCCGACGCACGCGAAGACCGCGTCCGGCAGGCCCGCACGCTCCGTGATCTGCGCGCGCGCCTCGCGGCCGATCACGGCCTGCAGCTCCCGCACGAGGTACGGGTACGGATGCGGACCGATCGCTGAGCCGATCAGGTAGTACGTGCCCTCGGGGTCCGAGACCCAGTCGCGGATCGCCTCGTCGATCGCGGCGCGGAGCGTCCGGTCTCCCGACTCGACCGGCACGACGGTCGCGCCGAGCCGGCGCATCCGATCGACGTTCGGCGCCTGCCGTGCGACGTCGACCGCGCCCATGTAGACCGTGCACGGCAGGCCGACGCGCGCGCACGCGGCCGCGGACGCGACGCCGTGCTGCCCGGCGCCGGTCTCGGCGACGATCCGCTTCGCGCCGAGCTGCTGCGCGAGCAGCGCCTGTCCGATCGCGTTGTTGATTTTGTGTGCGCCGGTATGCGCGAGATCCTCGCGCTTCAAGAACACTTCCGCGCCCCAGCGGCGGCCGAGCTCGGGCGCCGGCGTCAGCGCGGTCGGCCGCCCGACCCAGTCGCGGAGCTCGGCCGCGAGCCGCTCCTCGAACTCGCGCGAGCGCAGCACCGTGCGCACGCCCTCTTCGAGTCGCGTGACGGCCGCCATCAGAGTCTCGGGGACGTAGCGTCCCCCGAACGGCCCGAAGCGCCCTGCTGCGTCCGGTAACCGGCCTTCGAGCAGCGCGTCGAGCAGCGCTTCGCGTTCCTCGCGATCGAATTGCACGTTTCCCTCCTCGCGGCCGGCGGCCGCGCAGAATCAGGTCGCCTCCGCGGGGCGCCCTGCCAATTCGTCCGCCGCCGCGCGTGCTCGCGCGACGAACTCCGCGATCTTCTTCGGATCCTTTCTGCCGCGCTCGCGCTCGACGCCGCTCGAGACGTCGACGCCCCACGGCCGCACGGCCCGAATCGCATCGGCCACGTTGTCGATGCCGAGGCCGCCCGCGAGCACCAGCTCGGTACGCTTCGCGAGCGCGCATGCCTCGTGCCAGTCCGCGGTCCGTCCGCTGCCGCTGACCGGTCCCTCGTAAAGGAGCCGCGGCGGCAGAGGTCCCGCCGGCACCGCACCGCTTCTGAAGACCGGCATCGCACGGCAGCTCGCCGGCAGCTCGAGCGAGGCGAAGTCTCGAGCGTCGGTCTGCACCCAGTCGGGCTCGAGCGTCTCGAGCACCTCCGCGACGAGCGCGGGCGCCGGATGCCGGAACACGGCGACCTTGAGCACGTGCTTCGGCAGATCCGCGGCGAGCGCATGGGCATCGCGCGGCGACACCTGTCGCGGCGACGGCGCGAACACGAAGCCGACCGCGTCCGCGCCCGCTTCAACCGCCGCGTCGAGCGCGTCGACCGCCGTGATCCCGCAGATCTTCACGAACATGCCGGCCTCGCCTCCGCGACGGCCGCGCGTCCGGCCGCGACCAGATCCGCGAGCGCGCGTTGCGGCTCGGCTGCGCGCATCAACGCGGAGCCGACGAGCGCGAGCCGGTAGCCTGCGGCCGCGACCGTGCGCACGTCGTCGGGACCATCGACGCCGCTCTCGGCGACCGCCGGCAAGTGCGCCGGCAGGTGCGGCGCGAGCGCGGCGAAGCGGCCGAAGTCGACGTCGAGCGTGCGCAGGTTCCGGCAGTTCACGCCGGCGAGCACGGGCGGCGATCCGGGCGGCACGTCGAGCGCCGCGATCCGTTCGAGGTCGTCCGCGTCGAACGCCTCGAGCAGCGCGAAAAGTCCGAGCTCGCGGGCGGCCGCGAGGAGCGCGCGGACCTCGTCGTCGGACAGCATCGTCACGATGATCAGCACGCCGCCGGCGCCGGCGGCGCGCGCCTCGATGACCTGATACGGGTCCGTCAGGAAGTCCTTGCGCATGACCGGCCGGCCGTGCGGCGCAAGGAGCGCCGCCGCGTCCGTGAGGTGCTCGAGCGAGCCGCCGAACTCCGACGGCTCGGTCAGCACGGACACGGCAGCCGCGCCACCCGAAGCGTACGCGGCGACCTGGGCGTCGCGGTCGAGCCCGGCCCGCGCGAGCCCGCCCGCCGATGGGCTCCTGAGCTTCAACTCCGCGATCACGTCGAACGTCCCGAGCGAGAGCGGCGGCGGCGGCGGCGTCGCGACGGCCCGTGCAAGCAGCGCACCTTCGGACTCGACGGCCCGCGCCGCACGCACGCGCTCCCGGCTCGAATTGGCCATGCGCTCGAGAAGCCCGCTCATGCCTCGGCCCTTGGTCGCTCGACGCTCGCGAGCCGCTCGACGAGCCGCGCCGCGGAGCCGTCCTCGATCGCGGCCCGCGCCCGCTCGATCCCTTCGCGCGCATCACGCGCAACCCCAGTGACCTCGAGCGCGAGCGCCGCACCGAGCGCGAGCGCGTCGCGGTGCGCGGCGCTGTCCTCGCCCGCGAGCGCCGCCTTGAGCCGCGCCGCGTTCTCCGCGGCGTCGCCGCCGACGAGCGCGTCCGGCGCGCACCGCGCAAGGCCATAGTCCTGCGGGTCCCGCACGGTGCGCTCGACGCGGCCGGGCCGCACGTCGAAGCAGACGAACGGGCCGATCGGCGTCGCCTCGTCCCAGCCCCCCGCTCCGTGGACGACGAACGCGCGCTCGACGCCCATGCCGGACAAGGTCTCGGCCATCAGCGCCGCCATCGGCTCGCTGAACGCGCCGATCACGTGATACGGCGGCGCGGCCGGGTTCGACAGCGGTCCCAAAATGTTGAACACCGTGCGCACGCCGAGCGCCGCCCGCACCGGGCCGATCTGCTTCATCGCCGGGTGGTAGTGCGGCGCGAACAGGAACGTGAAGCCGTGCGCCGCGAAGCACTCGCCGGCCTGGCGCTCGTCGAGCGGCACCGGCAGGCCGAGCGCGGCGAGCACGTCGGCGGCGCCCGAGCGGCTCGACACGGAGCGGTTGCCGTGCTTCACGACGGCCGCGCCGCACGCCGCGGCAAGCAGCGCGCTGCCCGTCGAGAGATTGAGGCTTCCGGAGCCGTCGCCGCCGGTGCCGACGATGTCGACGTACGACCGGCCTTCGGGCAGCTCCGGCCGCAGCGCGAGCCGCCGCATCGCGGTCGCGAAGCCGCGGATCTCGGCGGCGCATTCGCCCTTCATCCGGAGCGCGACGAGGATCGCGCCGGCGAGCGGCGGGGGGAGGCTGCCGTCGGCCATCGCGCAGAGCAGCCGATCGGCCTCCGGCTCTTCGAGGTGGCGGCCCGCCGCGATTCGCTCGAGAAGCTCGGACGGACGGAAGTCGAGCGCACTCATCACGCGGCTCCTTTGCGCGCGGCGCGATCGCCGTGCAGGAAGTTCTCGAGGAGCGTCGGGCCGTCGGGCGTCAACACGCTTTCCGGGTGGAACTGCACGCCCTCGACCGCGAGGTGTCGGTGCCTGATGCCCATGATCTCGCCGTCCTCGGTCCGCGCGCTGACCTCGAGCACATCCGGCACGCTCCCGCGCTCGGCCGCGAGCGAGTGATAGCGGCCGGCCTCGAACGGGTCGGGCAGCCCGCGGAAGATCGATTTGCCGTCGTGCGTGACGCGCGACGTCTTGCCATGCATCAGCGCGGCGGCCGATACGATCCGTCCGCCGTAGTGCTGCACGATGCACTGATGGCCGAGGCAGACGCCGAGCACCGGCACGCGGCCCGCGAACGCATCGATCATCGCGAGCGAGACGCCCGCGTCCTCGGGGCGGCCCGGTCCCGGCGAGATCACGAGATGCGTCGGCGCGAGCGCCTCGGCGTCCGCGACGGTCAACGCATCGTTGCGATAGACGTGCACGTCCGCGCCGAGGACGAGGAACGCCTGCACGAGGTTGTAGGTGAACGAGTCGTAGTTGTCGATCAGAAGCAGCTTGACGCTCACAATCCTTCCTCCGCGAGCTCGAGCGCCTTGCGCAGGATCGCGCTCTTCGCGAGCACCTCGCGGTACTCGTTGTCCGGGACGCTATCGGCGACGATGCCCGCGCCCGCCTGGAAACTGTACTCGTCGCCGTCGAACACGATCGTGCGGATCGTGATCGCCTGGTCCATGTTGCCGTTCGTGCCGAA
Organism: uncultured Gammaproteobacteria bacterium; assembly: GCA_964553875.1. Classification (GTDB taxonomy): domain Bacteria; phylum Pseudomonadota; class Gammaproteobacteria; order Steroidobacterales; family Rariloculaceae; genus ZC4RG20. Next base: position 10,765 of record CAZKNH010000046.1, on the reverse strand, counting down.
ATAGCCGACCGTGCCGCCGTAGAGCCCGCGCGCGACGGGCTCGAGCTCCGCGATCAGCTCCATGGCACGCACCTTCGGCGCGCCGACGAGCGTGCCGGCCGGAAACGCCGCCGCGAACAGATCGAACGCGTCGCGGCCGGGCGCGAGCACGCCCTTCACGCCGCTCACCATGTGCATCACGTGGCTGTAGCGCTCGATGCTCTTGTAGGGGTCGACGTGCACGGAGCCGGCGCGCGCCACGCGGCCGAGGTCGTTCCGCGCGAGGTCGACGAGCATCACGTGCTCGGCGTTCTCCTTTGGGTCGGCGACGAGCTCCTGCTCGAGCGCGAGATCCTCTTCGGGGGTCGCGCCGCGCGGGCGGGTGCCGGCGATCGGCCGGAGGCTCGCCTGCCCGCGGTCGAGCCGGACGAGCGCCTCGGGGGAGGATCCCGCGATCGACAGCTTGCCGAGCTCGAAGAAGTACATGTACGGCGACGGGTTCAAGAGCCTCAAGCCGCGGTAGGTCTGGAAAGGATCGAGATCGGTGCGGCCGCTGAAGCGCTCCGACAGCACGATCTGATAGATGTCGCCGGCCGCGATGTAGCGTTTCGCGCGCTCGACCGCGTCGAGGAACGAAACGCGCGAGAAGCTCGGCTCCGCCGGCGAGAAGCTCCCGGTGCGCGCCCTGGGGGCGATGCCGCCGCGGAGCGCGCGCACGACCTCGGCCCGCAGCGCCCGCCGCTCGGCCTCGCTCCCGGCATGGAGCAGCGCGACGCGGCGCGTCAGATGATCGAACACGAGCAGCGACTCGGGCGCGACGAACACGGCCTCGGGGAGCCCGGGGAGCTCGGCGCGGTTCGGGGGCAGCCGCTCGAAGTAACGCACGACGTCGTAGCCGGCCGCGCCGACGAGCCCGCCGGTGAACGGCAGCCCGTCGATCGCGGGCTCGAGCTTCGGGCTCGCGGCGAGCGCGTCGCGCATCAGCAGAAGCCATTCGTCGAGGCCGCTCGGGCGCGGCAGCGTGACCCCGTTTCGCCGCACGCCGTCGGCGCGGATCTCGAGCGTCAGGCCGCTGCCTAAGCCGAGAAACGAATAGCGCGCGAGCCGCTCCGCGCTCTCGACGCTCTCGAGCAGGAAACACGGCTTGAACGGCTCGAGCTTGATATAGGCCGATACCGGCGTGTCGAGGTCGGCCGCGATGTCGAACGGGGACTCCATGGGATGCTCTCGATTTTCGGACTACCAAAACAAAAAAAACCCGCCTCCGGTTTCGGCGGAGACGGGTTTTGCTCGGATTCTGACGCGACGGGCTCGTTAGTTTCTGCCCGTCGTCTGGGTGGCTTGCGGAACGACTTCGTCGGTTTCGCGCTTCGGTCGTCCCGGGCTCACCCGGCGCGCACTACCCTCTCCGGTGGTGAGAGTCGCCACCACCAGCGGGCGGAGTTCTGACGATGCACGCTCGGGCCGTTCATGGAGGCGAAGTATGTCGGCGTCGGCGGCCGGGGGTCAAGGTTCGCCGTCGCGGCGGTCCGGAAAAGGGGAACGGCCGGTCACACGTCGTAAAAGAGCGGCAGGACGATCGAGAAGCCGAGCCACGCGATGAAGACGAGCGGGATGCCGACGCGCAGGAAGTCGTCGATTCTGTAGCCGCCGGCCGACAGCACGAGCAGGTTCGTCTGGTAACCGTACGGCGTCGCGTAGCTCATGTTCGCGCCGAACAGCACCGCGAGCACGAAAGGCTCGACCGGCGCGCCGATCGCCTTCGCCATCTCGATCGCGATCGGCGCGCCGATCACGCCGACCGCGTTGTTCGAGCCGACGTTCGTCAGCACGGCGATGACGAGCATGACGCCGCTCAGGATCATCGCCGTCGGCAGCGCGTCGAGCGCCGTGACGAGCTGTCGCGCGACGAGCGTCGCGGCGCCGGTCTCGGTCAGCGCATGCGCGAGCGCGAGGCTCGTGACGATGATCATGACGACGGGGACGGACAACGCCTTGCCGATATCGCGCCATGCGAGGCAACGGGACGCGAGCATGAGCCCGACGCCGAGCACGGCGCTGACCGAGATCGGCACGAGGCCGATCGCCGCGGCCGCGATCGCGAGCGCCATGATCGAGAGCGCGCGGTCCGCGCGATGGGTCCGCGGCAGCTCCATCGTGCCGTCGACGACGAGCGCGTTCCCGGAGCGCTTGAGCTGCTCGAGCTTGCTCGGGGTGCCCTGCACGAGAACGATGTCGCCGGCCCTGAGCGGCACGAGATTGATGTGGCTCGACAAGGGCTCCCCGTCCGCCGCGCGGGCGCGATGCAGCGCGAGCGGGAGAAGGCCGGTGCGCTGCGCGAAGCGCGTTCCGGCGAGGCTCGCCCGATGCAGCATCGAGCCGCGCGTGACGACGATCTCCGCGAGCTGTTCCTGCTCGGCGGGCTCCCCCGTCTCGACGCCCTCCGCCGCCGCCGCATCGTGCAGCGTCGCGCCGAGCTGCTTCTCGAACATCTTGAGCCGCTCCGGCGTATCGCGCACGACGAAGCGGTCACCGGCCTGGATGCGCACGATCGGCAGCTTCGTGACCACGAGCCCTTCGCCGCGCTCGATGCGGTCGACGCGCATCTGGTTGTCCGTCATCGCGAGACATTCGGCGAACGTCTTGCCGCATGCGGCGCTCTCCTCGGTGATGTGGAGCGTCGCGTTGAACACGCGCGGCGACGTGTCCGACAGCGGCGGCTTCCGCACGGGCAGGAGGCGCGGCGCGATCAGCCATAGATAAAGCAGGCCGGGCGTGCCGACGATGAGCGCCGGCAGCGTGAACGCGAACATGCCGAACTCGGGGAGCCCCGCGTCCTCGGCGATGCCGACGATGAGGAGGTTCGTCGACGTGCCGATCGTCGTGGCCGCGCCGCCGAGGAGCGTCGCGAGGCCGACCGGCATCAGGATCGACGACGGCGGCACCTTGTTGCGCGCGGCGACGCCGATCAGCATCGGCAGCAGCATCACGGCGACCGGCGTGTTCGTCAGGAACGCGGAAAGCGCCGCGGCGATCGCGATGGTGCTGCCCAACGCGGCCTTGGGATATCGCGTCCACGTGCGTGCGAGCGTCAGCGCGAGCGGCTGCAGCGCACCCGTGATCTCGAGGCCCTTCGCCATGATCAGGAGCGCCCCGATCGTGATCAGCGCCTCGTTGCCGAATCCGGCGAGGAAGTCGGTCGGCTGCAGCCGGCCCGCCGGCGTCTCGTACGGGAACAGCTGGAACACCGTGAGCAGCGTCACGAGGACCGCGAGCGAGGACGCTTCGAGGGGGATTCGGTCACGAGAGAAGAGGATCAGCGCTGCGACGGTCAGGAGCAGCGCGACGAGCGCGTGGGGATCCGGCACGGGGTATGATTTGCGGCCACTGTCGTGATTGTGCCCGCCCTAATAGCACGCACCCGCGCGCCGCGCCAAGGCCGGCCGGTCGACTCGGCGAGTCCGGGTGTGGCGCCGCCGTCCCACGCTTCCGGCCCTTCTCGGTCTTGCCGGGCTCCGAAGTGGGAACGGCCGTAGCATGGAGAGCTCGAACCCGTGCGAATGTGGAGCCAAGCGAAAAACGACGCCGCGCGCATGACGCATGCCGCCGAAGCGCCCCCCGCGGCCGACGCCGCGGGCGAAGGGCCCGGGCCCCTCGGCGTCTGGCGGTATAGCCGGCGCGCGCTCGACCTCGTCTGGACGACGAGCCGGCCGCTGACCGTCTCGTTCGCGCTCCTGACCGTCGCCGCGGGTCTCCTGCCTGCGGGCGCGGCGTACGTCGGCAAGCTGATCGTCGACGCGGTCGTCGCCGCGATCGATGTCTACTCCTCGGGCGCGACGCCCGACTACGCCACGGTGCTGCGCCTCGTCGCGCTCGAGGGCGGGCTCGTCGCGGGCGTCGCCGCGGCGCAGCGCGGCATCGATTTCTGCCAGTCGCTGCTCAGGATGAAGCTTTCCGAGCGCGTCAACGTGATGATCCTCGAGAAGGCGCTGACGCTCGACCTCGCGCACTTCGAGGACTCCGAGTTCTACGACAAGCTGAACCGCGCGCGGCAGGAGGCGTCGGTGCGCCCGCTGAGCCTCGTGACGCGCACGTTCACGCTCGGGCGCAATGCCATCTCGCTCGCGAGCTACGCGGTGCTGCTCTTGCAGTTCTCGGCGTGGGCCGTCGTGATCCTCGTCATCGCGGGCTTGCCCGCGTTCTTCGCCGAGACGCGCTTCTCCGGCGAGCAGTTCCGCGTGTTCCGCTGGCGGTCGCCGGACCGGCGCATGTTGATGTACCTCGAGATCGTGCTCGCCCGCGAGGATCACGCGAAGGAAGTGCAGCTTTTCGGTCTCGGGCCAAAGCTGCTCGAACGCTACAAGGCGATCTTCCGCAAGCTTTACGAGGAGGAGAAGCGCCTCGCGGTGCGGCGCGACACGTGGGGCCTGGCGCTCGGCCTCGTGAGCAACGCCGCGTTCTACGGCGCGTACGCATGGATCGCGCTCTCCGCGATCCGCGGCGTGATCACGCTCGGGCAGATGACGATGTATCTGCTCGTGTTCAAGCAGGGGCAGTCCGCCGTCTCGTCGATGCTGTCGGCGATCGGCGGAATGTACGAGGACAACCTCTACCTTTCGAATCTCTACGAATATCTCGAGCAGCCGCCGAGGCCTCGGCTCGGCAAGGCGACGGCGGGCCCGAGGCCCGAGGCGGGCCTCGTCTTCGAGCACGTGACGTTCACGTATCCCGGGGCGGAAACGCCCGCGGTCTCGGACGTGAGCTTCGAGATCCGTCCCGGCGAGAGCCTCGCGCTCGTCGGGGTGAACGGCTCGGGCAAGACGACGCTGGTCAAGCTCCTCGCGGGCCTTTACGAGCCCGACTCGGGGCGAATCCTCTACCAGGGGCTTCCGCTGTCCGACTGGGAGCCCGGCGCGCTCCGCGAGCGCATCGGCATCATTTTCCAGGACTTCGTGCGCTATCAGCTCAAGGTCGGCGAGAACATCGGCGTCGGCGACGTGCGCGTCTTCGCTGACGCGGAGCGCTGGCGCGTCGCGGCTACGAAGGGGCGCGCGCACGAGTTCATCGAGACGCTGCCCGAAACCTACGATACGCCGCTCGGGCGCTGGTTCAACAAGGGGCAGGAGCTCTCAGGCGGCCAGTGGCAGCGGATCGCGCTCGCACGCGCGTTCATGCGGTCGAGCGCCGAGATCCTCGTGCTCGACGAGCCGACCGCGGCGATGGACGCGGAGACCGAGGCCGAGGTGTTCGAGCACTTCCGCTCGATGACGGAGAACAAGATCACGATCCTGATCTCGCACCGCTTCTCCACGGTTCGTCGCGCGGACAAGATCGTCGTGATGGATCAGGGCCGGATCGTCGAGCAGGGCACGCACGACGAGCTCGTCGCGCTCGGCGGGCGATACGCCCGGCTCTTCGAGCTGCAGGCGCGCGGCTACCGTTGACCGGCGTCGACGCGCGCCGCGCGTTTCCTCTGCAACGCCCCGCTGCGAGCGAGATTCCCTATGCGGTTCGCTTCGATGCGGAGCGCTAGAATCGACGACGCGGCAAGCGCCGCGGCATGAGGCCGAGCACCGAGACGTACCGTGGCTGCGACTCCCCCCGGTCGGACCGACATCTTCTTCGCCGAAAAGGACCAGGCGCTTCGCCAAGACGTGCACCGGCTCGGCGAGCTCGTCGGCGAGCTCGTGCGCGAGCAGGGCGGCGAGGCGCTCTTCGATCTCGTCGAGGCGGCGCGGCGCGCCGCGATCAAGCGCCGCGAGGGCGACGGCGAGGCCTTCACGGAGCTCAGGACTCTGCTCGGCGCGCTCGCGCCGAGCACGGCGCGTGACTTCATTCGCGCGTTCTCGACGTACTTCCAGATGGTCAACATGGCGGAGATGGTTCACCGGATCCGCCGCCGACGGGCGTACGAGCGGGATGCGGCGACGCCGCAGCCTTTCGGCTTCCTCGACGTGCTGCAGCGGCTCAAATCGGCCGGGGTCGACTCGGTCGAGATCGAGCGCGTGATCGCACGCGCGTGCGTCGAGCCGGTGTTCACCGCGCATCCGACCGAGGTGACGCGCCGCACGCTGCTGCGCAAGCAGCAGAACATCGCGCGTCACCTGCTCGAGATGCTCGACCCTTACATGACGCCGCAGGAGATCGCGGCGACGATGGATCGGATCCGTCTCGAGATGACGACCGGCTGGCAGACGGAGGAGCAGGCGCCGGAGCAGATGACGATCGGCGACGAGGCCGAGCACGTGCTGTTCTTCGTGACCGACGTGCTCTACAAGATGCTGCCGTCGTTCTACGAGAGCTTCGAGTCCGCGCTGTCCGACACCTTCGCGGAGCGCGGCACGCGGCTCCGCGTGCCGATCGTCGTCCGGTTCTCGTCGTGGGTCGGCGGCGACATGGACGGCAACCCGAACGTCACAGCGAAAACGCTGCGCGAGACGCTCGCGCGGCAGCGCGCGCTCGTGCTCGATCTCTACTTCCGCGAGTGCCGCGAGCTCGCGACGCACCTGAGTCAAAGCTCGAGCCGGATCGGCGTCTCCGACGAGCTGATCTCGAAGACGCGCCTCTACGCGGCGCAGTTCCCGCAGGCGTTTCACAGCGTGCCCGCGCGGCACAGGGAGATGCCGTACCGCGTTTTCCTGCGGCTCGTCGGCGCGCGACTTCAGGCGACGTACGACGACGGAGAGTTCCCTTACGAGTCGCCCGACGAGTTCATCGAGGACGTCGAGATCGTCGCGGACAGCCTGCGCGCGAACAAGGGTCGCAACGCCGGTTTGCGGCTCGTGCAACGGCTGCTGCGCCGCGCGCAGACGTTCGGTTTCCATCTCGCGACGCTCGACGTGCGACAGAATGCGCTCGTGCACCGCCGAGTCGTCGGCGAAGGGCTCGGCGAGGCGGACTGGCTCGAGCGGGGCAGCGAGTCGCGCACGCTGCGCCTGAAGGAGGCGCTCGAGCGGCGAGAGTCGCCGGTCGGCGCGTTGTCGTCCGAGGCGCGCCGCACGCTCGCAGTGTTCCAGGCGATCGCGCATGCGCGCCGCAAGTACGGCAAGGACGCGATCGGACAGTACATCGTCAGCATGGCCCACGGGCCGGACGACGTGCTGTCCGTGCTGCTCCTCGCGAAGTGGGGCGGCCTGGGTCCGAAGGGCGGCGCGGTCCCGCTCGACATCGCACCGCTCTTCGAGACGGTCGAGGATCTCGACAATGCCGACCGCATCATGGAGAGGCTCATCGCCGACGAGCATTACCGGGCGCATCTGCGCTCGCGGGGCGACGAGCAGATGGTCATGATCGGTTACTCGGACAGCAACAAGGAAGGCGGGCTCGCCGCGGCCCGCTGGGGACTACAGAAGGCGCAGCAGCGTCTCGTCCGTACGCTGTCCGGCTCAGGGATACGGCTCACGCTGTTCCACGGCCGCGGCGGGACGATCAGCCGCGGCGGCGGGCGGCTCGCCGAAGGGCTGCTCGCAACCCCCGAAGGCGCGGTGAACGGCCGGCTCCGCATGACCGAGCAGGGCGAGACGATCAACGCGAAGTACGGCCTGCACGGCATCGCGATGCGAAGCCTCGAGCAGACGCTCGGCGCGGTGCTGTGGCTCACGGCGCGGCCACCGGCACCGCATCCGCAACAGGCGGACTGGCAGGCCGTCATGCAGGACATCGCCGACGAGAGCCGCCTCGCGTACAAGCGCCTCGTCTACGACCGTGCGGATTTCGTCCATTACTTCCGCGACGCGACGCCGATCGACGTGATCGAGCGGCTCAATATCGGCTCGCGCCCGGCCTCCCGCGACGGCGGCGAAAGTATCGGCGAGCTGCGCGCGATCCCGTGGGTCTTCGCGTGGACGCAGAACCGGTGCCTTCTGCCGGGCTGGTTCGGCTTCGCGACCGGTCTCGAAGCGGCGATCCGGAGGCATGGGGAAACAGTGCTTTGCGACATGATCGCGCACTGGCCGTTCTTCGCCGTCCTGATCAACGACGTCGAAGCCGTGCTCGCGAAGGCGGACATCGAGATCGCGGCGCACTACTCGCGCCTGTCGCCGCTCCACGAGACGTTCTTTCCGATGATCCGCGACGAGTACGAGCGCTCGGTCCGGCTCGTGCTCGAGCTGACCGGCCGGCCGGAGCTTCTGTCTGAGAACGAGACGCTGCGGCGCGCGATCCGCCTGCGCAACCCGTACATCGATCCGATGAGCTTCCTGCAGGTCGACCTGCTGCGCCGCTGGCGCCTGGACGGTCGCCGGGACGACGCGATGCTCAAGGCGCTCGTCGTCAGCGTGAGCGGCATCGCGTACGGCATGCAGAACACGGGCTGACACGCCGTGTGCCGGTGACGGGCGGCGGACGCTCCGGATGGTTGCCGGCGCCCCTTACACCGGGGTCGAGACCTTCCGGCCGCAGGCGTTCGTACGACGTTTCCGGGGCCGCGCTACTTCGGCCAGTCGACGATCCGGTTCTCGGCGTCGTCCGGATGCACGTCGCGCTCGCGCACGACCCTTCCGCGGACCGAGATGCCGGCCTCGTGGACCGTGCGTGGATCGCCGGACACGAGGGGGTGCCACCATTCGAGCGGCTTGCCCTCCGCGAGCCGCCGGTACGCGCACGTGCTCGGCATCCAGCGGAACGCCTCGGGCGGCGCACCGCGCAGCGACACGCAGTCCCGGACGAGGCGCGTGCGCTCCGCGTAGCGGCGGCAGCGGCAACGCTCGAGATCGAGCAGATGGCATGCGATGTCCGTGTAGTAGACGTCGCCGGTGTCCGCGTCCTCGAGCTTGTGCAGGCAACAGCGCGCGCAGCCGTCGCAAAGGGACTCCCACTCGTCGTCGGTCATCGCCGACAACGGCTTGGTTTCCCAGAACGGTGCGTCAGGCTTGTCGGGCGTCATCGCCGCATTCGCTCAGGCTGCACGATTCCTCCAAAGTCCATCGGGCGGCCGCTGGTGTAAGCTTCGCGCATGGGGGGAAAGCCGAAGGCTGCGTTTCTCGATTTCGCGACGCTCGGCCCCGGGATCGACACCGGCGCGCTGGATCGCCTGCTCGACGTCACCTATTTCGCGTACTCGACCGAAGAGGAGATCCCGGCCCGGCTCGCCGGCTGCGAGGTCGCGATCGTCAATAAGGCGCGGCTGTCGGCCGGGACGATCGCGGCGGCCCGCGACCTTCGTCTGATCGTATTGTCGGCCACGGGGACGGACAACGTCGATACGGCCGCGGCGAGGCAAGCCGGCATCGCGGTCGCGAATAGCCGAGGGTACTGCACGAGCTCGGTCGTGCAGCATGTCTTCGCCCTCGTGCTGGCCCTGACGCAGAACATCGTCGCGTACGATCGGCTGAGCCGCTCGGGCAGCTGGAGCAGGAGCCGCAGCTTCGCGCTCTTCGACTATCCGATCCGCGAGCTCGCGGGTCGCACGTTCGGGATCGTCGGCTACGGCACGCTCGGCCGCTCCGTCGCGGACGTCGCCAGAGCCTTCGGCATGCGCGTGCTCGTCTCCGCGCGGCCGAAAGCGAGCGCCGACGAGATCCCGGCCGATCGGGCGCCGTTCGCGCAGGTTCTCGCCGAAGCGGACGTGCTGTCGCTGCACTGCCCGCTCAACGACGAGACCCGTCACATGATCGGCGCGCCGGAGCTCGCGCGGATGAAGCGCGACGCGGTGCTGATCAACACGGCCCGCGGCGCGCTCGTCGACAACGCGGCGCTCGCGGACGCGCTGCGGGCAGGACGCCTCGGCGGCGCCGGAATCGACGTGTTGCCGGCCGAGCCGCCGGACCACGACCAGCCGCTCCTCGCGCCTGACATCCCGAACCTGATCGTCACGCCGCACGTCGCCTGGGCCGCCGTCGAGGCGAGGCAACGCGCGCTCGACCAGATCGCCGAGAATGTCGCCGCGTTCCTCGCGGGCGAAGACCTCCGCCGCGTCGTCTGAGCGTCCTCGACGGCGTGCTCGAGCCGGCTGCGACAGATTGAGACCGCGCGCGACTTTCGGCATGCTCTCCCCCGCCCGTCGATGCCCGTGCGCCACGCGGCGGCGCGCCGTGCATCCGAGATCCCGAGGACGTTTGCATGCGGAATAAGCCCTGGCTCGACGCCTATCCGAAAGGCGTGCCCGCCGAAATCGACGCGGACAAGTACCCGTCGCTCGCTGCGCTCCTCGAGAACGCCTTCGAGCGCTACCGCGAGCGGCCCGCGTTCACGAATCGCGGGACGACGCTGACGTTCGGCGACGTCGAGCGGCTGAGCCGCGCGTTCGCGGCGTACCTGCAGGCGGTGCCGGGGCTCAAGCGCGGCGATCGCGTCGCGGTCATGATGCCGAACCTGCTGCAGACGGCGGTCACGGTCTTCGGCGTGCTTCGCGCCGGCATGGTCGTCGTCAACGTGAATCCGCTCTACACGGTGCGCGAGCTCGAGCATCAATTGGCGGACAGCGGAGCGCGCGTGATCGTCGTGCTCGAGAACTACGCGCACACGGTGATGAAGGCGCTGCCGCATTCGGCGATCGAGCGGGTCGTCGTGACCCGGGTCGGCGATCTCTTTGCGTTCGTCGAGCGTGTCGCGACGAACTTCGTCGTGAAGCACGTGAAGAAGCTCGTGCCGCGCTGGAACATTCCCGACGCGATCGAGTTCCGGGATGCGCTCGCCGAGGGCGAATGGCACGACTTCGAGCGGCCCGAGCTCGAAGGCAAGGATCTCGCGTTTCTGCAGTACACGGGCGGGACCACCGGCGTCGCGAAGGGGGCGATGCTGACGCACCGCAACATGGTCGCGAACACGCTGCAGGCGGCGGCCTGGG
>CAZKNH010000045.1:0-28149 GCA_964553875.1 uncultured Gammaproteobacteria bacterium | reverse complement strand
CGGTTGCCATGACGCTCTCTCCTTCTCGAAGCGGAGCCGAGACCTTTTCTGGTGTGCAAACCGCGTGCCGGACCGTCGCAACGATCTTCCCGATCTTGCACCGGACGCATGACCGAGCGACGACGGCGAGCCTCTCGTTCGCACGCGCGCGGCCCGCCGACACATCGGGGATCGAGCGAGACGCGCGAGGTCCGGCGCCGTCCGCCCCGCGACCTCGCGCGCCCGGGCCTCTAAAAGCTCAGCTCGATCCCGACGTACGCTCGTCGTCCGAGAACGTCGTAGAATCCGCCGTTCGTCGTCGTGCCGCGCGTGTAGCGCGTCGCGTTCGTGAACACCGGGTCCTTGTCGAACAGGTTGTCGATGCCGAAACGCAGCCGCCAGTCGTCCCGGAACACGAAGCCCGCGGACAGATCGAAGATGTTGTACGACGGCGTCGCGATGATCGACGTGTTCGGGTTCGACACGATCGCGGACGGCTCGATGCTCGGCAGATGCCGCCACCTGAGCGACACGTTCCAGTTGCCCTGCAGGTAGCTCGCCGTCGTGAACGTGCGATAGTCGAACGAGCCCGCGTTGACACCGGAGAGGCCCGCCGGTCCGAACGTCCCCTTCCACTCGGTCCAGTCGCTCGTCGGATTGAGCTTCGTCTTCATGCTGTCGAGATAAGTCGCGAGGAAGCTCAGCGAGAACGAACCCGGCCCGAGGTCCGTCCGCCAATCGAGCTGCAGATCGATACCGCTCGTCTCGACGGACGGGTTGTTCGAGTACGTGACGTCGACGGCCGCGATCTGCCCGTTCACCGGATCACGCAGGATCTGTCGGCACGCCGGCGTAAACGGATCGTACGTGGGGTTGTGCGCCGGGTCGTAGCACTCGCGGAACACCGCCTCGCCGAGCTGCGCCGAGATGTAATCGGTAATCCGGATCTCGTACGCGTCGATCGACAACGACGTTCGCTCGCCGATCCGGAGCACCGCCCCGATCGTGATCGTCTCACCCTTCTCGGAATGCAGGTTGGGGTTGCCGGTCCGGTTCCCGATCGTGCTCGCACCCGGAACGTTGCCGGGCGCGTAGTACGCCGCGGCGCCGGTCACGCCCATCTGCGCCTCGCACATCGCGCGGACCCGTGCGGCATTCGGATTCAAGGCCGGATTCGCGCTCAGGTTCCCGCCCGAGATGTTGCCTGGATTGCACGGATCGCCGAGCACGCTGGCGCCGGCGCCGACGACTTGCGTACGCGTCTCGAACAGCTCGCCGATGTTCGGCGCGCGGTTCGCGACGTTGCGTCCGCCGCGAAGCCGAAGCCGGTCGTTCACGCGCCAGTCGAAGAGGACCTTGTAGGTCTCGACGGAGTCGCTCGGGTCGTGGTCGGAGTAGCGGTAGCCGAGCTCGAAGGTCAGCTCGTCGACGAAGCGGACATCGGATACGGCGGGCAGGAGCAGCTCGCCGTAGATCTCGCGCACCGACGTCTCGCCTCGCGAGTTGCCGCCCGGGAAGATGCCGACGGCGCCGTCGAGGAACGACGTCTGACTCGCGAGCGGATCGGCGTTGAAGAAGTACGAGTTCTCGCGATACGAGACGCCTGCCGCGAAACGGGCCTCGCCCGCCGGCAGGTCCGCGAGCCTGCCCTGCAGGTTGAACTCCGCGATCGTCTGCTCCATCTCGGCCGTGCTCTGCAGGTCCGCGATGATCGCGTCGATACAGTCCTGCGACGGCGTGAAGCTCTCGACGATCGGGAGCCCCGTTTCGCAGCGCAGCGTGCCGCCCGCGATGCGCGCGGCGCTGAACGTGTTGCCCTGGAAGAACGCCCCGCGACCGTAGTTCGGAAGGTTGACCAGGTATCGGAAGCGCTCGATCGCGATGACGCCGCCGAAGAGCGTCGAAACGTCGGTCGAGCCGTGCGACACGTACGCTTCCCACGTCCAATCCCTGTCCGGCATTTCACCTTCGAAGCCGACGAGGAACTGATAGGTCTGCACGTCGTTCAACGTCGTGCGCTTGCCCGCGTACGTCGTGAAGCTCGACATCGCCCACGGCGCATTCGGGTTCGGCCGGCTGTCGAGGAGCTGCGTGAGCTCGGGCGGCGTCGGCCAGACCTCCGAGAGCGTGCAGCCGCCGACCGGCGGGCAGTTGAGCCCGTAGAGCCCGCCGGGCAGATACGCCGGCAGCGTGTTGCCTTCCGCGTCGACGGACGGCGCATAGATCTCGTCGCCGTGCGGCACGTACGCACCCCAGAAGGAGCCGAGATAGTTGTCGCCGAGCTGCGTATCCGTCTCGTCCTCGCTGAAATTGACCTGCAGGATCGCTGAGAGGTTGTCCGTGATCGCGAGCCGGCCGCTCCCGAAGAGCGCGATCCGGTCGAGCGGGATCTGCATCATGCCGGTCGTGTCGATCTCGACGAGCTGACCGTGGGGCGAGTTCGGCGGCCGCGGCTGCTCGTTGTCGACACGATACTTCCGCAGCATCACGTCCGATTCGAAAGGACCGTTATAGCGGCACGCCCCGTCCGCGGTGAACTTCCAGATCGTGCCGGCACGGGACGGATCCGTCGGCTCGAGGTTCAGCAGGAACTGCTGGCCCGTCGCGACGCTGATGTTGTCGGTCCTGCAGTCGTCGAAGATCGCGTTCGCGACGTCCTGGCTCGGCGCGTTGCCTCCCTCGACGACGTACGCGGGCACCGTCGGCGCGAAGAACGACGCACCCACCGACGGGTCCTCCCAGATCGAGCGCTGCCAGTCGCGGTCGCGGGAACGCACGCGCCCTCTCGTCGAGTACTCGACGCCCATCAGGATGTTCCCGCGGTTGTCGTCGAAGTTCGCGCCGTACACGCCCGAGAGGCGCAGCTCCTCGCCGTCGCCTTCGAGCGTCTGGCCATAGCGCACGTCGAAATCGACGCCTTCGTAGTCCTTCTTCAGGATGAAGTTCACGACGCCGGCCATCGCGTCCGCGCCGTAGACCGACGACGCGCCGCCCGTGATCGTCTCGACCCGCGCGACCGCGGCGGACGGGATCGAATTGATGCTGACTGCGCCGAGCGCGTTGACCGGCATGCCGCGCCGGCCGTCGATCAGCACGAGGTTGCGGTTCGCGCCGAGCCCGCGCAGGCTCAACGTGCTCGCGCCCGGCGTGTTCGTCGCGCTCGCCTGCACGTCGGTCGTGACGAACGGCGTGACCGCGGGCACGAACTGCGGCAGCTGGTTCATCACCGTCTCGATGCCGATCGACATCGTGTCGTCGAACGCCGATTCGTCGACGGTCAGGATCGGACTGTTGGCTTCGAAATCGCGCCGGACGATGCGCGAACCGGTGACGATGACCTCCTCCTGTGCCCCTGCATTCTGTGCTCCCGCGCCGGCGGGCATGCAAAGGCCGATGATCGCAAGCGACAGCGGCGCGAACGACAGTTCCGCCGCACCCATGGCGACACGCACGCGTTTCATAAGCTCTCCTCGGCGATATGGATTCGAAGCGTCAGTCGATGGCATCTGCAGACTTGCTTCGTCCCTGAAACGTACGTGCAGGGCCGGATGGATACGTACGCGACCTTCGCGTTCCCCCCGCGCTTCTACGAGGCCGACCGTTCGTTGTTGTCCCTCCCCCCGGTCGATGCCCAAAGTATATGCCTCATGTCATGATGACGTACAAGACGACATTGGGCGGAAGACAGCCGCAGGAGACCGACTATTCCTCGCGCAACACGACGGAAGGCTTGACTCGGAGTGCCGGCTACAGGGAGAGATACGCGGCCGCCGCCGCGACGACGAGGGGCGGCAGTTGCGGCGGAGGCCGCGCTCGCTCGAGCGGCGCGGCGGAGCGGATCCACGCTCGCAATCGTTCGAGCAGCGGCTAAGCCGCGACGTTGACGCCGGCGCCAAGCGCCAACGTCAGCACGATCACGACGGAGAGTGCCGGCGCTTCGACCACGCCCGACACGGGTGCGCGACGTCGCCGCCGACGCAGGCGGCGACGCGGCGTATCACGCTTGCCGCCGGCCGCTGCGTGCCTGCTCTGCGATCTGCCGATCCTCTTCCTCGCGGAGGCGGTGGAGCGTTTCCTCGTCGACGATGCGTCCGTCGAACATATGAATCTTCCGCTCCGCGTAGTCGGCGTAGCGCGGGTCGTGCGTGACCATGCAGATCGTCGCGCCGTCGGCATGGAGCTCGGAAAGGAGCGCCATCACGGCCTGACCATTCTTCGAGTCGAGGTTACCGGTCGGCTCGTCGGCCAGCAGGATCGACGGCTTGCCGACCAGCGCGCGCGCGACCGCGACGCGCTGCTGCTGGCCGCCCGAGAGCTGCGACGGATAATGCCGCAGGCGATGCGCCATGCGCACGCGCTCGAGCGCCTCGAGCACGCGCTTCTTGCGCTCCTGCTTGCTCAAGCCCGTGCGATACGTCAACGGCAGCTCGACGTTCTCGAACACCGTGAGGTCGCCGATCAGGTTGAACGCCTGGAATATGAAGCCGATCTCGCGGTTCCTGATCTTCGCCCGCTGCGAATGGTCGAGCTCCTCGACGGGCGTGCCGTTCAGCCAGTATCGTCCGCCGCTCGGCGTATCGAGAAGCCCGAGGATCGACAAGAGCGTCGATTTGCCGCATCCGGATGGGCCCTCGATCGACACATAGTCGCCTTCGTAAATGTCGAAGTGCACGCCGGAGAGCGCATGCGTCTCGATCTCGTCCGCATAGAAAACCTTCGACAGGTCCTCGAGCTTGATCAGCGGCTGCGCCGCCTCCGTCGTCGCCTGTCGTACCCCGGCCTGCTCCGCCGCGCGTGCCATGGCGGTGCTCTGCTCGAAACTTTCCTGACGCTCCAACGGACTGCTCCTTGGGTTCAATCGATACGAATTCTGTCGTAGCCATCGTAGGCGCTCGTATCCGAGAGGACGACGCGATCGCCCGGCACGAGGCCCTGCACGACCTCGACCTGGTTCACCGACGTACGGCCGATCTCGACCGGCACACGAACCGCGTAGCGCCCGTCCTCGACGAGCTTGAAGAGACTGATCGTGGAGTTCGGCTGGCCGTAGACGGGGCGGCCCGTGTAAACGACGTCCTCGAGCCGTTCGATCTCGATCGTGCCGTCGACCGAAAGCTGGGGCCGCGCGCCGCGGGGAAGCTCCCCCAAAAGCTCGACGTCCACCTGCACGGTACCGTTACGCGCGGCAGGGTCGATCCGGATCACGCGCCCGTCGACGACGCCGTTGCGCGTATCCACGTGCACGAGCTGGCCGATCTGCACGTCGCGCGCCTGCGTCTCCGGGATCTGCAACTCGGCCTGCAGATCGTCGGGCCGCGCGACCCGCGCGATGTTCGTGCCGAGCGCGATGCGCTGTCCCTCCTCGACCTGCACTTCCTGGAGCACGCCTGCGATGCCGGCGCGCACTTGCAAGGAGTCGACGAGCTCGAGGCGGCGCTCGTACGCGTTCTTCACCTGGTCGAAGCGCGCACGCTGCGCGGCGAGCTGCGCGGCCATCGACGCCGCGAACTGCTCGAGGCGCTCCCGCTCGATGTCCATGCGAATCTTCTGTTGACGTGCGAGGAGCTCGGAGCGCTGGTATTCGATCGACGACACCACGCCCTCATCGACCAGCTGCTTGTTCGCCTCCGCCTGGAGCCGCGCGCTCTCGTACTCCGTCTGTGCGACGGCGAGCTGCGAGCGCTGATCGAGCTCCTGGCTTTTCAGGCGCAGCTCCATCTCCGCGAGCTCGGCCTTCGCAGCCTCGAGCTGGTAGCGCGCCTCCTCGGCCTGGCGCAGCAGGTCGGGATTCGACAGCTCGACGAGCACCGTATCCGGCTCGACTGCCGTGCCTGGCCTCACCAGGATGCGCTCGACCCGGCCATCGGTCTGCGCGGCGATCCAGCGGATCTCCCGCGGCGCGAGCACACCGGGGCCGCGCACCTGCCGCAGCATCTCACCGCGCTTCACGTCGCCGAACCAGAGCGATGCCCCGTCGACGCGCGGCGCTGCCGGCTCGAGCCGGCTGACGCCGACCGTGAGCGCCGCGAGGAGCACGACACCGACGCCGGTGAAGAGCGCTTGGCGGATCCGCTTCTTCCTCTTTCGGTCAGGTCTCGGGATGTCCATGCACGGCGTAACGCAACGAGCGTGCCAGCGTCCATGCCGGACATAAATGATTGAATCGAAAAGCGCTTCTTCTGCGCGCGCTACCCGCTCGCCGGGGTACCGTCCCGCTCGCGAGCGGCGGCGTCCCGACTTCGGGATGGGTCGGAAATCGTTCCGGGCACACTGCCGAGTCCCGCCTCCGCGCCGGCATCGAGCTCGCCCGCGTAGCGCAGCGCGCTCGCCACGATCGGGGCCGGGAATCCGAACCGTTCGAGCAAGCGTATCGCATTTCGCGCGGTCGTCGCCCCCGGCCTCAGCCGGTAGTCGAACATCGATTCGATGTCCGGATCCTCACGGAAGTGAAACAGCTCGAAACGGTCCGACAGGAGGGCCTGAAGCTCGACGTCGTGAGTCGTGACGAGCACCAGAGCGCGCTCGCTCGGACGCGTCAATGACCGGTGTGACGGTCGTGTCGATATCCGCAAAGATCTTCGGAAACTCGAGATCCACCCAGGTTCTGTCGTCGACCAGGAGGGCGTGGAGATTCCGAGTGAGCTCGAAGTATCGAGCGGCCAGCACACCATTGCTGTCGCCGGCCTTGCCCCACCTCGCCCGCAACGGCGCGAGCACACGCTCGCGAGTCGAAGCCCACTGCCGCAGCCGCCTGATGCACGAAGCAAGGCGCTCACGGTCGAACGTCATCGACGCGCTTCGTCTTCGGTCCGCGTCACGCGGCTTCGATGGCCACCACGAAGCAGCAGAGCGCCCAGAAGAGCGGATATTCCGCGCCGCCGAAGTTCCACATCCACTTGCCTTCGGAGAAGCGCCAGCTCGCCCATGCGGCGACGAGCAGGAATATCGCCGCGAGCAGCGCGGCGAACACCGTGAAGACGTCGAGCACGAGTCCGATCGTCACGACGATCTCGATCGCGAATGCCGCATAGAGCCATGCGACAGGCGGATTCAAGCCGACCTTCGCCATGAAGCCTTTGACGAAGTCCTGGTTCTTGAACTTCACGAACAGGTGCGGGATGAAAAAGAACCCACAGACGATCCTGAGGACATTGAAGCCGTTGGTCAGATCGAAGCTTTCGGCCATATGACGCAGCACTCTTCAAGCGGCCAGGCACGGCCGGGCGGCCGCGCCACGGTAAACCGCGGGACGGTCACGCTGCAACTGCGCCGAAACGAACGAGCCCCCGAGACCGGCCGCCTCGGGGGCTCGCTGCGACTGCGTGCCGGGGAGCGCTCAGTCGATCGCGAAGCAGTAGAACATGCCCGCGCCGCCCGTCCTTTCGAGGGCCTGCATCGAGCAGCCCTGCGACGGGTGGATGGCGTTCCACGAGTTCACACCGGGATTGCGGCCGAGCCGATCGGCGTGGCCGAGCATCGCCTGGGCGTCGTCCGTGCCGTCCGTCCAGTCGTTGCAGGTCAGCTCGTGCGCCGTGCCGTCCTCGTTCGTGCCGGTCAGGATGTCGTGCTGCAGAGGCTGCGCGGCCGGTGCGGGGGGATCGCCGACGAGATAGTTCGGCGCCTCGCCGCGCTCGTTCAACGCCGTCTCGGCGTTGAGGTTATTGTCGCCATGCAACTGCTCGACGTTCTCCGCGATCAGCACGCCTTTCGCGTTGTACCACGGCCCGCTGCCGATGCGGTCGCGCGCATTCTCCCGGCTCGTGCTCAAGTACGCGCGCCACGTCTTCCCGCCAGCACCGACCGCCTCGGCCAAGGCCTGGCAGTGCGCATCGGCCCCTTCGAGGCCGCCGAGATTTCCGCCGTTGCCCGGATTGCGGCTCGTGACGAAGAAGCTCATGTTCTCCGCGGGCTCTTGCGCGAGCGCCGCGATTCCGCCGAAGGCCGTCGCCGCAGCGAGCAAGCCGGCGACCAGTCGTGCCTGACTCATCGTTGTTCCCCTCGTTGTTGTAGACGTCTTATAGGCCCGGCCTCGACGGGCCGGGAGACCCCCGCTCGCGAGGCACGGAATGTCAACGTATATAAAGGAGCCGCGCTCGGTCAACGCGCGGGACGGCGAGAGGAGGCCTCGCGGGCGCGCTCGCCGGGGCCGACCGTCGGCGGGGAAATTCGCGTAAACTCGCCGAATCGGCCGGTCCGCTCATCGCCGGCCCTTGCAGACCGAGAGGATCATCCATGACAAGAACACCACGGACTCACGTCTCTGCGCTCCGCTCGACGCCGAAGCGCGTCGTCGCGGCTGTCGCCGCAGCCGCCGCGCTGGCGCTCGGCACGATCGCTGACGCTCAGCCACCCGGCCCGCCGGGCCACCAGTTCCGCGTCGTCACCGTCGCCCAGGGCTTCCGCAACCCGTGGAGCATCGCGTGGTTGCCGAACGGCGACATGCTCGTCACCGAGCGCGGCGGAAACCTGCGCATCGTGCGCAACGGTCAGGTGTCCGACCCGATCCCGGGCGTCCCGCCCGTCCGCGCGCAGGGCCAGGGCGGCCTGCACGACGTCGTGCTACACCCCGACTTCGAATCGAACCAGCTCATTTACCTGAGCTACGCGAAGGCCGGCGAAGGCAATCAGGGCACGACGGCCGTGAGCCGCGCTCGCCTCGTCAACGATCGGCTCGAGGACGTCGAGGAGATCTTCGTCGCCGAGGCCTGGAACGATCGTCCGGGCCACTTCGGCGGCCGCATGGCGTTCGACAACGAGGGACACCTCTTCCTGACGGTCGGCGACCGTATGGAAGGCTTCGTCGCGAACGGCTTCATGGAGAACGTCGAGGATCATCCGGCGCAGGACCTGCGTAGCCACAAGGGCAAGATCCTCCGCTTGAACGACGACGGCAGCGTTCCGAACGACAACCCGTTCGTCGGCCGCGACGACGCGCTTCCGGAGATCTGGAGCTACGGCCACAGGAACCCGCAGGGGCTCGCGTTCCATCCGCAGACGGGCGTGCTCTGGGCGAACGAGCATGGACCGCAAGGCGGTGACGAGCTGAACGTGATTCGCCCGGGCGCGAATTACGGCTGGCCCGTGATCGGCTACGGCATGAACTACACGACCGGAACGATGCTGCACCGCGGCCGCGAGAAGGAGGGCATGGAGCAGCCTGCGGCGTTCTGGGTGCCGTCGATCGGCATCTCGGGGCTCGCGTTCTATCAGGGCGACCAGTTCCCGAACTGGGTCGGCAACGCGTTCGTCGGCGGCATGTCCGCGAACTACCGCCGGCTCGTCCGTCTGTCGCTGAACGGCGAGATCGTCACGGGCCGGGAGCCGCTGCTCGTCGGCGAGTATCGAATCCGCGACGTCCGTGTCGGACCGGACGGATTCCTGTACATCGTGACCGACAACCAGTACGGCCAGCCGAGCGACATCGTTCGCCTCGAGCCGGTCGCAGAGTAAGCGATCGAAGCGACCGATCAGCGGCCCTCGATCGAGGGCCGCGCCTCCGCATCCACCGAAACGCCGAAGAGCGCGGCCCGCGCGCCGCGCTCTTCGGCGCTCTCCCCTTTCCGCCATCCCGTCTTCCGCAACGTCTGGCTCGCGAACGTCGTCTCGCAGTTCGGCGGGCTGATCCAGACGGTCGGAGCATCGTGGCTGATGCTGCAGCTCGCGGCATCGCCCGAGATGGTCACGCTCGTGCAGACGTCGACGACGCTGCCGATCGTGCTGTTCGCGCTCGTCGCGGGCGCGCTCGCCGACAACTTCGACCGGCGACGCATGATGCTCGCGTCGCAGATCTTCATGCTGCTCGTGTCGATCGCGCTCGCCGGAGGCGCCTTCCTCGGCCTGATCACGCCGTGGCTGCTGCTGCTTCTCACGTTCCTGATCGGCTGCGGGCAGGCGTTCAACGCGCCCGCGTGGCAGTCGTCGGTCGGCATGATGGTGCCGCGCGAGGATCTGCCGACGGCCGTCGCGATGAACAGCATGGGCTTCAACGTCGCCCGCAGCGTCGGCCCGGCGCTCGGCGGTTTCATCGTCGCGGCCTTCGGCGCGGCCGTCGCGTTCTCGATCAACGCGTTCACGTACTTGGGCATCATCGGCGTGCTCGTTCGCTGGCGGCCGAAGAGCGAGCCGCGGCTCCTGCCCCGCGAGCCGCTCTGGACCGCGGTTCAGGCCGGCATCCGCTACGTCGCGATGTCGCCGAACATCGGCGCGACGCTCCTGCGCGGCTTCGTATTCGGCCTCGGCGCGAGCGCGGTCACGGCGCTGATGCCGCTCGTCGCCCGTGACCTGATCGGCGGCGGCCCGGTCACGTACGGCGTGCTGCTCGGTGCGTTCGGGATCGGCGCGGTCGGCGGCGCCTTCTCGTCGCATCGGCTGCGCCTGTCGCTCAGCAACGAATCGATCGTGCGCATCGCGCTCCTCGTGTTCGGCGCCGCGTCCGTGCTCGCCGCGCTCTCCCGCTGGCTCCTCGCGACGATACCCGCGATGCTCCTCTGCGGCGCCGCGTGGGTGCTCGCGCTCTCGACGTTCAATGCGACCGTGCAAACGTCGGCGCCGCGCTGGGTCGTGGGCCGTGCGCTGTCGCAGTATCAGGTCGTGACGTTCGGCGGCATCGCGCTCGGCAGCTGGCTGTGGGGCTTGACGACGGAGCGCTTCGGCCTCTCCGTCGCGCTCGCATCGTCGGCGCTCGTGATGCTCGCCGGCATCGCGATCGGCCGGCGATTCGCGCTCAAGCAAACGGACACGCTGAATCTCGATCCGCTCGCGCGCTGGCAGGAGCCCGCCGTGAAGCTCGAGATCCAGCCGCGCAGCGGACCGATCGTCGTGTCGGTCGAGTACCGCATTCGCGAGCAGAACGTCATGGAGTTCCTCCGCCTGATGAACGAGCGGCGCAGGATCAGGCGGCGTGACGGCGCACAACGCTGGTCGCTGCTGCGCGATCTCGCCGACCCCGAGATCTGGATCGAGCGCTTCCAGGCGCCGACGTGGCTCGAATACGTGCGGATGCATCAACGCGCGACGCAGGAAGACGCCGCGGTCGGCGAGCGCATCCGAGCGCTGCACGTGGGCCCCGAGCCGCCGCGCGTGCGGCGCACGATCGAGCGGCAGACGACGTCGCCGCCCGATGCCGGCCGCGTGCGCGAATCGTACGTGCCGTTGACCGGTCCGCACGAGCTCGGTTGAGGACGAAAGCATGTTTTTCTCTTCGCGACCGAACGACCTCGACGTCCGCGACGGACGCCTCGCGCCGTGCAAGCCGACGCCGAACTGTGTCTCTTCGCAGGCCGATCCCGCCGATGCGACGCACTACATCGAGCCGCTGCGCGGCACGATCGACGACGCACGGCGGGTGCTCGCCGCCCTGCCGCGCGTCAGGATCGTCCGTGAAGAAGCGAACTACCTGCATGCGGAGTTCCGCACGCGGCTGCTACGCTTCGTCGACGACGTCGAGCTCTACTTCGACGGCGAGGTGCTCCACGTGCGCTCGTGCTCGCGGATCGGCTACCACGACTTGGGCACGAATCGCCGGCGCGTCGAGTCCCTTCGCCGCCTGATCGAAGCACGACGGTAGCGAGGTCGTCCCCGGGAAAGTCCCGGCCGGCGCGGCACTCCCGCCCAACGGCACATCGGGACGACCCTCCGAGGCTCCGTCCGGGCAGCGTTCCCGGTATTGCTACCGTCCCGCGTCGGCCACCGGATGGCACGACCCTTGCGTCATCGCGAAGCGGCAACCGGCAACGCGGAGGGATAATGATGAGACTCGAGATCGCGCTATGCACGGCGCTCGCAACCGCGGTATTCGGAATCGGCGCGGCGCACGCGCAAGACGCTCGACGCGACGCTTCGGCCGGCCGGGACGCCGCCCATGCGAACGACGACCTGATTCTTGCGGAGCGGCGCAGCGAGCTGCTTCGCAAAGCCGACGCCGCGCTCGAGCGACTGCTCGAGCGGAACGAATCCGCCGCGTCGTTGCTCCGTCGAGCCTACGGCCACGCCGTCTTCGATACGACGAAGGGAGGCTTGATCCTGACGGGCGCGGGCGGCACCGGCGTCGCCCGCAAGAGCGACGGCAGCGACGTGACGTTCATGAGGCTCGGCGCTGGCGGCATCGGGCTCGGCGCGGGCTTCGAGAACTACCAGCTGATCATGCTTTTCGAGGACGAGGACACCTACACGCGCTTCGTCTCCGGTCAATGGGACGGCGCGCTCGCGGCACAGGCGGCCGCGGGATCGGAAGGCGTCGCGGCGGAGGAGCAGTTCATCGGCGGCATCCGCGTGTTCCGCCTGACCGAAGGCGGTCTGATGGCGCAGATCGACGCGAACGCGCTGCGCTTCTGGCCGATCGACCGGCTCAATCGCGCGGCCGAAATCGAGGCGCGCATTGCGGCGGCCTCCGGAGGCGAGGTGCCGGCAGCGATCGAGCAGAGCCTTGCGAGCGCCGACACGCAGTCGAGCGAGGAGCAACGGTCGGACCAGGAACAACGATTCGACGAGGACACACGGCTCGAGGCACGGCGCGCCCCATCGAACCCCGAATGGCTCGACGAGATCGCCGCAGAGCACGCCGAGCTTACGACCTTCGTCGCGGCCGTGAAGGCGGCCGGCCTCGCCGACGCGCTGACCGGCTCGACGCCGTACACGGTCTTTGCGCCGACGAACGAAGCGTTCGAGTCGATGTCGGGCCTGACACGCGAAGAGCTGCTCGCGCCCGAGAACCGCTCCGAGCTCGTACGGGTCCTCCGCGCGCATATCGTCGCCGACGATCTCGACCGCGAGCTCGCGCGCAACATCCCGGAGGCGCTGACGATCGACGGCGGCACCGTGAGCGTCGACGTCGACGGCGACGAGTTCACGGTCGGCGAGGCTTCGGTCGTCGACGCGGACATCGAGCGCGGCAATTTGCGCGTGCACGTCGTCGACGGGCTGCTCGTGCCGACCCGGGTCGCCGCGGCGGAGCCCGGCCCGACGGTCGAGGAGGATGCGGAGCCGACGGACTCGGAAGGGTCGGCGATCGAGCCGTCGCTTGCTGAGCCCGAGTCTCCGGATCGAGAGCCCGCGCCGCCCGATGCGGCCCCGGGCTCTCGGAATGCGGACCCGCCGCAAGAGCCGTCGAATCTCAGCCCGCAGTAGCGACGTCCAGGCGCATTCGATCGTCGCGGCCGAGCGTACCGGCGTTCGCGCGTGACCGTCCGGGCGCGGAGCGAGCGAAGCCCGCCGGGATGCCTTAACATCCCGCCGTTCCCGAGTCTCGGCGCGGCAGCAGCCGCATCCGAGAGGATTGCCGGAATGGCCGCTTCCGCCCCAAACGCCGTCGTTTCGTTGTCCGACCGCCGCGCGAAACGCAACGTCGCCGTGCTCGTGTTCGCGAACGCGGTGCTCGGCTCGCAGCTTGCCGTCAACATCATCGTCGCCGGGCTCGCCGGCGCGCTCCTCGCCGAGAACAAGGCCCTCGCGACGCTCCCCGTATCGATGGTCGTGCTCGCGTCGATGTTCACGGCGCCGGGCGCGTCGATGCTCATGGGCCGATTCGGACGGCGGACGGGCTTCCTCGTCGGCACCCTCGCGGGCACCGTCGGCGCGGCGCTCTGCGCGGCCGCGCTGCACGCGGGCAGCTTCGGGATGCTCGCCGGGGGCGCCGTCGCGATCGGCATCTATCAGGCGTTTCACGGCTTCTACCGCTTCGCGGCCGCGGACACCGCGTCCGACGCTTTCAAGCCGAAAGCAATCTCGTGGGTATTCGCGGGCGGCTTGTTGAGCGCGCTGATCGGCCCCGAGATCGTGCGCCTCACCTCCGACGCCCCTGCCGCGACCGCGTACGCAAACGCCTATCTTGCATGCATCGGGCTCAACGTGGTCGGCGCGCTCGGGCTCCTGTTTCTCGACATTCCGCGCCCTGCCCTGACGGCCGGCGGCCGCGCGTCAGGGAGACCGCTTCCGGTCATCGCGCGCCAGCCCGTGTTCATCGTCGCCGCGCTCTGCGGCATGGTGGGGTTCTCGGCGATGAGCCTCGTCATGACGTCGACGCCGCTCGCGATGCTCGGTCACGGCTTCACGTCGGGTCATGCCGCGGACGTCGTCCGGTGGCACATCGTCGCGATGTTCGCGCCCGCCTTTTTCACGGGCGGCCTGATCGCGCGCTTCGGGCACCTTCCGGTCATCGGCGTCGGTCTCGGCTTGATCGCGGTCTGCGGCGCGATCGCGCTCACCGGCGTCGACCTGCATCACTTCTACGCCGCGCTGATCGCGCTCGGCATCGGCTGGAACTTCTCGTTCATCGGCGCGACGAGCCTGCTCGGGACCGCGCACACGCCGGCCGAGCAGGCGAAGGTGCAGGGACTCAACGATTTCCTCGTGTTCGCGTTCGTCGCGGTCGGATCGTTCGGCTCGGGCGCGCTGCTCGACGCATTCGGCTGGGACGCGGTGCAGTACGCGATGGCGCCCGCGCTCGCCGCTGCGGCAGCAGGCGTGATCTGGCTCGCCGCCGTCAGCCGGCGCCGCATCTGATCCGCGAATCGGCCACCGCGGCTCCCCTCGAACGCACGGCCACGACCCACGGCGCGGCCCGCTGGAGACGTGGCGATCGACGACACCTCGCGGCCGGCAGATACGTGTATTCCCGCATGAGCCGTCGCGCGGCGCCCTGTTAGCGTATGACCGAGAGGCCCTTGAGAACGCGGAGGTCGAGATGCTCGGGTCGAAGTTCACGATTGCCGTGTTGACGGTGCTCTCGACGCTCCTCCTCTCCGACGCCGCGCTGTCGATGCCCGAGTTCGCGCGGCGGTACAACCTCTCATGCTCGGTCTGTCACGATGCGTTCCCGAGGCTCAACGCGTTCGGCCAGGCCTTCGCCGACATGAACTACAGGCTGCCCAACTGGCGGACCTCGAATACCCTCGAGCTCGGCGACGAACGCCTCGCGCTTCCCGAACGGCCGCCGTTCGCGGTTCGCATGCAGGCGTACGTGCAAGCCCGCGACGGCGAGGACGTCGATCCCGCGCTCGGCCCCACCGGCAACGATGCCGACTTCGACTTCCAGGCGCCTTATCTGATCAAGCTGCTGTCGAGCTCGCCGTTGTCGGACAACATCACGTACTACTTCTACGGCATCTTCGCCGAGAAAGGCGCAAACGGCGAGACGGTGATCGAGGACGCGTGGTTCCGCCACGCCGACCTGTTCGGGGCAGGCATCGGCATGCAGCTCGGCCAGTTCCAAGTGTCCGATCTGATGTTCCCGCGCGAGGTGAGGCTGACATTCCAGGACTTCTACGCGTACCGCGCCGCCGGTATCACCTATGATCGCGGCGTCATCTTCGATCGGAGCGTCGGCGACTTCGACCTCGCCGTCGGCGCGGTGAACGGAAACGGCATCACCGACAACTTCGACATCGACAGCCCGGGCTTCCGCCGTCCGGACGCGATGTTCGACAACGACAATCGCAAGAGCCTTTTCGGCCGCGTGGGCATTCCGGCCGGACCGTTCGACCTCGGCGTATTCGCCCTCGTCGGCAAGCAGCGCAGCGCCGCGGGCACCTCCGGCACCGCGCGCGGGGCGAGAAACACGGACAAGACGATCCTCGGGCTCGACTTCGCCGGAAGCCTGCCGAGCGGCCGCGTGCACTGGTACGCGCAACTCTTGTGGAACGAGTGGGAGGATTTTCTCGATGCCGCGCCTGGCCGCGACTTCGATTGGACCGGACTCTTCGGAGGCGTCGATTACGTGCGCAACGACCGCTGGAGCTTTTCGGTGCTCTACAACTACGCGGATGCCGACGACTTCGACGGCACCGGCACGGTCTACGAGGGCATCGACATCAATTCACTGACCTTCAACGCATCGTACTACTTCATGCGCAATATCAAGGCGGTCTTCGAGATCAACGCCGACCTCCTCGACACCGAGCGCGGCGGCCCGCCGTTCGTCGGGCATCAGACGAAAGAGCACTACGTGCTCGTCGGATTCGACATGGCGCTCTAGCTACGCCGCCTTGGTCCTCGAAGGGCCAAGCAAAAAGAAGCGTTCCCGCCCGATGGTGCGCACGGGCCGACTCTGCGTCACCGTCAGGCTGTCGGCGGCGGACGCGGCACTGCGGGCCACACGGCCTCGCAGCACATAGCCCGCGCCGCCGCCCGCTGCGAAAGCCGCGGCCACCAGGCCAAGCGTCACGAGCTGCGAGACGATCAGCGCGGCACAAAGCCCCAGCGCGCCGCCGGCCAAGAGACTCACCGTGAGCAGCCGGCGCTGCGGCCGCGCGACCTTCTCCGTCAACGCGCGCAGCTTCGCGCTATCGGCTGCCCGCTGCCGCGCGAGATCCGCCTGCAGCGCCGCCGCCTTGCTCGCCATGAGCTCGAGCTGCCGAGCCTCGCCGAGGCGCCGCTGGTCCCGAAGCGCCGTCCAGAACCACAGGGCCGCGAGCAATCCGACGCTCATCATCAGCGCGATCCAGACGAGGATCTCGTTTCGACTTCCGTCCGACAGCACGAGCCATGCCGAGCCCGCCGAGAACGCTTGCAGCAGCCAAAGCCCGAGCACTATCCGCATCGCGGTTTCCCTCCTCCGTCCCGAGTGCCCGTCGATCATAGTACAGCGTGCCGTGTCGGCACGATCGCGGGTGTCCTTCGTCTTCGAAACTCCTCTCGATTCGAACGGGCGCGCGCGTGAATGCTGCATCTACATTGTCGCGATCGGACGACGGCAGCGACGGCGCGCGTTCGAGGTATGGAACTTGCATTCGGCCCGTGTCGCCTATCGGGAGCGGGGGAATCACGCAATGCAGCTCGCCGATGCGGTCCGCAAGTACGACGCGGCATCGACGCACTACGACCGCTTCATGGACATCGTGTTCGACAAGGTGCTCGACGTCGAGCGGTACCGCGAGCGCGTCGTTGCGCTGCTCGGCAACGTCGACGGCAAGACCGTCATCGACGTCGGGTGCGGCACGGGACGCAACTTCCCGCTGCTAGTCAAGGCCGTCGGACCGCGCGGACGCGTCATCGGCCTCGACTGCTCCGCGGGCATGCTCGCGCAGGCCGAGAGGCGCGTAGCACGCCACGGCTGGCGCAACGTCGAGCTCGTGCACGGCGACGCCGTCGATCTCGGCGGCGTCGAGGAGCCGGTCGATGCCGTCCTGTCCGCCTGGTGCTATGGAACGGTCTACGACCTCGCTCGCGCGCTGCGGCGAGCGACCGATGTCGTCTCTCCCGGCGGGCGGCTCGCGATCATGACGTTCGTCAGGGCGAGCCCGGAGCGCGGTCCTCTCCGCTGGCTCTATCCGTTCTACCGCCTCGCCGTGCGTTGTGCCGGCCTCGATCCGGCCCGAGACTTCGACAACGCGGCGCTCGAGGCGCGGTGGCAAGAGGGACGCGAGATCCTGCGGGGCCTGCTGTCGGATCTCCACGAAGAGACGTACCTCCGCGGCGCCGGACTCATCATCGCGGGCCGCAAGCCGTTGCAGACACCGCGCGCTGTCACGCTGCCCGCCGATGCGCCGGCCGAGTCCGAGCCTACGCGTGTGCCCGTCGATGCGGTGTCGTCCGTGGATCGGGGCATGAAAGACGGGCAGCGCATGGCACGCAGCCCGTAGCGGCGTTAGCGAGCACCGCTTCGAGCTCGCGTTTGCGAGCCTGCACCGTTCCGGCGCATTCGATGTGGAAGCGCGTCCGTGGTCCGCCGGACGACGCTCCGCGTCACGACAGCAGATCCAGCTGCCGCGCGTCCCCGATCGCGCGCTCGAAGTCGAGACCGAGCACCTCGAGGACCGGCTCCGCTACCGGCCTCACCTGCTTCTGCACGTAATGCTCGCGATCGACCGGATGGCGGACCTCGTCGACCGGCTCCGCCCCCGCCGTCGTCATCACGTAGCTGATCAACGCGCCGCGCTTCGACGCTCCGGACTTGCGCGCGGCTGCCACGTGCGGCGGCGTCGTGCGCGTGTACTCGTCCGCGCGCTTCCTGAGCTGCTTTCGGTAGACGAGGGCGTCGTCGAGAGCGCCGCTTCGCACACGCGCGACGACGTCCTTCAGATACGCATCGACCGGCTCGCCGGTGAAGAGACGCCGATAGAGCTCGCGCTGCACGTCACGCGCGAGCGGCGTCCAGTCGCGGCGCACGACCTCCATGCCGACGAACTCGACGTCGCCCGAGGGGTAGAGCATCCCCGCATAACGCTTGCTCGCGCCGCGCGCGCTGTGCCGCGCGTGCGGCAGGAAAAGCTTCCTGTACAGCTTCTCGAACTGGATCTCGAGGCGACTCTCGACCCGCCAGCGCGTCTCGACGTGCTGCGCGAGGTCCACGTT
Source organism: uncultured Gammaproteobacteria bacterium (assembly GCA_964553875.1). Taxonomy (GTDB): domain Bacteria; phylum Pseudomonadota; class Gammaproteobacteria; order Steroidobacterales; family Rariloculaceae; genus ZC4RG20. The sequence goes on along the minus strand of CAZKNH010000045.1, from coordinate 9,882 downwards.
CAGCGCCTCTGCGAGCTTCGGCCCCTGCTCGAACGCGCGCTCCGCGTCGGCGCTGCCGGACAGCACGAAGAGGCTGTCCGTATCGCCGTACAGCACGTCGAAGCCGGCCGTCTCGAACCACCGCTTCGACCAGAGCAGGAGCTCGCGGCCCATCCCGGTGATCGCATTCGCGAGCGCGGGATTCGAGAATCGGCACGCGGGCGTCCCGAGCACGCCGTAGAACGAATTCATCAGGATCTTGATCGCGTTCGCAGCGACGTCGTTGCCGGCCCGCTTCGCGGCGTCTCGGCGCGGGAAGAGCTCGTCGAGCATCCTCGGCAGGATCGCGGGCTCCCGGCGGAACGACGCGGCCGGCGTCTCGATCAGGCCGTCACGCGGCGAGGGCTCGGGAACGTACGACAGCGGATCGATGTTGAACGTGCGGATGATGCTCGGATACAGGCTCTTGAAATCGAGCACCCAGACGTTCTCGTGCAATCCTGTGCGCGGCTCGAGCACGTAGCCGCCCTGCTGCGCCGCGTGCACGCGCGAGTCGCCGGACAGCACGGTCGGGGCGACGAAGCCCCGCCCCCACAGCTCGCCGAGATACAGAAAGTCGAACGACGCGATGCTCGCAGCGACCCGGTCCGGCGTCATGCCGGTCAATCGGCTCCGCTCGAACGCGAGCTCGACGAGCCTGAGCCGCTCGACGATCTGGTACGCGAGCCGCGCGTCCGTGCGCGCGTAAAGGGCGAACGCATCGAGATCGTGCGCATAGTGATGCATGATCTCAGCGATCCGGTTCCGGGCATCGCCCTTCACGGCCTTGCCTTCGCCGAGCACGTCGCGGGCCACCGCGTCGAGCGAGTAGTCCTCCATGCGCACGAACGCGCCGCGCAACAGATCGATCCCGTCGAGCGCGAGCCGGCCGGGGATCGACGCCTGGCCGCTGCCGAAATAGCCCTCCGCCTTGCGCAACCGGATCGGACCCGGCTCGCGGCCGATATCGAGCGGATGGGCGAGCCGCTCCGCGATCCGCTTCAGCACCGTGAGGTCGAAGTCGATCGTGTTCCACCCGGTCAGCACGTCGGGGTCGAACGCGTGCACCCGCTCGCGAAAGAGGTCGAGGGCCGCTCGCTCGTCGGCGCAGCGGACCGCGCGCTCGGGCATCGGGCGGTTCGCTTCGTCGACGATCAGCACCTCGTCGAGCGCACCGCCCGCGGCGAACAGGGAGATCGCGAGGAGCTTCTCGCCCTTGGGGTCCGTTTCGATGTCGAACGACAGCACGCGGGGCGTGACGTCGACTTCGGCAGGCCCGAGCTCCGGATTGTCGAAGACCCACGTCAGGCCGCCGCGCCCCGGACGCGCGTCGCCGTCGATCTCGCAGCCGCCCTTGATCCCGTGCTCGATCAGATAGCGGATCGCGAAGCGCACGTCCGCCTCGAACGTCTCGACGCCCGCATCGTGCAGCCGGTCGCGGAGCGGCGGGACGTCGGCGGGCACCGCGACCTCGATCCGTGACACGCCGTCACCCGAGAAAGTGCGTCGATCGCATGGGACCGGTGCGGGCGCGCCGGCCGCAACGGCCCGCTCCGCGTCCGCGGTGCGGACGTAGAAGTACGGCCGCTGCCGGTCGTCACGAACGAGGAACGCGCCGCCGCCCTCGAGCATTCCGTAGACGTGAATCACCGGTGTGCGGCCCCGCTCGCCGTCCGAGACGACGCGATACGTCGCTTGCAGCACGAATCCGCGGAGCTTCATCCGGCCATTATGCGCGACGCCGGATCGATTCGTCGGGGCGGCCGGGCGTCGACTCGGCGGCCTTCGTGGGTCGATGCGCGCCGCGGGGACGCTGCCGGTTGACGGCCGCCGCCGCGACATCGGCATTAGAGACGAAGCAGAGCCCCCTGCGGACACCGCGGCGGCCGGCCTCGGCGACTTCCGGGCCGCTCCGCCCCTACTCCGGCGCAGGTGCTTCGCGTTCCCTGAACGGGACGCCGAGGACGTCGTGGATGAAGTAGCGCGCCACGGGGACCCCGAGCAGCATCCCCCAGAGCCCGAACGCGTGATAGCCGACGTACAGGATGATCAGCGTCAGCACGGGGTTCAGCCTGAGATGCCGGCCGTAGATGATCGGGTTCAAGAGATACGCCTCGAACGCATGAATCACGACGACCATGCCGATCGCCGTGAGCGACAGCATCGGGCCGCCGGTGTTCAGCGCGACGAGGACGATCGGCGTCGTCGACAGGAAAACGCCGAGCACCGGGATGAAGCTGCAGACGAACACGATCATCGACAGCATCGCGACGAGCGGAATGTCGAGCAGCAGCAGCCCGATCAGCGTGAGCAACGTGTTCACGCATGCGATCCACGCCTGCGCTTCGATCGCGCGGCCGACGAGCATACCGAAGCGCGCGATCGGCTGCGCCGCTTCGTCGTAGAAGTCGCCGACCCTGGAGCTCTTGAGCTGCGCGATGCCGCGCTTGATGCGCTGGAGATCGATCAGGATCAGGAAGCTGAACAGCAACGCGAGCAGCGTCGTCGCCGTCGCGCGGTACAGCATGTTGATCACGGTCGGCGCGTACCGGCGGACGAGCTGGAACTGCTCGGTCATCAGCGCGTTGAAATAGAGCTGGTCCCGTCGGTTCCAGTACTCGGCCAAGGGACCCGACAGCGGAACGCCCTCGTCGAGCGCTTCGTCGATCTGTGCTTCCGTCAGTCCGAGGCGCCTGCGCTCGTTCTCGAGCCGCGCCTCGATGCTCGCGACGACGTCCTCGCGAAGCGCGCTGCGCAGATACCCCGTGAGCGGTTGGCGCAACGACGGATACGCGTCGACGAAGCGGTTCTTCGCTTCGATCAGTCGCATCTCGGTCGTCGGCAGATTCTCGATGAGACGATTCACCTCCGACGCGACGCTCGGCACGACGTAGCGCACGAACGAAGCAAGCAGCAGGAGGAACATCACGTAGACGAGCGACAGCGCGAGCCAATGCGGCATGCGCAATCTGCGCACGCCGAAATCCGCGAGCGGCGTCGCAATGATCGCGATGACGAACGTCAGGAATACGACGCCGAAGAAATCTCTGAGCAACCACAGAAGCGCGAACAGAATGACCCAGATGACCACTCTGCGGTTGCGCTGATAGAACTCTTGCAAGCTGAAAGCGCTCATGGCGGCGGTAGTCTACATGGGCACCGCCGACCGAGTTGAACGAAACTCGCTCGAAACTCTTGCTCCGACGCGTCCTATCCGGTACCTTGCGCGTGCCACTCTTGTTTGTTTCTCGCAACTTCGCTGCTCTCCACAGGGGACTTGCGTGTCGCTAATTCACGACACATCTGCGCAGCGAAGCCCGCGGCGCCGACACACGGCCAGCGCGGGTCGCGAGCTTCATCCATCCAGCAAAAGACAGTAAGAAAGGACTCGACATGAAACGCTTCAGCGCTTCGTTGGTGATCGCGGCTGGAACACTCGGCGCCGGAGTCGCGGCGGCGCAACAAGACTCGGTCTCCGAGACACGAACTGAATCGAAAGGCTATCTATCTGTTTTGCCCTTCTATCTTTCGGTCGACAACGACCGCAATCTCGCCGACAACGGCAGAGGCCTTTCGATCGCCTACGGACGCGAGTGGACCGACCGCTGGTTCTGGGAGGTGCAGACGTTCGGCAATCTGATCGAGTCCGGACAGCAGCAACTCACGGACCACTATCAGTACGGCGTCGGCCTCGACGTGGGCTATCGTTTCGTGCCGGGCCCGGGCGCGACACCGTTCGTGATCCTCGGCGCCGGCGCGGTGCGCAATGACGCCGTGCTCAAGGCGGAAGACGATACGGACTTCATTGGGAACGTCGGCATCGGCTTCCTGACCGGCGAGCTCGGCAACGGCGGCGTCCGAATCCGCGGCGAAGCGCGCTACGTGCGTGACGACTTCGAGACCGGCGGGAACGACGGCATGAACGAATGGCGCATCGGCCTCGGTGTGACGGTCCCGCTCGGGCGCCGCACGATCGAGCGCGAGGTGGTCCGTGAGCGCGTCGTCAGAGAGACCGAGACGGTCACGGCGCCTGCCGAGATCGTCGACTCCGACAACGACGGCGTGCCGGATCAGATCGATCAGTGCCCGAACACCCTCCCGGGCCTTGCGACCGACAATCGCGGGTGTGTCGTCGAGAGCGGCGGCCCCCAGACGCTGCGCCTCGAGGGCGTGAACTTCGAGCTGAACTCGGCCACGCTGACCGCCGACGCACGCACGATCCTGCGCAGGGTCGCGGAAGCGCTGCGCGGCGAGCCGAACCTGCGCGCGGAGATCGCGGGGCATACCGACAGCTCGGGTTCCGACGCTTATAACCTCGAGCTGTCGCAGCGGCGTGCGGAGTCCGTGCGCGAGTTCCTGATCTCGGAAGGGATCGAGGCGAGCCGGCTCGTCGCGCGCGGCTACGGCGAGACGCAGCCCGTCGCGGACAACTCGACGCCCGCGGGACGCGCGATGAATCGCCGTGTCGAGTTCCGCGTGCTGAACTGACGGTCGGTCTGCCCCTTCACCGGCAAGGGCAACGCGCGGCGGCGTCGCCTGCGCGAGCCCGGCGCCGGTAACCCGGCCCGGCGGAGCCGCCTCGGTCCTCGAGGGGCTCCGCGCGGGCCCCTCCTCGACGGCAGCGCGAAGCGACTGGGCCCTGCCTTCGCCGTCATGCGCTCGCCGCTCAACCTCGCCTCGACCCGCGCGCCGTGACGAACGGCCGGACAACGTCGCGCAGTTTCCGCCCCGGCACCATAGCGTCGCGCCCAGCAGCGCGGTCGGCTCCGCTTGGCTCGGCACGGCTCGCCCGTTGCTGGACGAGCCCTCTGCCTGCTCCTATCCTTTCGTCCATGAAACGATTTTCAGGGTTTGCGGCGGCCGCGGGCGTGCTCGGCGCCGCGGCCTTCGCGTTCGCTCTTCACCGCACGGGCGTCATCGGCGAGCCGGGCCGGGACGAGTGGGCCCTGCTCGAAACCTATTGCACGGACTGCCACAACGATGTCGACCGGACGGGCGACATCAGTTTCGTCGGCATGACGCGCGACTCGATCCCGGACCACGCCGAAATGTTCGAGGCGGCGATCCGCAAGCTCAGGGGACGGCTGATGCCGCCGCCCGGAAGCCCTCACCCCGGCAACGCGCGCGTCGACGACCTCGTCGCGTTCCTCGAGCGCTCGATCGACGAGGCGCCGACGGTCCATCGCGCCGGGCACGTGCCCGTGCAGCGGCTGAACCGTACCGAGTACGCGGCGGCGGTGGAGGACCTGCTCGGCGTCGAGATCGATCCGACCGAGATTCTGCCCGAGGAGATCGAGGTCGACGGATTCATCAATATCGCCGCCGCGCTCGGCGTGTCACCGACGTTCCTCGAGCAGTACGTCGCCGCGGCCCGCAACGTCGCGGCGCTCGCGGTCGGCACGGCGAATCCGAAGCCGACGAGCGCGTCCTATTCGCCGCCGCCGCTGACGACGACGGACGACCAGGACGATTACATCGACGGCCTGCCGCCCGGGACGCGGGGCGGCATGCGCTTCACGCACTACTTCCCGGCGGACGGCGAGTACCGCTTCACGTTGACCGATCTCGACGTCGACCTCTACCCGCGCGCGATCGAGACGGAGCACACGGTCGTGATCCTGATCGACCGCAACGAAGTCTTTCGGGAGAAGCTCGGCGGACCCGAGGACTTGAAGCTCGTCGACCGCGGCGGCGCGCCCGCCCGCGCCGCGATCATGGCCCGCTTCACCGACATTCCGATCGCGGTCGAGGCCGGCGTGCACGAGGTCGTCGTCACGTTCATCGAGCGCGGTCGCGTCGCGACCGACGAGCTGATCTTCGGCTTCACGCCGTACGGCGGTTTCGGCTACGTCGGCGAACAGCGCGTGCCGCGGCTGGTCGGCAGCGTCGAGGTCGTCGGTCCGTTCGCGCCGACGGGCCTTTCGACGACGAAGAGCCGCGAGAAAATTTTCGTCTGCCGCCCCGAGTCGGCCGACGCGGAGCGCGCGTGCGCAGAGCGCATCGCCGCGCGGCTCGCACGGCGCGCGTTCAGACGCCCGGTGACCGATGACGACATCGCCGCGCTGATGTCGTTCTACGACGCCGGCCGCGAAGGCCCGGGCGGCTTCGACGAAGGCATCGAGCATCTCGTCTCGGCCGTGCTCGTCAGCCCGGATTTCCTGTATCGCGCGATCTCGCCGACGAGCAGCGCGGCCGCGGACGGCGAGACGTTCGCGCTGAACGATTTCGAGCTCGCGTCGCGGCTGTCGTTCTTTTTATGGAGCCGCGGTCCGGACGATCGCCTGCTCGAGCTCGCCGAGGCGGGCCGTCTCACGGAACCCGACGTGCTCCAGGCCGAGGTCGAGCGAATGCTCGCGGACCCGCGCGCCGAGAAGCTCGTCACGGAGTTCGCGCTCCGCTGGCTCGATCTCGACGACCTCGACGAGGTCGTTCCCGACGAGGCGCTCTTTCCCGGCTTCGACGACGGGCTGCGCGCGGCCTTCGAGACCGAGATCGAGCTCTTCCTGAAAAGCGTGCTGCTCGAGGACCGGAGCGTCCACGAGCTGCTGACGGCACGCCACACGTTCCTCAACGAGCGGCTCGCGCGGCACTACGGCATCGACTCCGTCCTCGGTCCGCAGTTCAGGCGCGTCGAGCTCGACGACCCGCGCCGCTTCGGCCTCCTCGGCAAGGGCGCCGTGCTGCTCAAGACGTCGTACGGCGATCGCACGTCGCCGGTGCTGCGCGGCGCATGGGTGCTCGAGAAGCTGATGGGCACGCCGCCCGCGCCGCCGCCGCCGAACGTCGAGACGGACCTGTCGACGCCCGCCGGCGAGAAGCCGAAGACCATCCGCGCGCGGCTCGAGCAACATCGCGAGAGCCCGTCGTGCAACGGTTGCCACGGCGTGATCGACCCGTACGGGCTCGCGCTCGAGAACTTCACGGTGATCGGCGAGTGGCGGGACTACGATCGAGAGGCCGACGCGCCGATCGACGCGAGCACCATGCTGCCCGGCGACACGGTCGTCGAAGGTCCCGTCGAGCTTCGCGAGGCGCTGCTCGCGCGGCCGGACCAGTTCGTGCAGGCGCTGACCGAGAAGCTCCTGATGTACGCGCTGAACCGCGAGCTCGAATACTTCGACATGCCGCAGGTCCGCGCGATCGTGCGCGAAGCCGAGCGGGACGGCTACCGGTTCTCCGCGATCGTCGCGGGTGTCGTGAAAAGCGATGCGTTTCGTATGCAGGCACCGAGGCGTTCCGGGCCCGGCGAATCGACGATAGCCGCCCGCTCGAGCGCCGCCGTGAACGATTGAACGAGGGAAGCTGCCATGGCTTATCTCACGAAGAAGCATCTTTCCCGCCGAACGGTGTTGAAAGGCGCGGGCGTCGCAATCGGCCTGCCCCTGCTCGACGCGATGATTCCAGCGGCGACGGCGCTCGCGCAGACCGCCGCGGCCCCGAAGCTTCGCGTCGGCTTCTTCTATATTCCGCACGGTGCGATCATGTGGAACACGTCGCACGGGCCCGCGATGGATCGCTGGACGCCGAGCGGTGCCGGCGAGCGCTTCAAGCTGAGCCCGATCCTCGAGCCGCTCGAGCCGTTCAAGCATCTCGTCGTGTCGTTCTCGAACCTCGAGAACAAGGCGAACCAGAACTCCGTCCACTCGCTCGTGCCCGCGACATGGCTGAGCGGCGTGCGTCCTGACACGCGCGCGAGCGGCCCGATGATGGGGCCGACGATCGACCAGATGATCGCCGAGCGCATCGGCCAGGACACTCCGCTCCCGTCGCTCGAGGTCGCATCCGAGACCACGATCCAGGCGGCGGCCTGCTCGGCAGGCAGCGGCGGCTGTTACTACAGCGCGACGCTATCGTTCCGTAACGCGACCTCCCCGCTTCCGATGGAATTCAATCCGCGCAAGGTCTTCGTTCGATTGTTCGGCGAGGGCGATACGCCGGAGGAACGGGATGCGATCGCGCGAAGGACACGGAGTCTCCTCGACCTCGTCGCGGACAGGACGAAGGCGTTGCAACGCACGCTGGGCCCGAGCGACCGCGCGATCCTCTCGGAGTATCTCGACACGGTCCGCGAGATCGAGCGGCGCGTCGAGCGCGCGGAGCAGCGCGATCTCAGCGGAATCGATCTGCCGGAGGCGCCGATCGGCGAGCTCGGCGACTTCGACGAGCAGGTCAAGCTGATGTTCGACCTGATCGCGCTCGCATACCAGGCGAACCTGACACGGGTCGCGTCCTACATCATGGTCGCCGAGGGCACGAAGCGCACGTACAACCACATCGGCGTGCCGGACGCGTTCCATCCGCTGTCGCATCACGCGAACGATCTCGGCCGACTCGAGAAGCTCGTGCGCATTCAGCGCTATCACGTCGAGCGCTTCGCGGATTTTCTCGCGAAGCTCGCCGCGACGCCCGACGGCGACGGCACGTTGCTCGACCACGTGCTCTTCATGTACGGGTCGAACATGAGCAACAGCGATCGGCACAACAACTATCCGTTGCCGAATATCCTGGTCGGCGGCGCCTGCGGGCAATTGAAAGGCGGGCAGCACGTGGACCTCCCGGAGCACACGCCGCTCACGAACCTGCTCTTGACCGTGCTGAACAAGTCCGGTTTCGAGCTGAAGAGCTTCTCGGACAGCACCGGAGAAATCGCCGGTGTCTGACGTGGGGAAAATGGTGGGAAAAATGGGGTCAGACACCATTTTTCGGTCCGCGTGCTCGGGGGATGGCAGACGACTCCAGCGAAAAATGGTGTCTGACCCCATTTTTCCCGCCATTTTTCCCGCAATCCCCGTCCGCCGCCGCGACGTGCTGAAGGCCGCGATGGCCGGATGCGTCGGCACGACGCTCCCGGGCATCGCGTCGCTATCGCTTGCGGCCGACGTCGAGATCGTCGAGATCGGAGAGCGGTTCGCGCTGATCACGGGCGCCGGCGGCAACGTGCTGGTCCGACATGGCGACGACGGGCAGGTGCTCGTGGATACCGGATCCGCGAAGCTCGCACCGGCGCTCGGCGATGCCCTCGCATCGTTACCCGGCGCAGGCCGGGTCGGGCTCGTGTTCAATACGCACTGGCATCCGCATCAGACGGGCTCGAACGGCGCGTTCGGGCGAGCAGGCGCAACGCTCGTCGCGCACGCGAAGACGCGACACCGGCTCGCGGTCGGCTACTACGTCCCGCACGAAGACCGCTACGAGCCCCCGATGCCGGCCGACGCCGTGCCGACCGAAACCTTTCACGACCGCGGCGAGCGGCTCGTCGACGGCGAGCGCATCGAGTACGGCTATCTGCTCGAGGCACATACGGACGGCGACATCTATGTCTACTTCCGCGATTCCAACGTGATCGCAGTCGGCGACGCGCTGTCGCCCGCGCGCGATCCCGAGATCGACTGGTTCGGCGGCGGCTGGCTCGGCGGCCGCGTCGATGCGCTCGCGCTGCTGCTCGGGCTCGTCGACGACGAGACCGTCATCGTGCCGGGCTACGGGCCGCCGGCCCGGAAGGCGGATATCGAAGCCGAGCATCGGCTCATGCAGACGCTCTTCGAGCGGACGACCGAGCTTTTGAGGCAAGGCTACAGCCCCGACGACATGCTCGAGGCCGGCGTGCTCGCCGACCTGCCGCGCACCTTCGCGGATCCCCTGAAATTCCTCTACGACGTCCACAAGAGCCTATGGGCGCACCACAACACGATCTCGCACGACATCGTCTGACCGCGCGGCTCGCCGCGCTCACGTGCGCCGCCGTGCTCGCGGCACCCGCGGCAGCGGCCGAAAGCACCCTTGCGGACCTGATCCAGGCGGGCGAGTCGAGCGCCGCCCGCGCGCGGATCGAAGCCGGCGCGGACGTGAACGCAGCGCAGGGCG
>CAZKNH010000044.1:0-28678 GCA_964553875.1 uncultured Gammaproteobacteria bacterium | reverse complement strand
GCGATCGTCCGGGCCGTGCGCAACACGCTGGTATACTTCGAGCGCCATCGCGAGGCGCTTTTCGAGGCCGCGCGAACCGCCGCACGCGAAGAGCACGATTGAAGACGAAGCCCGGGAGCGATCACGCGACGGCTGCACGAGTCATCGACGACGAGATGGACGAGATCAGGAAGACGCTGCAGGACGGCCTCTGGACGAGCAATCCCGCGCTCGTGCAGCTCTTGGGGCTTTGCCCTCTGCTCGCGATCACGACGACCGCCGCCTACGGGTTCGCGCTCGGCGTCGCGACGACGGCAGTGCTGGTCGTGACGAATACGGTGATCTCGACGGTGCGCCGCGCGCTCGTTCCCGTCGTGCGCATCCCGCTGTTCGTGCTGGTCATCGCGTCGCTCGTGACCTGTATCGACCTCCTGACGAATGCGTTTCTGCACGAGCTGCACGAGGTGCTCGGGCTTTTCATCCCGCTGATCGTCACGAACTGTGCGATCCTCGCGCAGGCGGAGACCGTTGCGAGCCGCCGCCCGGTAGCGATCTCCGCGCTGAGCGGCTTCGCGACCGGCATCGGCTTCCTGGCCGTGCTCGTCGCGCTCGGCGCGCTCCGCGAAATCGCTGGCCAGGGCACGCTCTTCGCCGGCACGGCGCTCCTCCTCGGCGAAAGCGGCGATCGATTCACGATCGAGCTGCCATTCGACGGCGTCCTCGCGGCCGTGCTGCCGCCGGGCGCGTTCTTCGGTCTCGCGGTGCTGCTCGCGATCCGCAATCTCGTCGTCCGCGAGCGGGATCCGTCGCGTCTGCCGATCGCGGAGGAACCGGCAACGGCGGCGGAGCGCGGACCATGAACGCAGCGAAGCGCCGCCAGATCTTCGAGCGGCTCGCGAGGCAGAACCCGAACCCGACGACCGAGCTCGTGTATTCGACGCCTTTCGAGCTGCTCGTCGCGGTCGTCCTCTCGGCGCAATCGACGGACGTCGGCGTGAACAAGGCGACCGAGAAGCTTTTCAAGGTCGCGAACACGCCGGAACGGATGCTCGCGCTCGGCGAGGAAGGTCTGAAGAGCTACATCAACTCGCTGAACTTCTTCAACACGAAGGCGCGTAACCTGATCAGAACGTGCCAGGCGCTCGTCGAGCAGCACGGCGGGGAGGTCCCGCGCGAACGCGAGGCCCTCGAGAAGCTCCCGGGCGTCGGACGAAAGACGGCGAACGTGATCCTGAACACGGCGTTCGGCGAGCCCGCGATCGCGGTCGATACGCACATCTTCCGGGTCGCGAACCGCACCGGCCTCGCACCGGGCGAGACGCCGCGAGACGTCGAGGACGCGCTGACGCGCACGACGCCCGACGAATTCAAAAAGAACGCGCATCACTGGCTGATCCTGCACGGCCGCTACGTCTGCAAGGCGCGCAAGCCGAATTGCGCGGAGTGCGTGATCGCGGATCTCTGCGAGTATCCGGCGAAGACGACCCTCGTCGAGCCGCGCGAGAAGCCGAATCCGCCGCGCGCTGCCAAAAAGAAGGCGCCGCGCATCGCGGCCAAGGCGCGCACGCGGCAGCGACGGTCCCGCGAGTAGTCGCGCAACCCCCTGCTGGGCCGTCGAGAACGGCGCGCAGCGTCCCCTCGCGCCGCCGCGGCTGATGCGGACCGCGAGTCCGCAAGCACGATCAAACGGCGTGCGATAACGTGTCGCCAACGCAGGAGACCCGTCATGAGCACACCGAAGCCGAGCACGCCCAGACCGAGCACGCAGGCGTCCTACGCCCGCCGGATCGCGCGCGTCACCGAGCACATCGCGGCACACCTCGACGAGCCGCTCGATGTAGAACGGCTCGCCGAGGTCGCGCACTTCTCGCCGTGGCACTTCCATCGAATCTACCGCGCGACGACCGGCGAGACGGTCGCCGATGCGATCCGCCGGATGCGGCTGCACCGCGCGGCCGGTGAGTTGCTGAACACCGACGCGAGCCTCGAGCGGATCGCGCGCCGTGCGGGCTATGGCTCGCTCGCGGCGTTCTCACGCGCGTTCGCCACGGATTACGGGATGCCGCCGGGCCACTACCGCCGGCATGGACGGCTCGCCGCACCTCGCCCTCCGAAGCGGCCCGATGACGTCACCGACCGGTACGACGTCACCATTGCGCCATTCGACGGCGTGCGCCTTGCCGCGCTCGAGCACCGCGGCGACTACCAGGGCATCGGGACGGCGTTCGAGCGCGCGTTCGCATGGGCGGCCTCACGCGGCTTGATCGGCCCCGGAACGCGCTCGTTCGGCATCTACTACGACGATCCGGAATCGGTCCCGCGAGCGGAGCTTCGCGCGCATGCGGGGCTCGCGATCGGGGCCGACGCTGTTGCCGACGACGAGGTTCGCATTGTCGAGATTCCGCCGCTCGAGTGCGCGAGCGTCGTGCACAAGGGACCGTATGCGGAGCTCGAGCGGCCCTACCGGTTTCTGTTCGGCGAATGGCTCGCGGCAAGCGGTGCCGAGCCCGCCGACTATCCGTGCTTCGAAGAGTACCTGAACGACGCCCGGACGCTGCCGCCGTCGGAGTGGCTCACGCGAATCTACCTGCCGCTTGCCCACTCGCAGCTCGAAGCCATGAATCGAGGGTCCGAACCACGGTAACTCGGGCATCCGCTGGCCCGCCCCTTGTTTCATAAGCAAGATATCTTGACCATCAAGAGACCTTCATGAGAACATGGGGCCGACCACATCGAACGGCAACGCGGGGAGACATCGATGCTCGACATTGCGATGCCGGCTACGGTCTTGGGCGCCGCGCTCGCGCTCATCTCCCTTGGCGGCGGCCTGTACGAGTACAGCGTCGTCGATCCGTTCTGGCCGAGCCGGCCCGATCTGATCCAGCCCGACCGTGGCGGTATTTCCCGGAAGCGCTTCTGGATACCGGCCCACACCGTGTTCGAGATCGTGCTGATCATCGCCGTCGTCACGGCATGGAGCATGCCGAGCGTGCGCGTGTGGCTGCTCGTCGCGCTCGCGAGCCACGTCGTGATGCGTCTGTGGTCGGCGTTCGATTTCATTCCGCGTGCGCTCGCGTTCGAGAAGGCGGAGCAAGTCGATCGCGGAGAAGCCGTGCGCTGGACCCGTCGGAGCCTGCTCCGGCTTCCGCTCGACCTCGTCACGAGCGCGGCGATGCTCGCCGCCGTGCTCGCATGGTGAAGCAGGCCGGCGCGCATCCGGCGAAGCGGCGTGCGGCGCGCGCACCGACGACGGGCACGTCGGATCGCACGTCCGCGGCACGCACGGAGACCGTCGCGAGGGTCGGGATTGCCGTTCGCAAGCTGGGCGCGCAGTCCGTCATCACGAGCCGGACGATCGCAGATCGGTTCGGTCTGCACACGACGGACCTCGAGGTCCTCGATCTGATCTATCTGCGCGGGACCATCTCGCCCGGCGAGCTGATGACCGCGACGGGCCTGACGTCGGGGTCCGTGACGGCGCTGATCGACCGGCTCGTGAGACACGGTTACGTCGAACGGAGCGTCGACGCCTCCGACCGCCGCAAGGTCGCGGTGCGAGTACGCCTCGACGCGATCGAGCCGATCAAGACGCTCTATGCCGGAATCGAAAAGCGGATGTTCGCGCTATGGTCGACCTACGATGAGCGCGAGCTCGAGGTCATCCTCGATTTCCTGTCGCGTAGCACCGAGCTTGCGGTCGACGCCTGCCGATCGATCCAGCGCCCGGCGCCGCGTCGGGCTCGGCCGTCGAAGGCCGATGCTCGGAACGCACCCCGCGCAAGAGCACGGCCGCGAGCAGGGACAACGTGACGAGCAACGCGACCCCGTGCCGATAGTGGCCCGTTGCATCGAAAAGCATCGCCAGCACGACCGGACCGATGCCGGCGCCGAGGAGCCACGCCCCCATCAGCACCGGCAGCACCGTGCTCATGAGGGACGCGCCGTAACAATGCTTCGCGAGAACGGCCGGCTTCGGCACGAGGCCGCCGTGAGCGAGGCCGCGTACGGTCGCGAACGCGAGCAGGGTTGCGACTCCGGTCACCGGCAGCACGAGCGCGACCGAGACGGCGACGAGCACGGTCCAAAGCGCCATCCCCCTGACGGAGCACGCGTCGTATAAACGCCCGGCAGCGACCTTGCCGATGATCCCGAACGCAAACATCGCGGACATGCCGGCCGCCACGACGCGCGCGCTCAGCTCCGTGCCGGCCGCGAGCAGCATCGGCGTATGCTGAACCATGGCTGCGTCCGCGGCGGCGACGAAAACGAGCGCGAGCGTCATCATCCAGAACCGTTTCCTACGGCAGATCAAGGCGAGGCCCGGCGCGTCGACCGATACCGTGTCGCGGTCTGCCGGCCGGGCGCTGATCCCCGCGCCGATGTTCGAAGCGCCGAGCTCCGGCCCGAGATCCTCGAGGCTCGGCGCTTCCTTTGCCTTCCACAGATAGATCGGCAGCGCGACGAACCACATGAGCAAACCAAGGCTCGCGACCGCAGCCCTCCAGCCGACCGCTTCGATTAGCGCGACCGTCAGCACCGGAAACACCATTCCGCCGACGCTCACGCCGGTCAGCGCGACGCCGACCGCGACCCCTTGGTTCCGATAAAACCAGCGGGAAACGAACACGTTCGTTCCGACCATCGCGGCGGCCATGCCCAATCCGAGGACGATCCCGGCGAGGTAGTAGGTCGCGAGCGAGTCCACCGCGAGAAAGGCGGTCATGCCGAGCCCTGTGCCGACGAACGATCCGATCATCACCTTGCGCAAGCCGAAACGACGCAGAAGCGGTGCGAGCAGGAACAACGCCGCGGACGCGGACGCGACGTTCTTGTACGTGAAAAGCAGCGTCGCCTCGGTCACCGACCATCCGAACTCGGCGACCACCGCGCCGTAGACGAACGGCAAGGCCGCGACGGGCGCTCCGAACACGAGCGCAACCGAGGTGAACCCGACCGCGACCATCGACCAACCTCGATAGATCTTCCGTCCGGGAAGCCATGTCCTCGCCCCAGCCCGGCGCGGTGAGGGCGCGGCCGACGGCCGGGCGTGCGGATTCGGCCCTGCAGCAGTTGGAAGCATCCGCGTGATCCGCTACCGATGCGTGCGTTGGTCGGACACAACTGTAGTCGATCGCGCGACAAGTTTCTTGAGATTCTGCAGAACGACCGGAGAAGTTTCTTGAGATTCCGCGCACTAAGATTGGCTTGGGCCGCGTTGGTGATCTGTTGTCGCACGGATACAATGCGGGCGAGAGAACGCGTGACGGGGGCCGCAACACACGTACCGACGCAATGCTTCCTTGCACTTTACGTCAGCTGGAGATCTTCCTCGCTGCGGCGGAGGATTGTCACTTCGTCCGTACGGCCAACCGGCTCGGCATATCGCAGGCCGCGGTCTCGAGCCACATCGCAGCGCTCGAGCATCAGCTCGGCAGGCCTCTGTTCATACGACGTCGCGGTCGAAAACCGCTGCTGTCGACGTACGGCATGGAGCTTTTGAGCGAAGCGCGGTCTTTCGTTGCGGAAGCCGACAAAATCCGCGACTTCAAGAGGAGAACGGAGAAGCCGAAACGCGTCACCGTCCGCGTGTGCGCCGGAGGACATCTCCTCGACGATTGCATCAAGCGGCACCTTTCACGGTTTTATCGGCGGTATCCGAACTTCGAGGTCGAGTGCCACCTCACGGACTCGCCCGCGAAGGGCGTGCAGCTCGTCCAGGCAGGACGGACGGACATGCTCGTGTTCACCGTCGCGAACCCTGCCGACTACCCGCTGCACGCCGAGATCTTGCGGCCCGTCCGATTCGGCCTCTACGCAAGCCCTGCCCTGCCGATCCGTCGCGACGCATCGCCCGAGGAGCTCTCGGCGATGCCGTTCATTCTGCCGCCCGAAGGCTCGGAGGCTTGCAGGATGGTGCAATCGGCGCTCCTCGAGCGCGGCATCGTCTGCAAGAACGTCGCCGCCCGCGCGCAGTTCATCATGGTCGCAAAGGACATGGCGAAGTACGGCGAGGGCATCGTCGCATTGTACGAAACGATGATCACGCCGGAGGACGCATCCTCGCTCGTGAAGCTCGACCTCGAGCTTCGCACGATGTATCGGACGCTGTTTCGTCCGCGAGGGCAGCTGAGCGGGGCCACCGCGCGCGTCGCCGAGTTCCTTCGCGAAACGCTCTCGTGACGAGCTCCGGCGGCGCTGCCGGCTCGGGCGCCGGCCACCCCGAGTCGGGATGGCCGATCGCACCGTCGCCGGCCGGGCGCCTGTCGAGCAGCGTTCGCGGGCCGAGCAGAAGCCCATCTAGAACTCCATCTGCAGCCCGAGCCGGAAGCTGCGTCCGATGCCGTTGTAGAACCGCGTGTTGACGCCGGCAATGTTGCCGCCGGACCAGAACTCGGGCTGCTTGTCGAAGACGTTGTCGATCGTCAGCGACACGTCTATGGCGTCGAGCTTGTCCGCCGCGAAGCCGATGCGGCTCAGGTCATAGCGCACCGTCGTGTTCCACGTGGTCCAGCTCGGCAGCTCGTTGCGGGACAGCGTGAACCAGGTTTCCGGCTGATACTTCGGATCGTCCGGGCCGACCCAGAAGACCGACGCCTGAGCGGAGCCGGTATAACGCGCCTGCGCGGTGACCGACCACGGCCCTTTCCGGTACGTGCCGAACACGTTGCCCGACCACGTCGGTACCGGTGTGTAGTTCGACAGGATGCCGCCGCCGAAGCGGCCGCCGGTCTGCCCGACGACGTCCTGACGGAACAGGCAGCGAGTATCGCCGTCGCCCGTCCGCTCGAGCTCGGTGCAGATGCTTTGCTCGAGGTTGCGGGTCGCGAGCAGGCGCACGGAGAAGCTTCCGCCGCCGCGCAGACGGCGCGTGTAGCGGCCCGAGAAGTCGATCGAGCGCGTCCAGTAGGGCTGGCCGTTCTCTTGCGTGGACGTGACCGAGATGATGTCGCTCCTCGGATTGTCCGGCTCGGAAGGCGCCGGCGGACCGAACTCGATCAGATTGCAGTAGAACGGATCGTCGTACTGGTAGCAGCGCCAGATCGTGTACGGCAGGTTGTCTTCGTTCTCCGGATCGTCCCCGCTCCCGGCGTACGCGATGCCGCCTTTGACCGTGAGCTCGACGTAGTCGACGGCGAGCTGCAATCCCCTTGCCCAGCCGCCGGGCGTGAACACGAGGCCCAACGTCTCCGTGATCGACTCCTCGTTGCGGAGATTCGGATTCGAGCCGCGGATCGTCTGCCACGTGTCGCCCGTGGGGTTCACCTCGCGCCAAGGATTCGGCACCTGATTGACGAACCCGCCGCCGCCCTGCGCCGTCAACCGGAAGAACAGCTCCCTCGATGACGGTTGACGGATATCCGCCGAGCGTGTCGCGCGGACGTTGAGCCAGCGGGTCGGCGTCCACGCCCACGAGACCTTGTAGGAATCCGAATAGCGGTCGACCTCGATGCTCTCGTTGTCGCTCGAGTACTCGCGAAACGTCGTGTTGCGCGAGCGTCGGTTCGCGAGGTTGATCATCATGTATTCGGCGGCAGGCTTGCCTTGCAGCAGCGGGATCTCGATTTCCGCGAACAGATCGGCCACCTCCGTGCCGCCCGACCATGGATCGCTGTACTGGCTCTGGAAATCGGTGCGCAGGATCGGGTCGGCATCGCCGGCGTTGCCGTTCACGATGTCCTCCTCGCGGTAGTCGATGCCGGCTGCCATGCTCACGGGCCCGGCGCCGAATCCGTTCCAGATCTGTCCGGAGAAAGTCACCGACGCGACCCACTGGTCCGTGCTCGTGAGCTCGATCAGGTCGCCGTAAGCGTACGCGAGAGCTTCCGCCGAGGCCGCGAACCCGAATGGATTGAGCGGCACGCAGCCGGTGCGCAGCGTATCGACCTTCCGGGTCGCTTCCGCCGCCGTCGGCTGATTGGCCGCGTTCGGGCCCGCCCTGCCCTGGAAATAGTTTCTCCATGCATCCCGCGTCGCCTGGCCCTGCGAAGCATTCACCCGGCACACCGGCAGACCGGTCGCCGCGTCGATCACGGAATCGAGGGCCATCGAGAAACGGTCCACGGTCCTCATGTTCTCGAGCACCTGGACTCGCTCGGTCTTGCCGTACTGCACGTACGCGTCCCAGGTCCAGTTGCCGCCGCCGAACAGGCCGCCGTTCGCTCCGAGCACGACCCGCCCCATCTCGGTCTCGGTCTTGACCATCCGGGTGACCTGCTCGCTCCAGTCCTTGTACATGTTCGTTCCCGGAGCGGTCAGTGCGCCGAACGCGGTCGTGCAGCCGTTCGTCGCCATGCGAGCCGCAATCGCGGTGCGCCCCGCGTCGCTCATATAGCCCGGCTGAATGAACGCGTTGTCCGGGTGGATGCAGAGCGTCTCGCTCATGTTGTTCGGTCTCGACTGGAACCGCTCGCCGTCGTTCCGGTTGAGCGAGAGTGTGCCGTTGACCTCGATGCCGCGGGGAAACTCGTAGTTGAACCGCGTGTAGAGGTTGTTGCGGACCGACCCGCTGCGAAGGGTGTAGCCGTGCGAGAGCAGTTTCCCTTCCCCGCCCTGCACGCGCTGGTTCGGGTACCGGTATGCGAACTCTCGCATCGCGCCGGTCAATCCGTCCGCCTCGGTGTTGTACGGCACGACGTCGGATCCGTCCGGCGTGAATTCGAGGAACTCGCCGTTGAACGGATCGTCCGGATTCTGATTGTTGGTGTGCAACGATCCGAACCCGCTGCTGTGGATGAAGCGCATGTCATCGAGCACCTGATACCGCGGCCAATCATGGTCCGGGAACGCCGGATTCGCGATCGGCGGCAGCGCTTCCCAGAGCCTCGGATCGGCCGGAGTGGGTCCGAGCCCGTTGCCGGCAGCGTTGTCGATGAAGTTCCAGCTCCTCGCGCACCAGTCGCGCGCGGTGTGGCAGTCGAGAATCGGATCGATCGTCTGATGCTCGTACCCGAACGTGACGCTGCCCCGGCCGTCGAAGAGCGCCGCGCCTTTCGCGATGCTGAAGTTGTATTGCTTGCCGTCGCCTTCGCCGGTCGTGTAGTAGCCCGAAACGATGCGCGTCTTGTCGATCGATCGATCGAGGATCACGTTGACGACGCCGGCCATCGCGTCGGAGCCGTATGTCGCGCCGGCACCTCCGGTGACGGTCTCCATCCGGCTCACGAGCACGGAGGGCACGAGCGAAAGATCGACGCCGCCGCCGTTCGTCGTCGAAGGCACACGCCGGCCGTCGACGAGCGTCAACGTGCGCGTGCCGAACGCCGTGTTGATGCCGCGCAGATCCGCCTGAACCGCGCCGACGAAGAAAGGGCCGTCCGTCGTATCGAGGGTCGCGCTCGCGACATTCGACGTGATCTGGCCGAGCATGTCGCCGACGCTCACGAGGCCGAGGTCCTGCATGTCCTCGGCGGTGATCGTCGCGATCGGATTCGCGGATGTGAAATCACTGCGCCGTATCCGCGTGCCCGTCGCGACGACCTCCTCCATCTGGTCCGTCCGACTTTGCTCCACGTCGTCGACATCCTGGGCACGCGCGGCGGGGCCGCCGAGCAGGATCGCCGAGACGGCCGATGCGAGCGCGGCGAGCCGCGCTTCCCGCTGTTGTATAGTGATCACGAATGTCCTCCCGTTCGTAGCGGCTTGCGCGCACTTCGTGTTCTTATCGGGAGCGGAAGGCTACTCTGACGTCCGTCGCAAGCAACGGATCGGCGACTGATAACCACCTATAAGCTCGGCACTGTTTCCAGGCCGTGTCTCGTTGTCGACCGCGGCTATAAGTCTTCGCTAATACCCACCCATCACGTGCGACGTACGCGTAGCGGAGCGCGTCTCGAGCTGCGGAGAATAGGCTCTTCCGCATCGCCGGTTGCGATGCGGCGTCTCATGACGTCCCAACCCTCGTTTCATCGGAAAGAGACGCGATGGAAGTCAACAGCATCATCCGAATCGGGAGCGCCCTCTTGGCCCTTCTTCTCTGCCACTGCACGTACGCTCAGGCACCCGGCGCGCCGCCGAACATCGTCCTCATCATCGCCGACGACTTCGGCGTAGACGTGACCTCCGACATGTATCCCGGGCTGATCGACGATCTCTCGAAGCGGTACGGGCCCGACGGGCACGGACATCCTCGACACGAGGTCATCGACGGACGTCCTGCATCGACGCCCCGATTGAACGACCTCGCGCAGCAAGGCATGGCCTTTACGAACGTCTGGGCGCAGCCCTTCTGCTCGCCGACCCGGGCGTCGATCCTCACGGGTCTTTTCGCGTCGAAGGCGAACGTCCTGACCTATGCCGATCCGCTCTCGCAGCGGCACGCATCGTTCGTGCAGATGCTGAAGGATCGAGCGGGTTACAGCACGGCGCTGTTCGGCAAGTGGCACCTCGCGGGCCTCCCCGGCAATCCCGTGAGCTATCCCGGCATGAAACCGAAGGAGGCGGGTTTCGAGCTCTTCAAGGGGAACATGCACGCCGCTATCCGCACGTACTGGAGCTACGAGTATCAAGTGCAGGACGCCGATACGCCTGCGAACGAATGGCGAACCGAAGCGCCGCCGGAGAAATCCCTTCCGGGCATCGCGCCGACGACGTTTGCTCCGGTCGTGAAGGTCGCCGATGCGATCGAGTGGATCACGGCCCGCGAGGAGGCCGAGCCCGATAAGCCGTGGTTCGTCTGGCTCGCCTACAACCTTTCGCACGCGACCGCTCAGCAGCGGCCGAGCGCGATGGCCGTGCCGAACGCCGATACGCTGGACAAGCAGAGCTACGACGAGATGAAGGCGTGCGGCGGCGAATTCGGGTCTTCGAACGTCGGCTCGTGCAGCGGCGAGGCGCTGATGCGCGCGATGACGAACGCGCTCGACACGGTGACCGGGAAGCTGCTCGATGCGATCGACGCGCTCGATCCGAACACGTACGTCATCTTCATCGGCGACAACGGAACGCCGATGTACGGTCGGCCGAACCTGGACTTCATCGACAACATGTACATCACGCGGGCCGGACGCGGGAAAGGATCGGCCTACGAGAGCGGCGTACGCGTGCCGATGGTCGTCAAGGGCCCCGGTATTCCGGCCGGCACCTCGAGCGACGAGTTCGTCCACGCGGCCGATCTCTTCTCGACGATCCTGACGATCGCCGGCCTCACGCCGCCCGAAAGCGTCCCGAGCAGCGACGGCACGGCAACGGTTCGGGTCGACGGCGTGTCGCTGGCCCCGATCCTTTTCGGCGAGACCCCTGCCGTTCGGGATCCGAACGACGGCTACCTCCTGACGGAGACGACGAACCTGTTGACGGGAGGCACGCGCCACGCGGCCGCACGTAACGGCGCATACAAAGTCGTCTGCACGTCCGAGGCCGACGCGAACGTGTGCGAGTTCTACGACCTTCGCAGCGATCCGCTCGAGGAGTATCCGCTCGAAGCACCGGAGAGCTGTCGCGATTACGACGCCGGTGCTTGGACTCCCGCGGACGCCGGCTGGCATTACTGCCGCTTGCGCCGGATCGTCGAAGAGAACTCGGTGCTGGCCGCCCGGTAGCGGCAGTCAAGACGGACGCGACGCGGGCGTCCGGCCGCGTCGCGTCCCGCTGACCTCACCCGGCTTGCTCGCGGGCGAAGTCAGCGCATCAGCCGCCGAGCGGGGGCATCGGCGAGCCCCCGCGCGCGGCGTCAACGGCCGACCGCTCCCTGCTGCGGTCCGCCGCGTCCAGCCCCTGGCCCGCCGCCTCGAGGCCCTTGTCCGGGCCGCTGAAGCCCCGGCCGGCCCCGTTGAGGCGTCGAGCTCTCGGGCATTTCGTAGCCCGGCTGGAGGAACGACTCCGTCGCGACAATCTGTAACAGCCGGCAGAAGTGCCACGCCGCGGCGTCCGGCTTCAACGTGCCATCGTCGTAGGCAGTGCAGCTTTCCGGCTTCGCGAGCGGGTACTCTTCGAGCGGGTCGGCGACGAGATCATAGAGCTCGCAATTCGCCGCGGCCGCGCTCTCCGCGCAGACGAGCTTGTGCGTGCCGTTCCGCGCACCGACGTGGTGCAGATTGGCCATCACCGGGTTGACCGTCTCGGCAAGCAGATAGCCTTCGATCGGATCGCGCACACGGGCAGCGCCGTCGAAGAGTATCGGCGCGAGGGAGACCGAGTCGAGCGCGACGACGCCGTCGCCTTCTCGGTTCGGGACTTTCTCGGGGACGTCGAGCCCGGCAAGCTCCAGGATCGTCGCGAACAGGTCGACGCCGTGGACGAACTCGTCGCTGCGGCTCCCCGCGACGATGTTCGGTCCGCGAATCACGAGCGGGACGCGCACGCCGCTCTCGTAGGCCGTGCCTTTGCCGCGGCCCTGCCGCGTGATGTACATGTTGTCGATGAACTCACGCCGCTCACCGAACATCCAGGTGCCGTTATCGCCTATGTAGATCACGTACGTGTTCGGATCGAGCGCATCGACCACGTCGAGCACCTTGGCGATGATCATATCCATCGAGTTCGTCATCGCCCGCATCAGCGCCTTGTCCGAGCACGCGCCCACGTTCGCCGAGCCGAACTCACCGCCGCAGGCTTCCATCTCGGCGCGCGACACATCGTCTAACGTGTCGATGTTCGGCACGGCCATCGGGTTCGGCTGCTGCCTTCCGGTGATGTGCGAGAGGTTGAACGCTAGCCAGACGAACCACGGCCTGTCCGGGTCCTCCGCCTCCTGCGCCGTGATCCACTCGATCGTGTCTGCGGCCTTCACGACGGGCGCATAAGTCGTGGGCGCGATACCGGGTAGCGATTTGGCAGGCGGCTTCTCCGTTCGATACTCATCGGGCGGCGTCGCGTCGTCCTGGACGTGATAATCGTAGTCCCAGTACGTCGCGATACCGCCGTTCAGATTGCCCTTGTAGAGGTCGAAGCCCGCCTCCTTCGGCTTCATGCCGGGATACCGACCCAATCCAGCCATGTGCCATTTGCCGAAGACCGCCGTGCTGTAACCCGCGTCCTTGAGGTCACGGACGAATGAACGATGCGTCTGGGACAGCCAGTGCGTGTAATCGAGAACGCCCGTCTTGGCGGCGAAGAGCCCCGTCAGAATCGACGCACGCGACGGCGAGCAGAAGGGCTGCACCCACGCGTTCGTGAAGCTCATCCCGGCTCGTGCCAGCGCATCGAGCGTCGGTGTCGATGCCGGTCTCCCGTCGATCTGCTCGTAGTCCGGATGACCGTGCCCGGAAGGACCGTATTGCTCGACGAGGCTTTCGATCAAGCCCGGATACATGTTCGACGTGACATCGATGCCGATGTCGTCGGAGATGATCAGCAGGATATTCGGACGCTCACGGCCAGTTGGGTCCTGCGCGCCTGCCGGATCCGCCATCAGCATCATCGCCGCGAGGCCAGCGACTGCGCACACGCGCCCGAAACGCGATGCACGGGAAATCGTCATGGTCATGCTTCTGCTCCGCGCTGGAAGGGTTAGCGAGGGAAGTGCTCTTCTTAGCGACGGACGCGCCGCGCGGGCGCAAACCGTCCGTCTCGACGAAGGTTCCCATGGCGAGGAGCGCGAAAGCAAAAGGGCGCGAGGTTATGACCGGCTATAACCCCTCCGTTGAGGGATCGGCTCGCATGCGCCGGCGCCGCCGAACGGCATCCCCAAACGGCAGCGACCGGGCCGGCCCGGTTCCGACGCTGCGTCCGCAGAACGCGCGAGGAGGACGTTGAGAAGCGTCAACGAACGTCCAGGATCGCGCTCGACATGCTCTGCTCGTACGTGCTCCAGCCCGAGCCCATCCCGAACGGCGCGCGATGGAAGATGGCCTCGATCCGGCGGATCTGCCCGTTCTCGATCTTGAAGAGCTCCGCGAGCTGCCAGGTCCAGTTGATCCGGTGGTGATCGAAGAACGCGAACGTGAACACGATCCCTCTCTCGCGATCGACCGCGACGAACCGCCGGTCTCGGATTCTCGACACGATACCTCTGACGCCGGTCTCGAATTGCTCCTTGCACGTGATGCGGGTGCCCGAGCGGGCGAGGACATCGACGCCGTTCTCGAACCGCACGCAGTCGTCGGTGAACGGGTAATATCCTTTGCCGTCGTTGTTCTCGAGGCCGGTGAAGTAGTAGTTCGCAGTCGTGATCAGGTCCGCGCGCGACATCCGCTCCGACTCCGGTATCGTTTCCAGGAAGATCGGATGAGGCGCGCCCATGGCCTCCACTCCTTCTCCGGTAGGCGGGAAGTCGCCCCGGCTGCTGTTCACACTCGACGGCCGAATCGCGAGCTGCTCCACTTCCGTAATGCGTCCGTCCGTGACCCTGAGCCGCAGCGCGATCGCAACGAGATCCCCGTCGTCCGGCCCCGTGCCGTTCTCCCTGACCGTCCCGATGAAGGCAACCTGCTGGGTTTCGACGTCGGGAACGTAGAACTTGTAGTTGCCGATCCCCGACATCGCGTACCAGAGCCCTTCGTTGCCGAGCGGGAGCCGCACTCCGTTCTCGGTGAACTTCACGTCCCGGGCGAACAAATCCGGATCGACGTTGCCGTCCCGCATCGCGACGAGGTAGCGGTCCACCCAGCTCTCGAGGCATGCACGATCGCAAGACGCGGGAGTCTGTGCAGCCGCCTCCATCGCGACCAGAAGCGCCGCGATCGGCACGATGAGTCTCTTCAGCATCGTCGTCCTCTCTTTCGCCGTTGTACGTAAGCCCTGGCGCCCGGGCGCCCTGCGAGAAATTTCGGCCCCGGGAGTGTAGTCGAGCCCGGAGGCGGGCACCATTCGCCCGGCGCGCGCAACGTGCCGCTCGCCGCCCCTCGCCATGCCTCGCCCTTCCGGTTACCTTAGCTCCCGTACTCGGGAACGCCTTGGAGATCGATCGAACATGCCCACGATTCGCCTGCGCCGGCTGCGGCGCCTCGTCGTCTGCTTTCTCTTCGTGACGTGCGGCCCTGCGCTCGCCCAGCCCGATACGCCTCCGTCGGAGTATCGCGTCGTCTGCGGCAGGGACTGCCTCGAGCAATTCGCCGAGCGCTTCCTCGACGCGATAACGAGCCGCCAGCCGTCGCGAGTGCCGCTGTCGCCGAACGTCCGCTATACCGAGAACGGCGTGCATCTCGCGATCGGCGACGGGCTCTGGTCGACCGCGGACGGTCTCGGCGAGAACCGGCTGATCTTCACGGACCCGGTCTCGGGCGGCATCCATCTCTATGCCGGCATCGTCGAGGCGGGGCTTCCTTCGATGCTTGCCGCGCGGCTCAAGGTCGAGGACCGGCACGTCACGGAAATCGAGATCACCGTGCTCAGGAGGCCCGCGGACGACCCGAACATGGCCACGTTCGCGTTGCCGAGACCGATCTGGTCCGAGCCGGTGCCGCCGAATCAACGCGTCTCCCGCGAGGCGTTGATCGACATCGCGGATTCGTACTTCGAAGGCATCACGCAAGCTCGCGGCGACATCACGCCGTTCGACGATGCTTGCGTACGCTTCGAGAACGGCAGCCAGATGACACTGGCGACCGACGTCACGATCAGCCCGGTGCAGCGGATGAGCTGCCGGGAGCAGTTCGCCGCCGGCATGCTGATCATCGTCACGTCGATCTCGAACCGCCGCTATCCGGTCGTCGACGAGGAGAACCAGGTCGTATCCGCGATCGCGACGTTCGACCACCGCGGCAATCTGGACGCGGTGCCGTTCGGCAATCCGAATAACGTGACGCCGGCGGGTCAGTTCAGCCGCCCGTTCAGCTTCCTGATCTTCGAATCGTTCAAGGTCATCGACGGCAAGATCCGCCAGATCGAAGCGACGGTGCTGAGCGTGCCGTACAAGATGCATCCTGGCTGGCCCGCAAACTGAAGGCCTGCGAGATCGAAGAGTCGGGCAGCTCGCCTTGACGTGCGGGCACCCAAGACACGCGTTAGCGCAGCTCGGACCTTTACCGCACCCTCGCCCGATCGTGCAGAGGATGAATCGTCCGATCGGCGGCGCTCAACGGAGCCGCTCGGCGAGTCCGGTCAACGTGTCGGCCAGCGCCTCGAGCCTTCGCCGCGCAATGTCGTCCGACTCGTTGCCGCGGCTCGCGAGCGACGCCGCGAGCCGCGCGAGCTCGTCCGCGGCGCCGTCGTCGCCGGCTTCGCCCGCGAGCCGCGTTTCCGCACGATCGAGCGCGGCGCCGATCTCCGCGGACAACGGTTCCGTAATCGTCGCTGCGCGCACGAGCTGATCGACGTACGCGCGGGCGACGACGGGCTCCGCGGGCCACACCGCCTTGCGCTGCTGCTGCGGATTGACGACCGCGTCGTGCACTGCGAGCGCGGCCGCCGCGATCTCGTTCGCCGACAAATGCTCGCTCGGCTCGAGCGAGAAGACGTCGAGGCCTCGGGCGATCTCGGTGCCGTACACGAAGCCCGCGTGCCAATACGCGGACCAGTAGCCGGCCATGATCAGGTCGTCCGCGTCGACCGGCCCGCGATCGAAGAACGCGATTTCGACAGGGTTCGACGAGTCGGTGAAGTCGATGACCGAGATGCCGCCCTGGTACCACGCCTGGACGAGGATGTCGCGGCCCGGAACCGGTATCAGCGAGCCGTTGTGCGCGACGCAGTTCTCCTGCTCCGTCTGAGGCGCCGGCATCTTGAAGTAGCTGCGGAACTCGAGCTTGCCGTCGACGATATCGAAGATCGCGTTCGCGCCCCAGTTCTTCGGATCCGACGCGCGGCATCGCGGGCGCGAGCCTCCGCCCCACTCGTCCGTGAAGATGACCTTCGTGCCGTCGTTGTTGAACGTCGCGGAATGCCAGTACGCGAAGTTCTGGTCGATGACCTCGTGAATCCGCACCGGGTTCACGGGATCGCTGATGTCGAGCAGGATACCGTTGCCCGAGCACGCGCCCGCCGCGAGCGCGAGCTCCGGGAACGCGGTGATGTCATGGCACTGATCGGTCCTGTACGTCTCCTGCGTGCCCGGTCCGTGATCGCCGCCTTCCCATAGCCCCGCGAGCACGCCGGACTCGGGGTCCGAGAAGATGAACGGCCGATTCACGACGCGGGCCTTGGCCGGATCGTCGAGCGGAATCTGGATCACGTCGATGCGGAAGAGCGCCGTGTCCGGGTTCTCGAACGGCGACTCGTCGGAGCAGCCTTCGAGCTCGTCGCCGGACCGGACGCCGCTCGTCCCCGACGAATAGACGTACACGTTCCCGTCGTCGTCGGGATCGGTGACGACGGTGTGCGTGTGCGAGCCGCGGCAGGTCTGCACCGCCGCGACCTGCCTCGGCATCCGGATATCGCTGATGTCGAAAATCCGAATGCCTCGGAACCGCTCATCGCTGGTCTCTCCGGCGACCCCGTGGAGCCCGCAGTCGAGCCGCCCGCGCGCCTGCTCTACGGAGTAGATCAGCAGGTTGCCGACGATCGACACGTCGCCCTGCCCGCCCGGGCAAACGACCGAAGCGAGATGCACCGGCGAATGGGGATCGCTGATGTCGTAGGCGTTGAAGCCGTGGTAGTTGCCCGCGACGAGAAGGTCGCCGGCAAAGACCATGTCGGTGTTCGCGAAGCTCAGGAGGCTCGGCCGCGGCTCGGCCCGCTCCTCGTCCGCTCCGCCGGCGCCGTCCGTTTCAGCGGCCTGCCCTTCGGACTCCTCGCGCCCGCGGGCTCCGGCCGGCGTGCCCGATGACGTTTCGTCGACGCCGTCGACGACCCGTTCGGGCGCCTCCGCGTCCGCGTCGTCCGGATCGTCCCGCCGCGGACGTTCGCGCTGCATCGGCCTGCCGGCCGGATGCTCGGGATCGAAGAATCCGGGCGGCTTCGGCAGCGATGCGACGAGCGACATATGGAGCGACGCAACGCCGGCATCGGTGAAGCCCGGCTTCAACGCGACGCGCGGATCCGGCGACAGCCCGGCGAGCATCGTGTCCATGCGCTCGATCTCGCTCGACTGATCGGCTGTGACGTCGGACGTGAACTCGAAGAGCACCGGATCCTGTGCCGATCCGGGCTGCTCGAGCAGATCCTCGACCATCCGCAGCGCCCCCTTGTGGTGCTCGATCATGAGCTCGAGGAACAGCACATCGAACGCGTGGCCCGCAGCGTCCTCGAGCGCCGCCATCTGCTCGGGCGTCGCCATCCCCGGCATCGACTCGGAGCCGTGGTCGTGGTGCGCGGCCGGGTCGGGCTCGTCGAGGCCATGCTCCCGGAGCCACGTCTGCATCATCTCGATTTCGTCGCGCTGCGAAAGCTCGATTCGCTCTGCGAGGCGGCGTATCGCGTCGCGCGTCGTGCGCGCCTCGACGAGCGCCGTCATCTCGAGCGCCTGCGCGTGATGCACGAGCATGTCCCGGACGAACTTCACGTCTGCAGCCGAAAAGCGCAGGCTCGCGAGATTCGTCGCCTCCTCCGCGGAGATCAGGCGGCTCGGCTCCCCCGGGACGCCCGGCTGGACGATCGGGACCTGACCGAAGACGGGAACCGCAACACCGAGCGCGGCGGCGATTGCGGCACGGATGCATGAAATGCCCGGCCTGCCGCGCGAGACGCGGGGCAAGGCCCTGTCGCTGCTCGTCTCGTTCATCCCGGTTCTCCCGCGCCGGTGCCGATTCGAATACTCTGGCGGCACGGGCCGCTCTTGCCGGGGTGAAGCCGCTGCCGGCGCCCGGTTCCCGATCGCCCCGGCTCATCGGGACTCTGCCGGAAGCCGCGCGGCCTTCGCAAGCCGGTAACCTTTCTCGAGCTCCGCCGTCACGTACTCGTCGTGCTGTGGCTCGTCTGGAACCGCCAAAGCCGCGCGAGCTACGCGCTCTGCAGGACGACGCTACCCATACCGGCCGGCATGTCTCCCGCGCTAGCCTCGGCGCGCGAGCCCCTGGTCGGCGAGAACCGAGACGGGCGGCCCTGCGACGCCGCGGCATCGACGGAGACATGGACAATCTGACGAAAAAAGACGAGGGGTCGGGGCGAACGCGCTTTCGGGGATCGCGTTCGCACCGGTATGACCCGGCCCCTCGCAGGGCTTGGACGACCGGCGCGTCCTCGCGAGACTCGCTGGGGGAGGATCTCGGTCTCGCGCAGCGTGGTCAGGCTTGGGGCAGATTGACCACGAGGGGGATATCCGTACCTTCCGGCATCGTTTCGAGCTCCGCGAGCTCGATTCGGAGCGCGGCCTTGAGCCGCTCATGCATGGCCCGCATCTCCTCGCGCAACTCGGCCGCGAGCCGCTGCTCGTCCGGAGCGAAGCTCACTCGCACGCCGTGCACCACGACTTCCTCGATCGCCACAGGGTGCGCTGCCGACGGCTCATCGCGTTCCGCTGAGTAACCATCGACGCCGACCCGGGCGCCGCCATGCGACGCGGACACCGCTCCGATCGCGAGCAGACCGGCAAGCCCGAGTCTCATCCTCGTCTTCATGCTTCGACTCCTGCTGCGGTGGCCCTGCGCCACCGACCGACGGCGCACACATTAGCGGCCGCCAGGCAGGCAATCTGCAGCGATTGTTCCGGACGTTTGTGTCAAAACGTGACGGGCGAAACCCGCGGTAACGTCGAAATCGGCCGAATCGAGCCGGGCCCGCCTCTACCGCGCGGCCGACTCGGCTCGCGACGCCCCGCACGGCGACAAATTCGCTACAAACGACCGCAATCGCGGTCAAAAGCGCTCATTGGGGACGCCATCGAATTCGTACGCGTGATGCTGCTTGCGCTGCGTGAACCAGAGGATCGGGAGGACTAGAGCGCGTCAATCCTTTCCGCTCGCGCGCACGATTTCCGCGAGCTCCTCGTACGCACGCCGCTTGTCGGCCTCCGGATAGCCCTCGTAGTGGATGTCGATCAGCCGTCTCACGAGATCGATCTTCGTGTCTCGAGAGGTCGACGGCACGTCGAACCCCTTGCCGTCGAAACAGCGCAGCAGCGCGAACGCGTGCTGCAGCACGTGCTCGGGAAGGTTGCGGCCCGAGCCGAGCTCGCGCTGCACGTGCTCGTGCACCTTCTTCGCGTAGGTCGCGCCGAGCCGACGCGCGAGGCCGGCTTGCCGCCGATCACGATCGGCCGCGACGCTTTCGAGGAGCTCGAGACCCTCCTGCAGATGCGTGACGCCTTCCGCGGTCTCGATCGCCGCCTCGGCGAGCGCGAGGCGCCTGCGCGCTTCCGTGAGATCCGCGGACTCTTTCGGGCTACGAGGCATCGTCGTTCTGATGCGCGGCGTTCGACGCAGGCTCCGGCTCCGTGACCTGCGGGGCGGCCGGCGAGCGAGGGGCCGTCAAAGGATGATCCCCCGCTCGCCTCCCCGTGCTCCTGTCATCGGACGCTCTGAATCGACTCGGACATCGCCTGCTCGTACGTGCTCCATCCGGACGGTATGCCGAACGGCGCCCGGTGGAACACCGCCTCGATCCGGCGAATCAGCCCGTTCTCGATCTTGAAGAGCTCGGCCAGCTGCCACGTCCAGTTGATCCGATGATGATCGAAGAACGCGAACGCGAAGACGATGCCTCGCTCGCGATCCACGGCGACGAAACGCCGGTCGCGGATTCTCGAGACGACGTTGAACAGCGAACCGTCCTCGAACTGCTGCTTGCAAGTGAAGTTGCGCGTCACGAGGATGCCGTTCTCGTAGCGGATGCAGTCGTCCGTGAACGGGTAGTAGCCCTTGCCGTCGTTGCGCGCCAGCCCGGTGAAGTAGTAGTTCGCGACCTCGATCAGCTCCTCGCGCGACGCACGCTCGGCCTCCGGAATCGCCTCGCGGAAGATCGGATGCGGCTCGCCCATCGCCTCGACGTTGTCGCCGGTATTGCCGAACGGGCTGTCATTGCCGCCGCCGCCGAAGAGCTGCTGGCTCGGTCTGATCGCGAGCTGCTCGACCTCGGTGATCCGCCCGTCGACGACCTTCAGACGGATCGCAACCGCGACGAAGTTGCCTTCACCGTCGTCCGCGTCTCCGTTTGCCATGTTCTCGATGACCGTGCCGATGAACGCGACCTGCTGGGTTTCGATGTCCGGCACGTAGAACTTGTACGTGCCGATCCCGGTCATGCCGTACCAGAGTCCCTCGCCGCCGAGCGGCAAGCGGATGCCGTTCTCGGTGAACTTGACCTCGCGCGCGAAGAGCTCCGGATCGACGTGGTTCTTGAGCATCGCCTCGAGATACCGATCGATGTAATCCTCGAGGCACGTGCGGTCGCACGCGGGCGTGCCGACGGGCGGTTGCGCGTGTGCCATGGCGGCGAGTCCCCCGAGCGCGGCCATGGCCAACAGTCCTTTTCGCATTCGTCGTTCTCCTTCTGTACGTGAGTCGACGGACGGAGTATAGCGGCTCGATCTCGACTGCACTCGTCGCGGGGAAGGGATTGCCTCTCGGATGCGAGCGCCGGACGGAGCCGCCCCTCGGCGCGCCCGAGACACCGTGTCACCGCCGCACGGTGACCGTGAAGCCTGCGTCGGCCAGCGCAGCGACGATCGCCTCGCTGTGCCGACGGTCGCGCGTCTCGAGCTGGATCTCGAGCGTCGTATAGCGCAGCGAAAGGTCGGCGCTCAGACGCTGGTGCAGCACCTCGATGATGTTCCCGCCGGCCTCGCCGATGATCGACGCGACGCGCGCGAGGCTTCCCGGCACGTCCTCCATCTCGATCGCGAGCCGGATCATCCTGCCATCCCGGACAAGGCCGCGCAGCAGACAGCCCGCGAGCGTCCGGCTGTCGATGTTGGCGCCGGACAGGACGAGCCCGGCTCGCCTGCCGGCGAAGCGGTCCGGATACGCGATCACCGCGGCGAGCGTCGTCGCGCCTGCCCCTTCGACGACGACTTTCTCGATCTCGGCCAGCAGGCAGACGGCCTGCTCGATCGCGTCCTCCTTCACGAGCAGGATCTCGTCGACACATGCGGCGACGACGCGCCGCGTGAGCTCACCCGGCGTCTTGACGGCAATGCCGTCCGCGATCGTCTGGCGCCCCGAGGCCGCTTCCACTGGCTCGAAGAGCGCCTTCATGCCGGGATAGGCCGCGGCCTGCACGCCGACGATCTCGATCTCCGGCTTCACGGCCTTCGCCGCGACGGCGCATCCCGAGATCAGGCCGCCCCCGCCGACCGGCACGACGAGCACGTCGATCTCCGGGCAGTCCTCGAGAAACTCGAGCGCGAGCGTGCCCTGCCCCGCCATCACCGCCGGGTCGTCGAACGGATGAACGAACGTAAGGCCGCGCTCCGCACCGAGCTTCGCCGCAGCCGTCACGGCTTCGGCGAACGTCTCTCCGGCCAGAACGACGTCCGCGCCCGACGCCTTCGTTCGCGCAACCTTCGTGAACGGCGTGAAGCGCGGCATGACGACGACCGCGGGAATGCCGAGGCGCCGACAGTGATGCGCGACGGCCTGAGCGTGATTACCGGCGGATACGGTCAGAACCCCGCGGCGACGCTCCGCGTCGGCCAGCGTCAGAAGCTTGGATAGCGCACCCCGCTCCTTGAACGAAGCCGTGAACTGAAAAATCTCGAATTTCAGATACACGCGGCATCCGGCAATCTCGGACAGCGTCTCCGAGACGGCGGACGGCGTGCGCGGCAACCGGACGCCGATGCGCGCAGCGGCTTCGCGAACGTCCGCGATCGAGATCGGCAAGTGCGGCGGCTCGTGCATAGAGCTCGGAACGCCTCGAGGTCATCCGTTGCAGCCGTCGAGCGCCTGAACGAGACTAAGGGCGGCGGTCGCCGACTACAACGAACCTCGCGACCGGTCCCCGACACGATCGACGAACGGAGATCGCGATGTCAATGCTCGAAACCCTCCGCGCGGCCGCGGGCCGTGTGACCTCGATTGCGCTCTCCGCCGCGGCGCTTTTCGCGACGCAGCTTTCGGCAGCCGACGACGGCGGCACGATCCTGACGATCGACCACTACGCCCCGCACGTGTCGACGGTTCCGGCGATCGCGGGTGAAACGGTGCAGCTTTACGTCCGCGAACGCGTGTCCGCCGGCACGCTCGCCCGAACGCGCGACTTCGAGGGAAGGGTCGTTCTGTTCGTGCATGGCGCAGGAACGCCCGCCGAGGTCGCCTTCGACGTGCCTTATGCCGACTACAGCTGGATGGAGCACCTTGCCGCCGCGGGCTACGACGTCTTCGCGATGGACATGACCGGCTACGGAAGGTCGACGCGGCCGAGCGTGATGAACGATCCGTGCAACTTGTCCGCCGAGCAGCAGCAGGCGCTGATACCGTCCGTGCTCCCGGCGCCGTGCGAGCCGGGCCGACCAGGCGAGCTGACGACGATCGCATCGGACTGGGACGATATCGATGCGGTCGTCGAGCATCTCCGCGCGTTGCGCGGTATCGAGCGCGTCGCGCTGATCGGCTGGTCGCTGGGCGGCCCGCGCGCCGGCGGTTACGCCGCCAGGCACCCGGACAAGGTGTCGAGGATCGTGCTCCTCGCCCCTGCCTACACGCCGGACTTGCCGGCGGAGCGGCCGCCCGGTCCGCCGAGCGGCGCGGCGTTCACGACGCAGTCGCTCGCGGACTTTACCGCCAACTGGAACCGTCAGGTCGGCTGCGCCGACCAGTACGAGCCGCAAGCCGCGGCCGCGGTCTGGGCCGAGATGCTCGCGTCGGATCCGGTCGGCGCGACTTGGGGCACAGGCGTTCGTCGCGCGCCCCGGACGGCGGTATGGGGGTGGAACCGCGACGTCGTCGGCGGGATGGAGACGCCGATGCTGCTCGTCGCGGCCGTGCACGACGCGCAGATCGTCCCAGACCGCGTACGGTTGCTCTACGAGCACCTCGGCTCGACGCAAAAGGTGCTGATCGACCTGGGGTGCGCGTCCCACAACGCGATGTGGGAACGCGTCCACACGCTCCTCTTCGACGCCTCGCTCGAGTGGCTGCGCTCGGGCACCGTGAACGGCATCGAGCGCGGAATCGTGCAGCTCGGCTACGAATAGTCCCCTCGCCGGTTCGCTCGACGCTCGATCAGGCAGCCTCCGGCGCCTGGAACCCACGAACGGGTGCCTCTCACCGTGGCCATCGACGCCCCACGTTTCCGGGCCTCGCTGCTTTTCCGAGTTCTTTCGGCGCTTCGTCGGGGATCCTTCGGGACTTCGCGCGGGCTCCGCGGCTAGAACCGCTCGCAAGGGTCTTCGCGCACTCGATCGCGTTCACCGGGACCCGCTGTCTGGAGATCACCACGGGAGATGCAACCATGGTCGAACGTACGCGACTCGCACTGATCACGACGGGGCTCGCTTCCATGCTCTTCGCGAATCCGACGACGGATGCCCGCGCATCGTCGTCCGGAAACGACCACTCCGTGGTGGGCATGTGGCACGCCGTCTTGAGACTCGGCAACAACGGTCCGGTCTACGACGAAATCTTCGAGCACTTTCACGCGGACGGCACCGAGCTGCTCGTCAGCAACAGCCTGCCGCCTGCGCTCGGCAACATCTGCATCGGCGTCTGGAAACGGACTGGCCCCCGCACCTACAAGCTGAAACACATGACGTGGAACTGGTCGTCGAACCTGAACGAAGGCTTCGGCGTTCACGGCACGCACTCGGGCCACTTCGAGCTCGAGCTGACGCTGCGCCTCGATCCGGGCGGTGAGACCTATCGCGGCACGTGGTCGGCGAAGAATTACGACCTATCCGGCAAGCACATCGGGGAGCTCGACGTCCAGGGAACGGTACGAGGCACGCGCATCAACGTCGATTGAGCGCGCGAGCGACGGGCGTCGGGTGCTGCGCGGAACCCGCGGCGCCCGGCCACATCTCGCGAGAACCGCGTGCCGGCATATGCGTCGACGCTCGCGTTCTCGCGACCGTCGTTCGTCCGATATCTACGGGTGACCTATAATGGGGCACATCCGAGTGCTGCCGCGAGCGTCCCAACCGACAACCGGGGCATTTCGCGCCGAGGTCACCCTTGAGCATGGAATCGAGCGCTCCCCGACTCTACGTATTCGGGCGGTACACGCTGGACGGAGCGCGGGCGCGTTTGCTCAAGGACGGCGAGCCGGTCGCCCTCCGCCCGAAAGCCTTCGACACCCTGGCCTACCTCGTCCACCGGCACGGCCGGCTCGTCGGCAAAGAGGAGCTGATCCGCGCCCTGTGGCCGAAGGTCGTCGTCACGGACGATTCCCTCGTCAAGTGCATTCAAGACGTGCGAAGCGCGCTTGGCGAAGACGGCCGGGCGTACATCAGGACCGTGCCGCGAAGGGGTTACGTGTTCGAAGGACCGGTAAGCGAGCAGACAGACGCTCCGAGCACAAGAGCCGTGGACGAGCCCGGTGCGACGCAGAGTTCACTCCTGCGAGAGACAGCGATTCCGCTTGCGGCGTCGGAAACGGAGCCCGAACGCTCCCGCGCCACGTGTGAGGAAGCGGCCGCGTGGAGGACGAATGCCGGGACGCCCTCGACCTCGGTCACCCACCCCGCAGGCGCCCCGACGGGCCGATTCGCGCTCGTCTCGAACAGCCATTTCGCCGTCGTCGCGCTCGCCGCGCTGATCCTCGCGGTGGCCGCGTTCGTCTTCGACGAACGGCGCGAGCGCAATGACACGAGCGCGGCCTCTGCCGCTGCCCGAGCGCCTGAGGCCGGAATGAAGTCGGTCGCGGTGCTGCCGTTCGCGTCGATCAGCGCCGATCCCGCCGAGGACTATTTCAGCGACGGCATCTCCGAAGAGCTGTTGAACGTGCTCGCGAACATCCCCGGCCTGCACGTGCCGTCCCGCACGTCGTCGTTCGCGTTCAGAGGCGCCAACGCGGATCTGAAAACGATCGGAGCCGCGCTCGGCGTCGATCACGTGCTCGAAGGCAGTGTTCGCCGAGCTGGCGGCCACGTCAGGGTCACCGCGCAGCTCATCGACGTCGCGACCGACTCGCATCTTTGGTCCGGAACGTACGACCGCGAGCTCACGAACGTCTTCGCGATTCAGGACGAGATCGCGCGCAGCGTCGCGGCGGCGCTCGAGGTACGTCTGCTCGGCGACCCGCTTCCGGAGCGGCACGGCTCGCGCACCGATAACGTCGAAGCGCACGACGCGTACCTGCTCGGCCTGCACGGCCTCGCGACGCAGCGCTCCGAGGAGATCCTTCGCGCGCGCGAATCCTTTCTTCGCGCGATCCGTCTCGACCCAGAGTATGCGGCGGCGCATGCGGCGCTCGCGCTGGCGGTGCTTACCGCGCACGGCTACGGTCTGATGAAAGCCGCCGACGCGCTCGCGGAGGCGGCGCAAGCCGTCGAACGGGCTCTCGCGCTCGCGCCGAACCTGCCCGATGCGCGCACGGCAAATGCCACGCTCAGCACGGTGAGGGGCGACTACGAGACGGCGGAGACCGAATACCGCCGGGCGATCGAGCTGAATCCCGCGTTTTCCCTGGCCCATTTCGGTTTGTTCTCCACGCTCGGACGGGTCGGCCGTGTCCAGGAGGCCCGCGCCGCCCTCGAGCGTGCGCTCGAGCTCGACCCGCTGAACGGCTTCATGAACTGGTGGATGGGGAACGCGCGTCTGTCGCTCGGCGACGCCGAAGGTGCGCGAATGTACTACCGACGCGGCATCGAGTTCGAGCCGTCGCAGGCGAACTCGTACTCGGGCGTCGGCGATACCGCAATCGTAGCGGGACGTCTCGACGAAGGGCTGCGCTGGTACCGCGAGGGGCTCGCGCGGGATCCGGGTCAGGCTCACATGACGACGATCGTCGGATTGCTGTATCACTCGCTCGGCGACACCGAGCGCGCACGCGTGTGGTTCGAGCACGCTGCACCGCTCTATCAGGACGAGTCCCTGTCCCGGCTGAACCGCGAGCTCGAGCCACTGCTCCTGCGCAACACGGATCCCGATGCGCTCCTCGGCTTGCTGCGTGACGTTCCC
Source organism: uncultured Gammaproteobacteria bacterium (assembly GCA_964553875.1). Taxonomy (GTDB): domain Bacteria; phylum Pseudomonadota; class Gammaproteobacteria; order Steroidobacterales; family Rariloculaceae; genus ZC4RG20. The sequence continues at coordinate 1,892 of CAZKNH010000044.1, read as the reverse complement.
CGCGCGGCGTTCTCGGCATTCGGGACGCGGCTCTTCCGCAAAGCGGCGCTTCGCACCGGCAACCTCGAAGGGATCGAGCAATTTCTCCGAACGCATTGGCCCGAACTCTTCGAATCCACGCCGCGCGTCGACGCGACGAATTACGCCGTCGCGATCGACGTCGCATGGCTCGCCTTCGCCCGCCGTGAACCAGTGCGAGCCGAGGCACTGCTCGAACACGTCCTCGAGATCGTGAGCGACCCGGCGGCGCGCCCGATCGAGCCGGTTGACTGGGGCATGGTGCTCGTCGAAACCGAAGCTTTCGCGCTTCTCGGGGACGAGGCCCGCGCGCTCGACGCGTTCCGCCGTGCGGTCGAAGCCGGCTGGAGGTTCGACTGGTGGCAGGTCGAGCATGACCCGACGCTGGCATCGATCCGTAACACGCCGGAGTTCTCCGTACGCCTCGCCCGAATTCGCAGCGATCTCGCCGTGCAGCTCCAGCGGATACGTGACCTCGAACGAACGGGCACGTTCCAAGGATGGCCCGGCGACAACTGACTTCGAGTCTCGCTTCTCGCACCAAGGAAGCTCGAGACGCCTGGGCGTACGCGACGTCGCCAACGTAAGCACGATGCGACGGTCCCGGCACGGGGTTTGTCGCTCCGCCAGAATGACGTCGCGAGGTCGGTACGTACTTCCCGCAGAAGTGCCGCGCTCGCGCCCCCGTTAGACTGCAGGGCATTCGACCGATCGAGCCTTTGACGAAGACGCCCGTGCAAGTGCCTCTGTCGCCGCTCTTGGTTGCGCGAGTGCTCCGTTCGCCGGGGGAGGTCTTCGCCGCATTCGCCGAGCGTCCGCCGAGCGCGGCGCGCGTCTTCTTCGGTTTCGCGCTGTGGCTCGTGATCCTGCCGCCCCTCTTCGCGTACATCGGCACGGCCGCCTTCGGCTGGCGGCTCGGCGTCGCGCCGATCGAGCTGCCTCGGTCCGCAATCGCAGCGATCAGCGCGGCGTATTTCGTGCTCCTCCTCTTCGGGCTCTTCAGCACGGCCGCGATCGCCCGCTGGATGGCGAAGACCTACGGCGCCCGCGAGTCGTTCGGCGCGAGCCTTGCGCTCGTCGCCGTCGTCGGCGTGCCGCTCGCGCTCGGCAGCGCCGCGCACCTCTATCCGCACGCGTTCCTGAACGTGCTCGTGCTCGTGCCGGCGCTGATCGCGAGCATGTATCTGCTTTATCGGGGACTGCCGATCGTGCTCGGCACGGAGCCTGGCCGGGGGATGCTGATGGCATCGTCATTGATCGCGTATCTCTTGGTCGCTTGGGTCAGCCTGCTCGGGCTGACCGTCGTTCTATGGAGCCGCGGCATCGGCCCGCGCATCGGAGCATGACGTGAGCGCCAAGGCCGTGCTCTACGAGGACCGGATCGTCGCGGCGTTCACCGCGGCCGCGGTCGTATGGACGCTCGTCGGGATGCTCGCAGGCGTGTACGTCGCCGCCGAGCTCGTATGGCCTGAGCTCGGCTTCGACCAGCCGTGGCTGTCGTTCGGGCGGCTCAGGACCGTGCACACGCATTCCGTGATCTTCGGCTTCGGCGTATCGGCGCTGATCGGCACGGCGTTCTACAGCGTGCAGCGGACCTCGCACGTGCCGCTCTTCGCACCGCGGCTCGCGTGGTTCGTGTTCTACGCGTGGCAGGCGACGTGCGTGCTGGGAGCGTTGTCCCTGCTCGGCGGGATCAACGCATCGAAGGAGTACGCCGAGCTCGAGTGGCCGTTCGATCTCGCGATCGCTGTCGCATGGGTCTCGTTCGGCGTCGTCTTCTTCGGCACGCTCGCGCGTCGCAGAGTCGGACCGATCTACGTCTCGAACTGGTTTTACGGCGCGCTGATCATCGTCGTCGCGATGCTGCACGTCGT
>CAZKNH010000043.1:0-28770 GCA_964553875.1 uncultured Gammaproteobacteria bacterium | reverse complement strand
GCAGGAGCACTACGAGGCGCTGCTCGAGGAGACGAAGCAGCGCGGCGGGCCGACCCAGCATACGTACGCGACGGTGCCCGGAGAGTGGACCGGCATCTACATGCATCCCGGCTACACCCCCGGTAATGCCTACTGGTACCGGATGCGTCACAACCAGATGTCGACGATCCTGTCGCTCTTGACGCCCGAGTACCAGCAGCGGATGGTCCAGGAGGCTTACCACCAGGGCCACACGAACGCGCCGCAATGGCCGTCACAGTACTGCTGGCCCGAGGGCTTCATGCGTCGCTGGCACGAGTTCGCGGTCTGGGACCACTACATCATGGTCACGCCGCAGGTCGTGCAGATCCTCGCGGGCGTCGCGCGCAACTTCATCACGAACATCCACATCGGCGCCGAGTTCAAGATGGACGGCGTCGTCCCTTACTTGAGCGAGCAGGTGCCGAGGTGGTACGGCGAGACGATCGGCTTCTGGGACGAGGACGTGCTGATCACGTGGACGTCGAACATCCAGGGCTGGATGGTGCACGGCGCGTACGAGTTCTCGAACCTGCTGCAGACGGTCGAGATCTACACGCCGAACCGTGACGAGAACGGCAACTTCGTCGGCCTCAACCACGAGGCGATCTTCTACGACCCGGAAGCGCTCGTCGAACCGGTCCGTATCGTCCGCAATTATGTGAAGACGAGCGACTACAACAAGGGGACGCCCTACGTCTTCATCGAGTGCGTGCCGACGATCTACCCGGTCCGCGGGTACGCGACCCCGGTGTCGCCGGGCACCGTCATCGAGTACGAGGTTCCCGATATGTACGGCCGGCCCTGGGCGGCGATATGGGAGAAATATCACGAGCAAGGGATGCAGCGCCCGGACGACGAGGATATCTTCAGCTTCGAGTAGAGTCCGACGGCGCCGGTCGGGGGTAAGCTAAAGTGACCGGCCGCAAGGGGGGGCGGGAACCGCGGGCGATCGCTTCAGCCTCGGTTAAGGCTAACGTCAGCAGGATAGAATTTGTCCCGGAAGCGGGAGCGCAGGAGAGTATGACGATGAAAGCTCAGCACAGAGTCGGCGGTCTTGCCGCGACGGTCGCTGCGGTCGCGGCCTTCACGGTGCCCGCCAATGCGCATCATTCGTTCTCGATCTACGATTCCTCGGTCATGAAGGTGTTCACCGGCGTCGTGACCCGCGTGAACCCGGACGCGAATCATCTTCAGATCTTCTTCGCGCCGATGAACGAAGAGCGCAAGAACGTGCTGCGCGACGAGAAGGGCGAGCCGATCGTCTGGGCGGTCGAGATGGCCGGTTCCGCGCAGTCGGCGCGCCAGGGCATCTCCGTCAGCACGTTCCCGCGCGGCACGATCTTCAGCGTTGCATTGCATCCGCTGCGCAGCGGAGAGCCTGCAGGCAGCCGCGAAGGGCCGATGTTCAAGTGCCCGCAGGGGAAGCCGCCCGAGCCGGGCAAGCACTGCGACTCCGTCGAGGGTCACGAGCGATTCGGGCAGGGCGAGCTGCCGACCCCGACCGAGTGATTCCCTCCGTCACGTGATCGGCGGCGCTTCGCCGCCGATCACCGTGCCCGATGCATCCGGCCGAATGCCGTTTCGGCCCACCGCGAGTGAACGCTTGAAACATGCTTGAGTTTGCCGAGTGGCTGCAGGCCACCCCCTTCAGCGTCGCGATCCAATCGGCGGGGTGGGCGATTCCGCTGATCCAGTCCGTCCACATCCTGATGATCGGCATCGTCTTCGTCTCGGTTCTGATGATCTCGCTGCGAGCGCTCGAGCTCGTCCGGGTCGAGCAGACGTTCGCCGACGTATGGCGGCGCTTCGCGCCGTGGATCTGGGCAGCGCTCGTCGTGATGGCCGTGACCGGATTGCTGCTCGTGATCGCGGAGCCGGTCCGCGAATTCACGAGCCTGTCGTTCTGGCTGAAGATGGCGCTCATCGTCGTTGGCGTCGTCGGGACCATCGCCTTTCGGCGCGCGTTCGCGCCGGCGGAACTGACGCGGCACTACGACTTCGAGTTCTCGGCGGGCGCGAAGGCAGCGGCCGTCGGCATGCTCGGGCTCTGGATCGCGGTCATCTTCCTCGGCAGGGCGATCGCGTACGACGTCGAAGTCTGGGGCTCGCTGTCGTTGGCCGCGGGCGTCCATTGATACGGGGCGGCACATGGATCTGATCGGTCTCGTTCAGCAACTCGAAGCATCGCCGGTCGGCGAATGGATGCGCACGTCCGTGAAGGCGATGCCCGTCGTCGAATCGATGCACGTGCTCGCGATCGCCGTGGTCTTCGGCTCGATACTGATCGTCGACGCGCGGCTGCTTGGGCTGCTCGATAAGCGCCGCTCGTACACGGTCATCTCCGGCGAGCTCCTGCCTTGGACTTGGGCGGCGTTCGTCGTGGCCGTCATCACGGGCTTTCTGATGTTCACGGCGAACGCGATGACGTACTACGAGAACACGCCGTTTCGGTTGAAGATGCTCGCGCTCGCCGCGGCGGGGCTCAACATGGCCGTGTTCCACCTCTTCACCGGACGCCGCGCGGCCGAATGGGAGCTCGCGCAGTCAGCGCCGGCCGGCGGCCGCATCGCGGCCGGCCTCTCGATCGCGATCTGGACGAGCGTGATCTTCCTCGGACGCTGGATCGGCTTCACGAAGGGCTACGATTTCGCGATCCCCGAGGACGTCGAGCTCGACTTCGATTTTCTCGAGATCAGCTTCAATTCCCTTCTCGAGCTCGGACGCGCGGCGAAGGACGGTACCGCATAGCGGCGCGGGCTGGCCGGCGCCAGCACTTCCCCGGGCCCGACTCTTGCAGCGGGGCAGCCGGTACGGCTCGGGGAAGTGCGATGCGCTGGAGAGAGCTCAGAAGAAGCAGCAACGTGCGGGACCTCCGCGGCCGCGGTACGCGCGCGGGTCTCCCGCTCGCAATCGGCGGACGCGGCGGAGGGATCGGCGTCATCCTCCTCTTGATCATCGCCGCGCTCGTGGGCGGCCCGGAGGTGCTGAACCTTCTCGTCGACGACGGTTCGGTTGATTACGGCCCGCGGACCGTCCCGCAGGGGGCGCCCGCTGACGAAGCGGGGCAGTTCACGGCGGCGATCCTCGGCAGCACGGAGGACGTCTGGAGCCGAATCTTCGCCGCGCAAGGAAGCCGCTACGTTCCGCCGGAGCTCACGCTCTTCGACGGCGCCGTGCAGTCGGCGTGCGGTTACGCGAGCTCGGCCGTCGGTCCGTTCTATTGTCCCGCCGACTCGCGCGTGTACCTCGACACGGCGTTCTTCGACGAGCTTGCGCGCATGGGCGGTCCCGGCGACTTCGCGCAGGCTTACGTGATCGGCCACGAGATCGGCCATCACGTGCAGAACCTGAGCGGCACGGCCGCCCGTGTCCGCGAGGCTCGAGCGCGTGCCGCCGGCGGGACGGCCGCGAACCGGCTTCAGGTCGCGATGGAGCTGCAGGCCGACTGCTACGCGGGAGTCTGGGCGCACCACGCGAATCGTCGCGCGAACGTCCTCGAGCCGGGCGACGTCGAGGAAGGGCTCGCCGCCGCGGCCGCGATCGGTGACGATCGGCTGCAGAGCAATGCCGGCCGCACGGTCGCCCCCGATTCGTTTACGCACGGCTCGTCGGCGGAGCGCGTCGAGTGGCTGCGTCGCGGGCTCGAGACCGGCGATCCCGCGGCATGCGACACGTTCGAATGACGCACCGCATTTCCGCGCCGTCGACCGATTCCGTGGCGGTCGACTCCTGATAAGATCTCGTCGATGCTCGAGCCTTACCTCGCTCGTCGCGCGATGCACGCGCTGCCCCGGCACGCCGCTCGGGGCAGACGGTTGCACGAGCGTTTCCGCGGCGTGCTTCCCGCAGTGCTCGCCGTGACGGCGCTCGTCGCATTCGACGGCGCGCACGCGCAGAAGGCGTGGCGCGAATATCCGGCGATCGAGCGGCGCTGGACGCCGAGCGTCGAGCTGCCCGAGGACTATCTCGCGCCGAGCGAGTTCGTCGTGGGACGGCTGATGTTCCCGCAGGCGCGATGGGGTTACGCGCTCGGCGTCGGCGGCGGCGACTGGCGCCGGGGCGGCACCGCGTGGACGGTCGATTATCCGCACGGCGACCGCCATTTCGCGCGTCTCCTCGCGAGGCTCACGACGATGAACGTGCGCCCGGTCGAGCAGCCGGTAGACCTCGACGACGACATCGACGTGTTCTACTGGCCCTTCTTGATCTCGGGGCTCGTCGGCGCGTGGGACCTGACCGACGCGCAAGCCGCGAAGCTCAGGGAGTATCTGCTCCGCGGCGGATTCCTGCTCTGCGACAGCTTCTACGGTACCGTCGAGTGGGAAGGCTTCGTCGCCGGCATTCGGCGCGTCTTCCCGGACAGGCCCATCGTCGACCTGCCGGACGACCATCCGATTTTCCACGTGGTCTACGACCTGACCGAGCGCCCGCAGGTGCCGACGTGGCAGCACCTTGACTACAACGGGCGCGGGGGGTACCGCAACGACGGCGCCGTGCCGTATTGGCGCGCGATCCTCGACGACGACGGTCGCGTGATGGTGATGATCGCGTACAACAACGACATCGCCGACGGCTGGCAGCGCGCCGACGAGCCGCGCTATCCGCAGGAAGCCGCGACCCTTGCGATCCGGCTCGGCGTCAATTTCGCCGTCTACGCGTTGACGCATTGATTCGTTGAACGGCTGCCATCGCGTGCGCCGGCCGTGGAGGTGCCGTGAGCGGGATCGATGCTCTATCGGTCCGATCTCGTTCGTTCGACGGCGTTCGCCTTTCTGCGGACCGCAAGCGTCGCGGGCTCCGTTGCGGACAATCCCAATAGCGGCACGGTCATCCGCGGAGGACGATGGCGATGACATTTCGGACTCCGAGGAGGTCGTCGATGAACCCCAGGGCCTTGATGCGCGCGGCAATCGGTGTGTTGCTTGCCGCGGCTGCCTGCAGTGCTTTCGCGCAGAGCAACGCTCAGATACTCGCGGATCGTTGGGTTCAGGCATACAACAGACATGATCGAGAGGCGTTGAGCGCGCTTTACACCGAGGATGCGCGCTTGATGATCCACGGCTCGGCAACGATCGCCGGCCGTGAGGACATCGAGAAATACTGGGCGTCCGATTTCGCGGACCGCGACCCGCTGACGCTCCTGTCCGTCACGCATGCCGTGACCGGCGTCGACACGGTTCTCGTGCACGGCGACTACAAGGTCGTGAGCCGCGAAGACGGGCGCCAGCTCGGCTTCGGACGCTTCGCGCACCTATGGACGAACGACGGCGGCGTATGGCGCCTCGAGCGCGATCTCTGGAACCAGCCTTTCGAGCCGTACGACGCGACCGTGACCGGAGAGCATATTCAGGAGCTGGCCGAACGGTGGGCGCAGGCCTACAACCGGCACGACCGCGCCGCGCTCGCGGCCGTCTATGCGGAAAATGCCCGGCTGATGATGCACGGCGGCCCGGCGTTGACCGGCCGCGACGCGATCGGCGCGTTCTGGGCCGAGGACTTCAGGGAGGACAATCCGCTGACCGTGCTGACGGTGACGCACGCCGTCGACGGGGACGACATGATCCTCGTGCACGGCGACTACGACGTCGTGAATAGGGATGACGGAACGACGGTCGGCGCCGGCCGCTTCGCGCACATCTGGTTCCTCGAGGACGGCGAATGGCGGCTCGATCGCGACCTGTGGCACCAGCGCTTCGAGCCTTTCCTGCTGCGGTAGCCGTTCGACCTGGACGGTCGTTCGTAATGGACGAGCGGGCCGAGGAGGACCCTCGGCCCGCGATCGAGCAAGAGCAGTATCAGGCCAGCGCCTTCTCGAACAGCGCGAGCAGACGGCTCCAGGCGCGCTCGGCTTGCTCCTCGTCGTAGACGTCGGAGTCGGGCACGCACCAACCGTGCGCGGCGGGGTATACCTCGATCTCGGCGTCGAGACCCGCGTCGGCGAAGCTCTTCCGGAGCACGTCCTTCGCCTCCGGCTCGCGCTCGTCGTCGTTCTCCGCGACCGCGATCAGGAAGCTCGCCTTCATCTGCGGAACCAGCAGGTGAGGGCTGTTCGGCTGATTCGTCACGAGCCCGCCGCCGTGGAACGACGCGGCGGCGCCGATGCGATCGGGCAGCGTGGCCGCGGTGCGCATTACGATCGGGCCGCCCATGCAGTAGCCCGTCGTGCCGACCTTGCGGTTCGTGTCGACGGCATCCTGCTGGTCGAGCCAGGCGACGAAGGCGCGCGCATCGGTGACGTGCGTTTCGGGCGTCAGCGACTGCGCGAGCGGGAAGACGGTATTGCGCACTTCCGGATCCGAGAAGCTTGCCCCCTCGGGCACGACGGGGGCCCTGCGCTGGCGGTAGAAGGGATTCACGACCAGCACCGAGTAGCCGGACTGCGCGAGACGCTTGCCCATCGCACGGAACGTCGGGCGTAGCCCGAGGATGTCGGGCCATACGAGCACGCCGGCATGCGCGCCGGTCGACGGATGCACGAAGTAGGCGTCGGCCGTGCCGTCCGGCGTCTCGATCTCGACGTCTCGCTCGGTCACGTCCTGTGCATTGGCGACGGGCGGCAGCAGCATCGACAGGCCGACGCCGGCGGACATCGCTCCGAACTTTCGCCGCGTCAGCCGGCTCCGGTTCACGTATCGCGCTAAGTCTTCTACGTAGTGCTCGTCACACATTCTTGTTTTCCTCCGTAACGTTCCCCCGCCAGGCATCGAGGGACCTGGTGCCGACGACTATAACCGAATTGGCGGCGGCGAAAGCGTCGCCGAGGCGAGCGAGGCGCTGATGCACTTCGCCCCGTGCGCGCCGGCGGCGACGATGCGCCGCCGGTAAAGGTTTCTTAAGGCTTGCGCTCCGTGAGGATGTGAGGCGAACCGGGGCGTCGGGGCTTCGGGTCCGGCCGGGCGGCTCGCGCCGGTTGAAGTGGCAAGCGCGAATCGTATGCTTCATGCAAGGACGTTCCGGAGCGCGGTCGAAGCTGCCGCTTCCTGCCCGGGTCTCGTTCGCAGCGAAGGCATGCTAGGGAGACGAAGAAGATGAAGCTTGGATCGAGTGCGTTGTCGGGTCTCGCGGTCGTGCTGCTCGGGTGCGCTGCGCTGCAGCCCGTGGCGGCGGAGGAGAAGGCGGCCGTCGAATCCGCGGGACCTCTGCTGTGGCAGCCTTCGATGAACGTGTTCCGCCGGTTCGCGGTCGAGCCCGAGGAAATGTTCAAGTTCTACGGAGACGCGCTCGGGCTCGAGCAGCTGCAGACGTTCGACGTCGGCGGCGGCACGAACGTCGCCCGCTTCAGGGCCGGCAGGTCCGAAGTCAAGTTCACGAGACGCGTGCCGGATCGGACGTACGTTCCGGGCGCCGTCGATGAAGCGACGGGCCTCCGCCTCCTGACGTTCTTCTATCCGGACCGGGACCAGGTCGTCGAGCGCTTCGTCGCCGCCGGTTACGACGCGCCGGTATTCGAGGAGGTCCCCGGCACCGACCGCCTGTCGGCGCTCGTCTATGATCCGGACGGCCACGCGGTCGAGATCGTGATCGCGCCGAATGCGCCGCAGGAGCTTTACGACACGATCGAGGTTGGCCTGACGGTCAGCGACCTCGACGTGAGCCGCGCGTTCTACCGGGAGTTCGTCGGCCTCGAGGAGCTGCCTCCGCAAGACGATCCGCGCTTCGACACGCAGAAGTATTCGTTCAAGCACGGCACGACGATCGTCACGCTGCGCAGCTTCGGTGCCGATCTGCCCGCCGATACGGGAACCGGCGGCATCCAGTATGTCGTGACGGACGTCGAGGCGATCGATCGGCTCGCGAAGGAGCGGGGCGTCACGATCGACCAGCCGCTGAGCGAGCTGCGCGGCTTCGCACTGCGGACGATCTGGCTCGACGATCCGGACGGCATCACGAACTACTTCGCGCAGACGGGCGCGAGCCGTCGCGCCGCGGCCGCGCAGTAAACGCTCTCGACATCCTTCCGCCGCCGGGCATTCAGCGCCCGGCGGCAGCTCCGCCTGCCTCGGCCGCGGAACGGCGGCCTAACCTCCAAATCAAAGCACACGATTCCGACCGCGCCTCCGTACGCACGTGTCGCCGGAGCGCTACGTCGTCGGAGCGAAGCATCGAATCGCGTCCGAAGCGTTCGATTCCGTCGAAAGAAGCAGCCGTGCCGGCGTGTTGCAATCCATTTACTAGAACATTGAGATAGAAATAATCCGTTGGATATATCAGACGCAGCCGCCTAGAATGACCTCCAACAGCACAAAGCTGGATTTTCACGGCCTGCTTAATCAGGAGGTTATAAGATAATGTTAACAGTTGGTGACAAGTTTCCCGAGTTCTCGCTGAAAGCCACGGTCTCGGAAAAGCTCGAGGATGCGTTCCAGACGATCACGAATACGACGTACCCCGGCAAGTGGCTCGTCGTGTTCTTCTGGCCGAAGGACTTCACGTTCGTCTGCCCGACCGAGATTGCCGAGTTCGGCCGGCAGAACGAGGCGTTCGCCGAGCGGGACGCGCAGGTGCTCGGCGCTTCCGTCGACAGCGAGTTCGTGCACCTCGCGTGGCGGCGTGAGCATCCGGACCTGAAGGGGCTGCCGTTCCCGATGATGTCGGATCTGCGCAAGGATCTGTCGAGCGCGCTCGGCATTCTCGACGAGGAAGGCGTCGCGAAGCGCGCGACGTTCATCGTCGACCCGCACGGCGTCATCCGCTTCGTCTCGGTCACGGACATGAACGTGGGGCGCAACGTCGCGGAGGTGCTCCGCGTGCTCGATGCGCTGCAGACGGACGAGCTCTGCCCGTGCAACTGGAAGCCGGGCGAAGAGACGCTGAAGGTCGCGTAAGAGACCCTGGCGAAACGGACGGAGGCGTCGAGCCTCCGTCTTCCCTAAAAGGATCGACCCGCGGGCGGGCAGGGAAGCCGGCTCGCTCGCGGTCACCGCGGCGCGGACGGTCTGTCGTCCGCCGGACCTCGGACAAGGAACACACGCAATGGATTTGACCCGACTGAAAAACCTGATCCCCGACTACGCGAAGGATCTGAAGCTCAACCTGTCGAGCGTGCTGACGCCCGAAGGCGCGCCCGGGCTGACGAGGACGCAGATCCTCGGGACCGCGCTCGCTTCGGCGATCGCGACGCGTAACCCCGTGCTGCTCGCCGAGATCGAGGCCGCCGCAAGCGGCGAGCTCGACGCGGCGCAGCTCAACGCCGCGCGCGCGGCGGCGTCGATCATGGGCATGAACAACGTCTACTACCGTTTCACGCACCTCGTCGGCAACGACGAGTATGCGAAGCTGCCTGCGAAGCTCCGCATGAACGTGATCGGCAATCCCGGCGTCGACAAGACGGACTTCGAGCTTTACTCGCTCGCCGTCTCGGCAATCAACGGCTGCGGCATGTGCGTCGCGTCGCACGAGAGGGTGGTCCGTAAGGCGGGGCTCGGCGCCGAGGCCGTGCAGAGCGCGGTGAGGATCGCTGCGGTCATGCACGGAATCGCGGTCGCGCTCGAATCGAGCGCGGAAAGCGCGCGCGCGACGCGCGCGGCGGCGTGACGGCCGCTCGCCCGGCGGCGTCGCGCCGCGAGTCCGGTGCGAGCCGCTGGGCCGCGGCCGTTAGGCAGGCGGCGACGCCGAGGATCAGACGGCGCGCCGCCTGTGTCGTCGCGCGCCGCCTGCGGGCACGCGTCTCCGGCGTGCTCGCGGGTGGCGCGTCATAGGAGCTCGGACAGACGGCGCGCGTCGAACGGTGCGTGCGCCTTCACGTCGTTGTCGAAGTAGACGTAGACGTCGCGGCGCTTCCGCCTCTTCGGCGGCTTGCCGACCGTGCGCGCATCCTGCACCTCTCCTCCGGTCCGCCACGCACGAATCCGTCGTGCCCAGTCCCGCAGCGCGTCGTCGCTGTAGCCGCTCTCGTAGATTTTCTCGCCGCCGTGCAAGCGGACGTAGACGAAGTCCGCGGTCACGTCCTCGAGCAACGGCCATTTGCCGGCGGTGTCCGCGACGACGAGCGCGACCTCCTCGCTTCGCAGCAGCTCGATGACCTCGGCCTCCGCGAAGCTCTGGTGGCGAACTTCGAGCGCGTATTTGAGCGCGAGCGTTTCGGGCGCGGTCACCCGCGCCCGGCCCGCGACGCGCCCGTCATGCTTCTTCGCGAGCTTCGTTGCGTGCGCCCCGTCCCGCGGCAACAGCGCGAAGAAGCGCAGCAGCCGCTCGCGGTCGTAGCGGAGCGTCGGCGGAAGCTGCCACAGGATCGGGCCGAGCTTCTCGCCGAGCTCGAAGAGCCCCGACGCGAAGAAATTCGCGAGCGCCGTTTCGGCATTGGCGAGCCGCAGCATGTGCGTGATGTAGCGTGAGCCTTTGACCGCGAAGACGAAGCGGTCCGGCACGTCCGCGTACCATGCCGCATACCGCTCCGGACGCTGCAGCGAATAGAAGCTGCCGTTCAGCTCGATCGTCGGGAAACGCTCCGCGGCGTAAGCGAGCTCCCGCTTCTGGGGCAGGCCGGGCGGATAGAACGTGCCGCGCCATCCGGCATAGCGCCACCCCGAGATGCCGATCCGTACCGTCACGCAACCCCGCAAGCCGTCCGACACGATTCCTCGAAAAGGGTGTCCGACCTCGTCTCGTCGGAAAACCGTGTCGGACACCTTTTCCGATCCGTAGCCGCCCGTGTTGCCGGCTCGGCAGCGGCACGCGTGTAGTGGCCTCAAGCCGTGAACGTTCTCGTGATCATCGGACATCCGCGGGCTGACAGTCTCTGTCACGCGCTCGCAGACGCTTACATCGAAGGCGCTCGCGAGGCGGGCGCGCGGCTCGAGCGTCTCGACCTGCGCGAGCTCACGTTTTGCCGCGACGTCGAGGAGCGCGTGATGCGCCTGCAGACGACCGAGCCCGACATCGATCGTGCGCGGCGGCTGCTTCGCTGGGCGCAGCACATCGTGTTCGTCTATCCCACGTGGTGGGGCACGATGCCGTCGCTGCTCAAGGGTTTCCTCGACCGCGTGCTGCTGCCGGGATTCGCGTTCCGACATGCCGAGAACGCGTTCGGCTACGAGGGGCTGCTCCGCGGCAGAAGCGCGCATCTGATCACGACGATGGACACGCCGGCGCTCGTCTACCGGCTCGTGTATCGCGCGCCGGGCTACAACGCGATGCGCCGCGCGACGCTCCATTTCTGCGGCATCGAGCCGGTCCGCATTACGCCGTTCGGCTCCGTGCTCCGATCCGACGCCGTCGAACGGCGCCGGTGGCTGCGCCGCGCGCGGCTCGAGGGCCTGAAGCTGCGCGGCGCGGTGCCGACGCCGCTCGAGCGGGTCGGGCGTAACGCGCTCGCGTGGATCGCGGCTCTGCGGCTTCAGTTCTATCCTTCGACGTTCCTCGTCTACACGCTCGGCGCCGCGGCATACGCCGGCGCAGCGGCGTTCTCGCGCGCCGCGTTCTGGCTCGGCTACGTCGTGCTCTTCGCGCTCGAGGCGGCGACGGTGTTCGTCAACGAGATCTACGATGCCTCCGCGGACCGCGCGAACCGCCGCTACGGCCCGTTCAACGGCGGATCCCGGGTCGTCGTCGAAGGCCGGATCACGCGGCGTGCGCTCGGGATCGGCGCGATCGCCGCGCTCGCGCTCGCGGCCGCGGCGTCGCTTGCGCTCGTCGCGCTCGGCGGCGTCTCCGCCGTGCCGGCCCTGCCGTTCATCGCGGCGCTCGCGATCGTCGCGGTCGGCTACACGCTGCCGCCGCTCGGGCTCTGCTACCGGACGCTCGGCGAGCTCGACGTCGCGTACACGCACGGTCCCGCGGTGCTCGTCTGCGGATGGCTCTTCATGGGCGGCGCGCTCGGCGACCCGACTCCATGGCTCGTCGCGACGCCGATCGCGCTCGCGACGTTGCCATCGATCACGTTATCCAACGTGCCGGATCGGCTCGCGGATGCAAGCGTCGGCAAACGGACGATCGCCGTGCGTCTCGGCCAGCGCCGCGCGATCGACGTCGCGCTTGCGGCGACGCTCGCCGCCGCCGTGTCCGCCGTCGTCTGGGCGTTCGTTCCCGGGGCAGTCGGCGACGCCTATCGCGCTGTTCCGTGGGGCGCCGTGCCGCACGGGCTCGTGCTCGCGTGGCTCCTCGCCGAGTCGCGGCGCGAGAGCGACGTGCCGCGACGCATGACGACGTTGATGCTCGCGTCGCTGACTTACGTGTTGTGGTTCATCGTTCCGCCGCTCTTCGGGGTTCTGCGTCGGCTCGCCGAAGCCTCCTGATCTCGCGAGCGCGCCGCCGCTGCCGTCCGCCGTCGTCGGGTAAGATCGCGAGCGGCGCAAATTCTCCTAGAAGGCGGAACATTGAAGCGCACGTACGACGAGCTCACCGACGAGGCGCTCGTCGAGCTCTGCAATCGCGGCGGTGCCAACGATGCGGCGCACGCGTTCGAGGCGCTCTACTCGAGGCACCGCGACTACGTGCTGCGGGTCGCGATGCGCTTCGTCCGAGACCGCGACCTCGCGCACGATGCGCTGCAGGAGACGTTCGCATACCTGCTGCGAAAATTTCCGCCGCAAGGCGCAGGGCTCGTGCTGACTGCGCGGCTCCAGACGTTGCTTTACCCGGTCGCGAAGCACTGCGCGATCAGCGCGCTGCGCAAGGCGGGCCGCGGCGCCGATCACGGAACTGATGACGCATTGGACGACCTGCCGGCCGAGACCGCCGAGGGTCCCGACCCGCGCGTGATCGATGCGGCATTGGCCGGCCTTTCCCCGGAGAGGCGCGAGGTGCTCACGCTGCGCTTCGTCGACGACCTGTCGCTTGCCGAGATCGCCGTCGCGCTCGACGTGCCGCTCGGCACCGTGAAGTCGCGGCTGCATCTCGCGCTGAAGCAGCTTCGCGAGAATCCGGTGATCAAGGACCTGTTCGACCCGTGACCGGGACGTGCGGCGGATGATCCGCGGCCTCCGGTCCGTGAACCTTGTCCGCCCCGGCGGCGCTTAATGGTTGGAGCGAATCGATGAGCGGTGACGACTTGGATCCGAACGACACCCCGGACCGGCTGCCCGCGGCCGTGCGCGCACGGCTCGAAGCGGCCGAGCGGCCGGACGTGCGCCCCGATCCGGACGTCGATGCGGCCGTGCTCGCCGCGGCGCGCGCGTACTTCGCAGGCGGCTCGACACGGAGCCGCATCCGTCGCGAGCTCCGATACAGGCCCGCGCGCTGGGCCGCGTACGCCGCGGCCGCGGCGTTCGTGCTGGCCGCTCTGCTCGTGGTTCGCCCGGTCGACTTCTTCACGACGTACGACCCGGACGACATCGACCGCTCGGGCCGCGTCGACATCCTCGACGCGTTCGCGCTCGCGCGGATGCGCGCGGCAGGTGCGCCGATCACCGAGACGCGGATCGACGAGGTCGCGGCCCGCATCGTCGCGCTCGAGCCGCGGGGTGGTGCGCAATGAGCGCACGAGCCCGAGCGCCGCTCGCTCGAGATCTCCGCACGTTCTGGCGGGGGATCCGCCGCGCCCTGCGGCGGCTTCTCGGGCCGGCCACGATCGCAGGCGTCGTCGCGACGCTCTCCACGGCGCTGCTCGCGATGGCCGCACGCGGCCAGGACGCGTTCTCGGCCGCCGCCTCGGGGACGTTCGAGGTCGTCGATGTCTACGTCGAGAGCGGGAGGCCGCTCGCCGCGTGGCAGTTCGAGCTCGAGGAGACCGGCGGCCGGATGCAGGTCGTCGGCATCGAAGGCGGCGAGACGACGCCTTTCGCCGATCCCCCGTACTACGACAGGGATGCGGTCGACGGCGGCGCGGCGGATCGGATCATCGTCGCGAACTTCAGCCTGCTCGATCCCGCCGAGCTGCCGGTCGGCCGCACGCGGGTCGCGAGCGTGCACGTGCGCATCGGCGCCGGCGTCGCGCCGGACTATCGACTGACACTGATCGCGGCGGGCACGGCGGACGGACGGCCGATCGACGCCGAGATCAGCTTCGTTACCCGCAACGGGAGACGACAACAATGAAGAAATACCGACGTCATGCTCGTGCGTTCGCAGCGGCCGTGCTGATTGCGCTCGTCGCAGCGTGCGGCAGCGTGTCACACGACGCCCGCCCCCTTCCGAGCAGCACGCAGGCGGAGCGGGTGCCCGCGGAGGTCGGGCGAACCGAGGAAATCGTCATCATCACCGGCAACCGCGTCGGCCGCGGCGGCGGCCGGGGGCGGAGCGCGTTCGCACCGTCGATTGCCGCGCCGACGCCGCTGTCGGACGGGGCCGCGCTCGAGCATGTGCAGAGCGTCGGCGGCGCCGACGAGATCTGGTTCATCGCGGTGCCGGAGGACACGGACGCAGGCTCCGGCGCCGACGAGGACCGGCCGGGCAGCGGCGCGCTCGTCGCAACGGTGCCCGGCAGCGCGGCCCGCGCAGAGCCCACGACGATTCCGCTGCCGCTCGAGCATACCGACGTGCGTGCCGCCATCCGCGGTTACGTCGGCATCGTCGACGTGCGGCAGGAGTTCCGCAATCCGTACACGGAAAAGATCGAGGCGGTTTATTTGTTCCCGTTGCCGGAGAACGCGGCCGTGCGCGAGTTCGTGATGACGATCGGCGATCGGCGTATCCGCGGGATCTTGCGCGAGAAGGAGGAGGCAGAGCAGCTCTACCAGGAGGCGCGCGCGCAAGGCTATCGCGCGAGCCTGCTCGTGCAGCAGCGGCCGAACGTCTTCGAGCAGAAGGTCGCGAACATCGAGCCGGGCAAGCGCGTCGATGTCGACATCCGGTACTTCCACACGCTTGCGTATCACGACGGCTGGTACACGTTCGTGTTCCCGACCGTCGTCGGTCCGCGCTACAACCCGCCCGCCTGGCAGGACCCGGTCGGCGCGTTGCCGCGCGGTGCCGTTTTCTTGCCGGGCAACGAGAGGGCGGTGCGGTACCTGCGCCCGGGCGAGCGTTCGGCGCACGACATCGCGATCAGCGTCGATCTCGACGCCGGCGTGCCGATCGAGGCCGTCGACGCGAGCCATCCGATCGAGACGGTCCGCGAGGCCGACGAGAAGGTTCGGATCGTGCTCGCGGGCAACGACACGATCCCGAACCGCGACTTCGTGCTGCGCTTCAAGGTCGCGGGCGACGAGATCAGGTCGAAGCTTTTGACCTGGCGCGACCCGGAGACGAACGACGGTTACTTCACGATGACGGTCCATCCGCCGGCGGACGTCGCGGATCTCCCGCGCCAGCCGGTCGAGATGGTCTTCGTGCTCGACACGTCGGGCTCGATGAATGGACGGCCGATCGAACAGGCGAAACGAGCGGTGCTGACCGCGCTCGATCGCCTTCGTCCGGACGACACGTTCCAGATCATTCGCTTTGCGAACGAAGCGAGCCGGTTCGGGCCCGTTCCGGTGCCTGCGACGGCGGAGAACCTGCGCAACGCGCGTGCGTATGTCGAAGGGCTCGAAGCGAACGGCGCCACCGAGATGATCGCCGGCATCCGCGCAGCACTCGCTTTTCCGCACGACGAGCGGCGGCTTCGCTTCGTGACGTTCCTGACGGACGGCTACATCGGCAACGAAGCGCAAATCATCGGCGAGGTCCACCGCCTGATCGGGGAGTCGAGGATTTTCAGCTTCGGCCTCGGCAACGCCGTGAACCGCTATCTGCTCGAGCGTCTCGCGAGCGAGGGCCGGGGCGCGGTGGCGTACCTCGGCCTCGACGACTCGGCCGAGGAGGTCATGGACTACTTCTTCGAGCGCATCAGCCGACCGGCGATGACGGATCTCGAGATCGATTTCGGCCGAATGCGTGCGAGCGACATCTATCCGTCGCGACTGCCGGACCTCTTCGTCGGCCGGGCGGTCGTCGTCACGGGCAGATTCGAGGGCGACCTCGAGGACGTGATCGTGCGAGGTCGCGCACGTGGGGAGCCGGTCGAGCTTTCGATCGCGGCCGGCGAAAGCGGGCCCGAGCTCTCGTTCATCTCGACGTTGTGGGCGCGGCTTCGCATCGCCGACCTCGCGGACCGCATGACGTGGACCGCGGACCCGAACGGCGAGCTCGCGCGGGAGATACGGACGACCGCGCTCGAGCACGGCCTGATGTCCGAGTACACCGCGTTCGTCGCGGTCGACGCGTCGGAGCAGACGGCGGGAACCCACGGCACGACGGTGCATCAGGCGGTGCCGGTGCCGGACGGCGTGCGCTACGAAACGACCGTCGGCGCGCCGTGAGCGTTGCCGCTACACTGTCCCCGTGAAACGCGCGTCGTAAGGCGATCGAGCGGCGCAAGCGCAGGGCTCACCGAACTCAACATCAGGTATCCAAAATGGTGAAATTGCACACGAACCATGGCGTCATCTCGATCGAGCTCGACGAGGAGCGCGCGCCTTTGACCGTCGCGAACTTCCTGCAGTACGTGAAGGACGGCCACTACGACAATACGATCTTCCACCGTGTGATCGACGGCTTCATGATCCAGGGCGGCGGTTTCGAGCCCGGCATGCGGCAGAAGCCGACGCGCGGACCGATCAGGAACGAGGCCGACAACGCGCTCAAGAACGAGGCCTACACGATCGCGATGGCACGCACGTCGGACCCGCACTCTGCAACCGCGCAGTTCTTCATCAACGTCGCCGACAACGACTTTCTCGATCACACGGCGCCGACGCCGCAGGGCTGGGGCTACTGCGTCTTCGGGCGGGTGACCGACGGCACGGACGTCGTCGACCGCATCAAGAGCGTCGCGACGGGTCGCCGCGGCGTGCATCAGGACGTGCCGATCGAGGACGTCGTGATCGAGAAGGCGGAGATCGTCTAGTCACGCGTCGCGCGCGCGCAAGCGCCGCGCGAGCGCTTCGTCCACGCCCCAATCGCGGAGCGCCGCCTCCGCGTCGAAGCCCGCGGGCTTCGGCGCGTGGCGGACCGCCGCCTTCGTGCGCGAGAAGCGCGGCATCGGCGCTGGGTGAGGCACCCCGTCGATCTCGACGAACGCGCCGCGTGCGACGTTGTGCGGATGCCGAGGCGCTTCCGCGAGGCTCAGCACGGGCGCGAAGCAGACCTCCGAGCCCTCGAACAGCGCGCACCACTCGTCGCGCGGACGCGTGCGGAAGATCTCCGCGAGACGATGCCTGAGCTCGGGCCATTTCGCGCGATTCATCTGATCCGCGAAGTCCGGATCCTCCTCGAGGCCGAGCTTCTCGAGAAGCGCCCGGTAGAACGGCGCCTCGATCGAGCCGATCGCGATCCATTTGCCGTCGGCGCACTCGTAGTTGTTGTAGAAGTGCGCGGCGCCGTCGATGATGTTGCGCTCGCGCTCGTCGAGCCAGCGGCCGGCCGCATGCTCGCCGTAGAGCATCGCCATCGTCGAGATCACGCCGTCGGTCATCGCGCAGTCGATGACCTGACCCTCGCCGCCCGAGGCGACGTGCCGCAGCGCCGCGAGAATGCCGACGGCGAGGAAGAGCGCGCCGCCGCCGAAATCGCCGATCAGGTTGAGGGGCACGGCCGGCTTTTCCTTGGGACCCAAAGCATGTAACGCGCCGCTCAATGCGACGTAGTTGATGTCGTGGCCGGGTTGTCTCGAGTATGGACCCGACTGGCCGAAGCCGGTCATGCGTCCGTAGACGAGCTTCGGGTTGCGTGCGAAGGCCTCGTTGGGGCCGAGACCGAGCCGTTCCATCACGCCGGGACGAAAGCCCTCGATCAGCGCGTCGGCCTTCTCGATCAGCGCGAGGGCGATCTCCCGGTGGCCGGGATCTTTCAGATTCAGCACGACGGACCGGCGTCCGCGCGTGTCGACCGCGTACTTGTCATAGCGTCGGCCGCCTTCACGGTCGATCCTGAGCACGTCGGCGCCCATATCCGACAGCAGCATGCCGCAGAACGGCACGGGCCCGAGCCCGGCGAACTCGAGCACCCTCAAGCCTTCGAGCGGACCGGGATGATCGCTCATGAGCCGTCACCGCGCCGACAGGCGCTCGCGCTCGACGCGCACGCCGGCCGCTTCGCGGTCCCACGTGTCCGCCGTTACGCCGGCGCTGCGGAGCACGTGCTTCTCGACCTTCTGCGTCGGCGTCTTCGGCAGCGCGTCCACCGTGCGCACGTAGCGCGGGATCATGAAGAACGCGAGCTTGTCGCGCAGGAATTCGATCAGGTCGGCGGGGTCGATCGACTTACCCGGCACGGGCGCGACGACCGCGAGAACCTCGTCCTCGGAGCCGTCGCCCGGCACCGGCACGACCGCCGCCTCGCGGACGTGCGGATGCGCGAGGATCGCGTTCTCGACGTCGAACGACGAGATGTTTTCGCCGCGCCGCCGCAGCACGTCCTTCAGCCGGTCGACGAAGAAGTAGTTGCCGTCGGCGTCGCGGCGCAGCAGGTCGCCCGTATGGAACCACCCGTTGCGCCACGCCTTCGCCGTCGACTCCGGGTCGTTCAGGTAGCCATGGCTCAGCGTCCACGGCAGCTCGGCGCGCACGATCAGCTCGCCGGCCTGACCGACCGGCACCTCGATATCGTGCTCGTCGACGAGCCTGAGCTCGAATCCGGGTTGCGCACGCCCGCACGTGCCCGGCACCGTCGGATCGGGTCCGGCCCAGAGCGGCACGCTGAGCTCCGTCATGTTGAACTCGGTGTAGACCGGCACGCCGAAGCGATCGCCGAACGCGATCGCCGTCTCGTCGAACGGCGCGATGATCACGGAGCGCAATGGATGATCCTTGTCGGCCGGCGACTCGGGCTGCTTCATCAGGAACTGCGCCATTGCGCCGAGGAGTCCGACCGTCGTGATCTCGTAGCGGCGTACGGTCTCCCAGAACCGCGACACGCTGAACGCTTCGACGACGACGGTCGACCCCGCGTAGATCAGCGCCCAGAGGAGCGCATAGGGTCCGCCGACGTGGAACATCGGCAGCTGCATCAGCGTGCGATCGCCGGGACCGATATTGCGGAAGCCGCGCGCGGCCGTGTAGCTGTGGATGTACGACGAGAGCACGCCCTTCGACGGGCCGGTCGTGCCGGACGTGAAGATCACCATGTGCGTATCCCACGGCGCGATGTCGGGATACGGCGGTTCGTGCCGCGCGTCGCGGAGTGCGTCCTCGCCGATCACGCGCACATGATCAAGCGCGGGCCGCTCGTCGCCGAGCACGATGACCGTCTCGAGTGCACCGCAATCCATGTCGTTCAGCCGGTCGACGAGGCGGCCGTCGGCGAGCATCAGACGCGCCGACGCGCTCCGCACGACGTGCTCGAGGAGCTTGCCGCGGTAGCTCGTGTTGACCGGCACGTAGACGGCGCCCAGGTAGTTGAGCGCGAGGAACGTCTTCACGGCCGTCGGCCCGTTCGCCTGCCACGACAGCACGAAATCGCCGGGGCGCACGCCGAGCGCGTCGAGCCCCGCCGCGAAGCGGCGCACTTCTCGGAGCGCATCGGCGTAGGTCCAGCGTTCGCCGTGCTCGAACAGCACGAAGTCGCGGTCGGGATGCTCCGACGCGCGTCGGATCAGGAGCTCGCGAACGACGCACTCGTCGCGGGCCGGGAGCTGCTTCGATGCGGGCATGCCCCATGATAGCGACAAACCGTGCGAATGCGCGTCGGGCGCAGCGGAGGCGCGTGATCGCACGGGATGCTCGCCTCGGCGGCGGCTTCGAAGTCGGTCGGTAAGCGCGCTATGCTGTCCCGCCTTCACACGACGACGAGCCGCAGAGTCGACGATGAATTCGCACGAGGCTTTCCTTCGGTCGCGCGCCGCATCGCAGGCGGCATTGCTTGCGGTCCTGCTGCTGCCCGGCTGTGCCGCCGGGGACGACACCATCGAGATCGAAGATCCCGCCGACGGCTCGGTCGCCCCTTACGTTCCGACGGTCGAGGACGACGTCGAGCTGATGCTCGACGTCGCAGGCGTCCGTCCGGGCGACTACGTGATCGACCTCGGCTCGGGCGACGGCCGAATCGTGATCGCCGCGGCGGCGCGCGGCGCATTCGCGCACGGCGTCGAGATCGAGCCCGAGCTCGTCGAGCTCGCGCGCCGCAACGCGCGCCGAGCGGGCGTCGACGGCCGGACCGCGTTCGTCGAAGGCGATATTTTCGAGGCCGATATCGGCGCAGCGTCGGTCGTTACGCTCTATCTGTTTCCCGACGCCAACCTCGCGCTGCGTCCGAAGCTGCTCGCCGAGCTCGCGCCCGGCACGCGCGTCGTGTCGAACAGCTTCGACATGGGGGAGTGGACGCCGGACGTGCACGACATGTCGGCGCGCTCGAGCGGCGGCATACTGCTCTGGATCGTTCCCGCCGACGTCGCGGGCGGGTGGTCGGTCGAGATCGAAGGCGAGAGCGCAGGCAGCGACGAAGCTCGAGCGCCCGAGCGCCACACGCTCCGCGTCGCGCAGCGCTTTCAGGAGATCGACGTGACGTTCGTGTCGGCGGGGGGCGAACCGACGTCGATCGCCGACGCGACGCTCGACGGCGACCGGATCGCGTTCCGCGCGATCGGCGACGACCGCACGTACGCGTTCTCGGGACGCGTCGACGGCGACTCGATCGACGGCTACGTGCAGATCGCGGACGCGACCGGCACCGTCGTCAGGCGCTGGCGCGCGTCGCGTTGACTCGCGCGGCGGCGAGGCCGCGTCGAGCTCGACCGTCGATTCCTCGCTGCAGAGCGCCGTGCGACGACCGGGGGCTCGGCCGCGCCATGAGGGGCGCCGGAGCCGGATCGCGCTCGCCGCGATTTCGCGAACGGCCGGTCGTGCCGCAGAATGGCACGCACGGAAGCCGATTTTGCCTGGCACTTGGTCATCCGACGAGGAGGTCCTCCGATGCGCGACCAGCCGACATTTCGCCCGCCGCTCTGGCGCCTGCCGACGACCGAGATCGACCGCCGCCGCACACTTGCCGGGTTCGTGGGCATTCTCGGCGCTGGATTCATGCCGCTTCGCGCGGCCGCACAGACCGGCACGTGCGTGCTGACGCCCGATGCCGGCGAAGGCCCGTTCTATTTCGATCCAGAGCTCGTGCGGTCCGACATCACCGAGGGCGCGCCGGGCGCACCGCTCGAGCTGACGTTGCGGGTCGTGCGGGTCGGGGATTGCGCGACGCTCGATGGCGCGCGCGTCGACGTCTGGCATGCGGACGCGCTCGGTCTCTATTCGGGCTATGCGCGGCAGCCCGGCACCGGCGAACCGCTGCCGTCCGTCGAAGGGCGGACGTTTCTGCGCGGCACGCAGTTCACGAGCTCGGGCGGAGAGGTCGTTTTCAGAACGATCTACCCGAGCTGGTACGGGGGACGCACGCCGCACGTGCACTTCAAGGTGTTCCTCGGCGGAGACGAGGTCGTTGCGAGCCAGCTCTTCTTCCCGGACGACGTCAATGACGAGGTCTTCTCCGAGTGGGAGCCGTATCGCGAGCGCCGGGAGCGCCGTCGAACGTTCAACTCGAACGACTCGTTCCTGCGCGACGGCCGCGTCGAGGGCGCGTTCTGCGACGTCGAGCGCGTCGAGGAGGGCTTCCGCGCGCACGTGACCGTCGCGGTCCGGCAGGGCTGACCGCGCTCGCGCGACGATGGGCGGGCGCGCGGCACGCGCCCGCCCATGCCCTCATTCCGCGAGCTCGTCTCGGTCGTGAAACAGCCCCCAAACGAGGATCGCGATCATGCCGAGCCCCGTGATCGTCAGCACGAAGTTGAGCAGCACGCCGATGAACGGGATGTTGATCGCGACGAACACGAGCAGCAGACCGACGAGCAGCGCGAGCGCGAAGTGCGCCGGCCGCGCGGTGCGGTCGAAGATCGCCTTGCCGATGAAGTGCGCGACGACGATCTTCGCGAGATAGAGCGCCGCGAGCCATACGAGCATCGCGAGGATCGCGATCGGCAGCCCGATCAGCGTGATCGCGGTCATCAGCGCGAGGATCGGCACCGCGACGAGCGCGACGAGCCCGACGCCGGCGGCGGTGACGCCCTCGCCGGGCGTATCGAGCGAGATCCGCGCGAACGGCGGCACGAGCCACAGCAGGATCAATCCGGTCACGAACGCCGCGGCGAAGCGCACGGCCTGCCCGGCGAGGAACGAACCGGGCGCGTCGCCGCCCCGCGCCTCGCCGGGTTCGCGGGGCAGACGCGTCGCGACGTTGCCTGCGACGGTGCCGGGCGATACGCTCACCGCCTGCTCGTCGGCCACGTGCGCGATGACGTTGCCGTCGATACGCGCCGGGTCCCGCACGCGCAGCGTGCTCGCATGGGCGACGAGATCTCCGCCGACGCGACCGGTCGCTTCGACTTCGGCGGCGAACGCATGGACGTCCTTCCCGATCGCGCCCGCGATCGACGCGGTCGACGCGAAGACGATGCCGTTGCCGCCGATCTCGGCATCCCGGCCGACCGTGATCGCGCGCACGAAGCCGTAGAGGTTCCGTACGATCGCGCCGTTCCGCACGTCCATCGTCTCCGCGGCGCCGAGGATGCTGCCGCCGAGGTCTCCTTCGACCTCGATCCTGCGGGCGCCCGTGACGACCTGGCCGTCGACCGAGCCGCGAATCACGACGCGCTGACCGAACGCGATCAGGTCGCCGGTGATCCTGCCGTCGATCTCGATGTCCTGGCCGAACGCGATCAACGTATCGTCGACGGTCTCGCCGGCCGGCACGGACACGACCCCTTCGGATCTGCGGATCTCGAGCGCTTCGCCGTTGGTCGAGAACATGAGCGCCGCGAGCGCCGCAGAGAACACCGCGGCGCCCCCGCCTCTGCGCGCCGCAGCGAGCGCGGCGGCGACGAGAAGCGCGACGACGACGGCCGCGCCGATGGTTTCGATCGTCGACGTCAACATCGATTTACCCTCCGTTGCGATGAATATCAGCGCCGCAAACAGCACGTCGATCGCAGCCGACAGCGTGAACGGGTTGAGCCACCTGAGCCACTCGGGCCAGCTGAGCGCGGCGGCGACGTCACCGAGCAGGATCGAGCTCGACGCGAGCGCGATCAGCACGGCCGCTGCGCCGACGGGGCCCGTTCGACGCGTGGCCGGGCGGAAAGCCGGTATCGGGACATCGTCCTCCGCTGCGGCGAGCGCCGCGCGCAGTGCGCGGGCTTCTTCCCGAAGCGCGTCGACGCGCGCGCTGCATGCCGCGCACGACGCGACATGAGCCGCGAGGCGCCTCGTCTCTGCGGCATCGAGCGCCTCGTCGACGTACATGGACCACTCGAGCTCTCGCGGGCAGCTCATTGCGATTCTCCTTCGCGCTGCGGCTGCATCGCCCGCCGCAGCGCCTGCTTGGCGCGCAGGATCAGCACGCCGACGTGGTTGCGCGTCACGCCGAGCGCGGAGGCGATCTCGTCGTAGCTCGCGTCCTCGAAGTAGGCAAGCACGAGCGGGATCCTGTGCTTGTCGGGGAGCGATGCGATCGCGGCCTTGAGCTCGGCCGCCCGCTCCGTCGCGACCAGCGCACCGAGCGTCGAGGTTTCTTCCGAATCGATCTCGACGCGCTCGACGTCCTCGTCTCTGAAGAGCTCCGTCTCTTTCGCTCTGCGCCGGACGACGTCGATGCAGTAGCGGCTCGCGATGGTCATGATCCACGCGGCGAACGGCTGCGCCGGATCGTAGCGGTCGAATGCGCGGTAGGCGCGCATGAATGCCTCCTGAGCGGCGTCGTCGGCCGAGTCCGCTCGTCCGAGCAGCTGCCGGCACAGGCCGCGGACGCGCCGATAGTGGCTGCGGTAAAGCTGCTCGAAATTCGCGTGATCCGGCATGGCGTTCGCACGGCGCTCGCTCTGACCAAACCAGGATTCTTACAACCCGTAGTACGAACGGAACGGTGCCGTATTACGCAGCCACGACTTTCGGTGCCCGATGCGGCCCGATCGGCGACGAAACAGGGCATAATCTGCTCGATCGGTCGGACCTGCGATGCGGCGGCCGCGAGATGCCCGGGCCGGAGCCGTTGCGGCCGAGCCTCGCGATCGCAGGCTTTCCATCGCGGCGGGGCCGGTCCCGAGGACGACGATGACGACACGCGACAGGCGCCTCACTCACGCAGAGCGCCGCCGGCGGCGACGCCGGCGGCTGACGCTCGCGCTCGGCTATATCCTCGTCGCCTTCGCCGTCGCCTGGTACTTCGATTCGCAGGCGACGACGACGGTCGTGTTCGTGCGGCATGCCGACGTCGACGATCCGCTCGCGCTCGAACGCGATCCGCCGCTCAATGCGATCGGGCGCGCACGCGCCGATCTGCTGTCGCGCTTCCTCGAGTACCTCGACGTCGTCGGCGGCGTGAACGCGATCTATGCGGCGCCGAGCCGGCGCGCGCGCGAGACCGCCGCGCCGCTCGCCGAGCGGCTCGGGCTCATGATCCGGCCCGCCGAGTTCGACGACACGGAAGCCTTCATGGAGGACATCCTGAAGACGCATAAAGGCGAGATCGTGCTCTTCGTCGTCGATCGAGAAGCGATCGCGCCGATGATCGCGGAGCTTCACGGCAGCAAGCGGGTCCCCGAGATCGCGCCCGACGAATACGAGAACATCTACATCGTGACCGTGCCGTGGGGCGGAGGCGCGAAGGTCAAGACGCTCAGGATGCGGTACGGCCTCGACTGGAAGCCGCCAGAGGACACGCTGACCAGCCGCGGCTTGGAAAGCGCACTGGCGCCGCGCTAGCAGGAAAATCGTGTCAGACACGGTTTTCGTCAGAAGAACGTGTCTGACACGATTATCCCTACGCCTGACGCGCCCATCGGATCAGCGTCATGAACGTCGGCGGCTTGCCGTGCATCAGCAGGCCGATGCGGAACACCTTCGCGGTGAACCAGAGCGCGCCGAGCGCCGATGCGAAGCCGATGGCGATCGTGAGCCACACTTGCCATGTGGGCGGAGGCGACGTCGACGCCATCCTGAACAGCATGGCGAACGAGTTGACCGGCGGCAGGAAGCTCAATGCGACGCTGAACGCCGAGTCGGGAGCCCGCGAGATCGGCATCCACAGCATCCACGGCAGGACGAGCAGCAGCACGATCGGCGTCATCATGGTTTGAGCCTCGCGCATTTCGTTCACTGCCGAGCCGATCGCCATCATCAGCGAGCCGAGCAGGAGATAGGTGATCACGAAGAAGATCACGAGGTAGAGAATCAGCGAAAAGTCGAGCAGGCCGAGCAGCGCTGCGCCGGCGAGGAACACGAGGCCCATCGCGATATAGAGCCCGAGCCCGATGAAGCTGACCGCCATCTGCCCCAGGAGCTTGCCGGCCATGAGCTGCATCGGGGATACGGCCGAGAGCAGCACCTCGATCACGCGGCTCGATTTCTCCTCGACGGTCGACGTGAGCAGCGCTTGGCCTCCGGTCATCACGCCGATGAAGAGCAGCGCGCCGAACGCCATCGGCAAGAGCATCGTCAGCGCGCCCGCATTGCCGCGCTCCTCGCCGGCGCGTACTGTCACCGCATCGACGCGCGGCACGTTGAAGAGGGCCTGCAGCGTTGCGGACTCGTAGCCGCGAGCGGCGAGGCGCGCATCGACGATCGCCTCGCGCAGGACGCGCCGGATCTCGTTCTCGATGCGGTTGTCGAGCCGGGGCGGCACGAAGAGGTCGTAGCTGCCGAGCCTCGACGTGCCGTCGGCCGGCTCGACCGCATCGTCGTGCACGACGACGAGCGCGAGCGGGCGCTCGGTTGGCGGGCCCGAATATAGCCGCGCCTTCTCGGCGTCGACGTCCGCATCGCGCGGCCTTTCGTCGAGCATGAGCTCGATACGCGGCGCGATCCGCCGGATCGTTTCGGAGCCGACGAGCGCACGCGCCTCGCGCGGCATCTGCTCGAGCGCGCGAGCGGTCTCGAGCTCTTGCCGCATGCGTGCCGACTCGGGGTCGAGCTTCGGACGCAGGGCATCGGCGACCCGCCCGTCGCGATCGACGAGCGCGAGCGCGCCGCGAGCCTCGAAGTCGCTGTCGGTAAACAGCCGCGGTCCCGCCCACGCCATCACGATACCGATGATCGGCAGGAGCAAGAGACCTAGCAGGAACGCCTTCGACGTGACCGTGACGATGAACTCGCGCCACGCGACCTGGATGACCTTGTACATTGCCTGAACCCTATGCCGTGGCCTTCGCCGCTTCGGTGTCTCGCGGCTCCTCGGGTCGATGTTCCGAGCCCGCGACGATGTCGATGAAGATGTCCTCGAGGCGCGGCCGCGCGAGCTCGATCCGCGCGGGTGCGAGCACGTCGACGATCCGCCGGATCGCGTCGGCGGGCGGTGTGCCGTCAGTGACACGGATCGAGTAGCCGGGCTCGGCGCGCTCGATGCGCTCGACGAACGGCAACGCCTGGAGCGCGGTGACGTCGGCGTTCGCGTCGAGCGGCTCGAACCGGATCGTGCGCGGGTCGTAGCGGCGCCGTATCGCCGGGATCGCGTCGTCGAGCACCTTACGGCCGCGGTGGATCATCACGACGTGCTCGCAGAGCTCCTCCGCCTGATGCATCACGTGGGTCGAGAAGAGCACGGTCGCGCCGCGCTTGTGCTCCTCGAGGACGAGCGCCTCGAGCTGCCGCATGCTGACGGGATCGAGGCCGCTGAACGGCTCGTCGAGGATCAGGAGATCCGGCTCGTGAAGGATCGCCGCGACGAACTGCACTTTCTGCAGCATGCCCTTCGACAGCTCTTCGCAGCGCTTGCGCTCGACCCCTTCGAGACCGACCCGCTCGAGGCCGTTGCGCACGCGTTTCGAAAGCCCGGCGCCGCCGACGCCTTTGAGCTTCGCGATATAGGCGAGGAACTCGCCGACGCGCATCTTCCGATAGACGCCCCGCTCCTCGGGCAGGTAGCCGATCCGGTCCTTCGCATCGAGCGCCGATGCGCGTCCGAGCACGGATACGCGTCCCGAGTCCGGGAACAGAATCGACATGATCATCCTGATCGTCGTCGTCTTGCCGGCGCCGTTCGGCCCGATGAAACCGCAGAGCGCGCCGCGCGGCACGGCGAGATCGAAATCCTCTACTGCCTTCTGCGGACCGAAGCCCTTGTTGACGCCTTCGAGCACGATCGCGGCGTCGGTGAACGCGGGTGCGGGTCGGATCATGCTTCGTACGCCGTGGAATGAATGCGCGGCGTCGAGCCGCGCGCATCGGGTGCGAACTTTTCTTTTGAATTTTGCACGCTTAGACTTCTCCGGTCGAATTCGGCGTCGGCGCGTGCCGACGCCCGTGCCCGGTCCGGCAACGCGTTGGGGCGACGTCGGCGGACTCTAACGCATCTCGGGCGAGGCGTCCCGTCCGCGAAGCGAATCTCGTCGAGCACATGCGAAGGGTTCCGGACCGAAAAGGTCATTTCCACACCACCGATTTGCTTGCGTCACAATCTGGCGAATCGAAGTACCTCAGCATTCGAGCAATCACGGGCAGCGATGAGCGAAGAGACGAACACGACGCCGGGCCCCGGTCCGACCGGGACTGCTTGGGTCCTCGTCAACGTCTTCACGGCGCCGCGAGACGCCTTCTCGGCGCTCGCCGTGCGCCCGACGGTGCTGTTGCCGATCGTCGCCCTCACACTGCTCAATACGGCCGTCATCGTCGGGTATTACAGTCAGGTCGACACGGTATGGCTAATGCAGACGATGGCCGCGGACGCCGGGCAGGCGCTGCCGCCGGAGGCGATCGAGGGGCAGGGCGGAGCCGCGATGATGGGCCCCGTCATGATGGCCATCGGAACGGTCGGCGGCTTGCTGCAGGTCCTGATCCCGCTGCTGCTTGCAGCGGGTTATCTGACGCTCGTCTCGCTGTTCGGCAACGACGGCGTCACGTTCAAGCGCTGGCTGTCGGCCGTCGCATGGTCGTCGATGCCGACGACGATCGGAATGCTGTCGGCCTTCGTCAACCTCGCGTTGAACGATGCGACGCACATGCGGCCGACGGAGCTCAACATGCTGTCGGTGGGGAACTTTCTAGGGCTCGAGGCCGCCGGCGGCGGGTTCGTGCGCACGCTGCTCTTCAGCATGGACCCGACCATGCTTTGGAGCCTGGCGCTCCTCACGTTCGGATACTCGCTATGGACACGGCGCTCCTTGGTGGTGTCGTTCGTGATCATCGTCGCACCGCTCGTGATCTGGCTCGGCGGGCTCGGCTTGGTCGTCGGGATGTGATACAAGCCGGCCGACGCCCGTTTACCGGTAGCATGTGCCATCCCGCTGCCGCCGTTGGCGGATGCGATCTTCGCCTCGAGAGCTCGAAGCCATGACACGGAAGCTGCTGATCATCGCCGCCATCGTCGCGCTCGCCGTCGCGCTGCCCGTCGCCCGCGCCGTCTTCGGCGGCGGCAACGTGCGGACGGTCGAGACCGAGACGCTCGTGCGGCGCAGCATCCAGGCGTCCGTGCTCGCGTCGGGGCGGCTCGCGCACGAAGAGGAAGTGAAGCTGATGTCCGAGGAGATCGGGCGGGTCACGCAGCTCTTCGTCGAAGAGGGCGATTACGTGAAGGCCGGAGACCTGCTGCTCCAGATCGACGACGAGGCGCATCGGGCGGCCGTCGAGCAGAGTCGTGCGCAGGTGCGCCTTCAGGAGATCGCGATCGAGCGCCAGCGGCTGAGGCTTCAGAATCTGCGCAAGCAGTGGGAGCGCCAGGAGGCGCTCTATCAGCGCGGCCTGATCGATCAGGACAGCTTCGATCTCCTGACGAACGAGCTCGGCCTCGCGGAGGTGGATCTGCAGTCGAGCATCGAGCAGCTGTCGCAGGCACGCGCCCAGCTCGAGCAGGCGGAGGATCGGCTGCGGAAGACGCGCGTGTACTCGCCGATCGACGGCGTCGTGACGTCGCTCGACATCAAGG
>CAZKNH010000042.1:27491-28824 GCA_964553875.1 uncultured Gammaproteobacteria bacterium | reverse complement strand
GCTTCGAGTAGTTCGAGTGGTCCGGCAGACCCTGCGGCTTGCTGCTGTCGCCGTACCCCCGCAGGTCCGCCGCGACGACCGTGAAGTCCTCGGCGAGGCGCGGTGCGACGTCGCGCCACGTGTAGTGCGTCAGCGGCGCGCCGTGGAGCAGCAGCACCGGGGGACCGTCGCCGCCCTTGACCGCGTGGATCGTCACGCCGCCGCTCGTCTCGATGTCGTACGGCGTGAAGCCCGGGATCAGCGGCGGACCGCTTCGCTCCGCCGTCGACGAGGCCCCTTCCGCCGACGCGCCGGCCGCGCTTCCATCCTGCGCGTGCGCGGTGCCGAACGTCTGCGCGAGCGCGGCGCCCGCGAGAAGCGCCGACGCGTTGCGCAGCACGGCGCGGCGGTCGAGCGAAGCGGCATTGCGGTCGTCGTCTTTCGGCGGAATCGGAACGCTCATCGTCGAATCCTCGTTCGGTTCTCGTTGTTCTGAATGTTCGGCCAGAGCCTTGCCGGCTCGCGGCGCTCAGCGAGTGCTTGCCGTTCTTTCTGCCATCAGGCGCTCGATCAGCGCGATCGTGTCGGGCTTGCGGACCGGCGGATGCGTCGCGAGGAACACGCCCTCGGCCCACGTGAGCGGCGTGCGGCCCTGCTTGTCCGGGACGTCGAGCCGCGCGCCGTTCGCGGCGAGAACCTCGATGATCGCGTTCGCGCCGCGATTCGCCGCGCCGTGGATCGCGCCGACGCCCATCGAGTTCACCGCGTTCACGTCGTTGCCGAGCTCGATCGTGAGCTTCACGGCCTCGAGCAGGGCTTCCTCGCTGACCGTGTACGTCTCGTCGACGGCCCAGTTGACGCCCGCGGCAACCATCAGCGGCGTCGTGCCGGCGTACGTCGGAATGTTCGGATCGGCGCCGTGCTCGAGCAGCAGGTGCATCACATCGAGATCGCCCGCGGCCGCGGCGCGCAGAAACGGCGTCTGTCCGGTGAGATCCACCCACGCGACCGAGCCGACGACCTCGACGATGAAGCGCCGCTCATGCGGAAACTCGCGAGTGCGGGCGTTCGGATCCGCGCCGAGCACGAGCAGCCGCTCGATCAGCGCGAACGCTTCGTCGCGGACGTTGGCCTCGCCGTTACGCCCGCCGAGCTCGAGGTTCCGCATGTCGACCGCGGCCCAGAGCGGCGTCTGACCATACCAGTCCATCGCGTTCGGATTAGCGCCCGCATCGAGCAGCACGTGCGCGATCTTCAGGTGGTCGGTCTTGCCGTCGTCGCTGATCCGCACCGCGCTCGAGTTCACGATCGCATTGATCAGCGGCGTGATGCCGTTGCCGTCAGCGAGCTCGAG
>CAZKNH010000042.1:5709-27391 GCA_964553875.1 uncultured Gammaproteobacteria bacterium | reverse complement strand
GCCCGCGCCATGTCAGATCTCGACGATCCCCGTGCTGTCGGCGAACGACTCGACCGGCACGTCGACCTTGTGGAGCATCGCGAGGAGCAGGTTCGCGACCGGCGTGCCTTCGGGCATGCGGATATGGCGCCCGCCCTGCACGCGCCCCGACGCGCCGCCCGCAACCAGCATCGGCAGCGGATCGTGATCATGCTGGTTCGGGTTGCTCATGCCGCTGCCGTACAGCAAGAGCGAATGATCGAGCAGCGTGCCGTCGCCGTCGGGCGTCGTCGCGAGCTTCTCGAGCAGATACGCGATCGTCGTCCGCGTGTGATAGACGTTGAGCTGCGCGAGGCGATCGATGTTCGCCGGCACCTCGGAATGGTGCGAGCAGTTGTGGAACCCTTCGTTCACGCCGCTCCGCGTATACACGCGGTTGCTGAGCTCGCGCGCGATCATGAACGTCGAGACGCGCGTCAGATCCGCCGCCCACGCGATCGCGAGGAGATCGAACATCAGCGCGACGTGCTGCTCGAAGTCGGACGGCACGCCGGCCGGCTTGTCCGGTACCTCGAGCTCGGCGAGCGGCGAATCGGCGACGAGCGCGAGGCGCCGCTCGAGCTCGCGGATGTCGGAAAGATACTGATCCATCCTCGCGCGATCGGTCGCCGGGAGGCTCCGCTTCAGCGCCGCCGCCTCGCCCATCACCGCGTCGAGCAGGCTCGACAGCTGCCGCTGCCGCGCCGCCCGCTCCTCGGGCGTGCTGCCGTCGCCGAACAGCCGCTCGAACACCACGCGCGGATTGACCTCCATCGGCAGCGGCGTCGTCGGCGTTGCGTACGAGATCGACGCTCCGGGCTCGATCGCGAGCTCGAGCGACGGCAGCGGCGTCTCCTGACCGATGTGCTGCGCCGCGAGCTGATCCGCGGACGCGGGCGTCGGCCCCGTGCCGTCCGGCATGCACGTGAGCCAGCACTTCGACGAGCGCGAGTGGTTCTCCGCGGCCGACGAGTCGCCGACGTAAGCGGCGGCGAGCTTGAGTCCGCTCACGACGTTGAAGCGATCGCGATACGGCTCGAGCGGCTCGAGGATCGGCCCGAACGTGAAGTCGCGGCCTTCGCCGGACGGCGTGAAGCGGGACATGACCGCGCCGTGCGGGATGTAGACGAACCCGAGCCGCACCGGCGGCACGCCGGCCGCGGATGCGCGGCGCATACCGGCGGGGATCATCGACTCGAGGAGAGGCAGGCCGATCGCGACGCCGGCGCCGCGCAGGACCGTGCGCCTCGACAGGTGTTTCTTCGTCAGATACCGCATAAGCGTCTCCGTCGGGATTCACTCCGAGACCGGTCCCGCGCCGGTCTTCACTCGCTTCTGGAACGTATCGCTCGCGACGATCGCGTGCACGAGCGAATGGAGCGTGTAGTTGTCCTTCGCGGCGGCCCGCACGACGCTACGCACGACCGGCTTGTCGTAGTGCTCGAGCTCGCGGCCGAGCGCGTACGTCATCAGCCGCTCGGTCAGCGCGGTCACGAACGACTCCGGCCGCGCGAGCAGCGCGCGACGCAGGTCCGCGGCACCTTCGAGCCGCGTGCCGTCGACCATCTCCGCGCGCGCGTCGACCGGATGGCCGTCCTCGTGCTCCCGCCAGCGGCCCAACAGATCGAAATTCTCGAGCGCGAGACCGAGCGGGTCGAGCATCCCGTGGCATCCGGAGCACGCGGTGCTCGCACGATGCATCTCGAGCCGCTCGCGCACCGTGTTCCCGGTCAGGTTTTCCGCCTCCGCGGCCTCGGCCGACAGATCCGCCTCGGCGCCCGGCGGCGGAGACGGCACCGGCGCGCCGAGCAGGTTCTCGACGATCCATTTGCCGCGCACGACCGGCGACGTGCGGTTCGGCGCAGACGTCGCGGTCAGGATGCTCGCGTGCCCGAGGATTCCGCGCCGCGGACTGTCCGCCGGCAACTCGACGCGGCGCATGTGACTGCCGCGTACGCCTTCGATGCCGTAGTGCGCCGCGAGGCGCTCGTTCAGATACGTGTAATCGCTGTCGAGCAGATCGAGGACGCTGCGGCGCTCGCGAAGCAGATCCGTGAAGAGCATTTCCGTCTCGCGGCGCATCGCGGCGCGCAGGTCCGCGTCGAAGCCCGGATCCTGAGGCGCGGCCTCGTCGAGCTCCCGCAACAAGAGCCATTGGCTCGCGAAGCTTTCGACGAGCGCCGACGCGCGCGGGTCGGCGAGCATCCGCTCGACCTCGGCGGCGAGCACCTCGGGCTCTCCAAGCCGACCGTCGGCCGCGACCGCAAGCAGCTGGTCGTCCGGAATGCTGCTCCACAGGAAGAACGACAGCCTTGACGCGAGCTCGAAATCCGAGATCCGGTAGACGCCGCCGACGGGAACGTCCGCAGGCTCCTGCTCGACTCGGAACAGGAAACGCGGGCTCACGAGGAGCCGCGACAACGCGTACTGGATCCCGACCTCGAAGCCGCCGAATTCGTCGCGGCCGAGCTGGTAGAACTCGAGGAGCTCGTCGACCTCGGCGGGCGTCGCGGGATGCCGGTATGCGCGCGTCGCGAGCCGCGACAGGATCTGCCGCGCGCAAGCCGTTTCCTCGGCGCCGCGGTCCGGATGGCAAACGAAGATCTCGCGCCGGCTCGGCGTATCGCCGGCACCTTCCGCGTCGAACGGTCCCGCGATCGTCAACGATTGCACGGCGCCCGGCGACGAGATCTCGCCGAGATAGAGCTCGTTCACGCCCTGGCAGCGCACGTCGTCGACGAGCGCGACCGCGATCTCGTGCGGGCCGGCCGGCACGCGCATCCGGAAGCGGCGCGGGTTCGGCACGTCGACCGGCGCGCCGTTGAACGTCACGTCGACCTTCGGACCGTCGCACCAGACCATCGCTCCGGTCGGATTGTCCCAGCCCTTCCGGGAGCTCGACGCCCCGACCGAGAACTCGTAAACCGCGTCGAGCGGGAAGAAGTGCTCGACGACGAGGCCGCCGCGCGTGCCGAGCGGCAACCCATCGACATGCCGGCGCTGCGCGGGGCCGGCCGGCGCCGTGTAGCGGGTCTCCCCATGCCCCATCGTCAGATCGCCGACCGCTCGACGCCCGATCTGCATCGCGGCGAGCGCATACGCCTCGAGCAGCGTCGGCGATACCGTCAACGACTCGGCATTGTTGTCGAATCCGCCGGTCGAGACGTCCGCCGGCAGCGTCGCGGCGATCGCGGTCGCGTCGAACGCGAGGAGGTCGCGCACCGCGTTCGCGTACTCGGTGCGGGTCAGCCGCGCAAGGGGTCTCGTGCCGGGATTCGGCGCCTCGCGCCAGGCCGCGTCGAGCTCGTCCTCGAGCCACGCAGCGAAACCGTCGAGCACGTTCCGTTCCGGGCGCGGCGCATCGAGCGGCGGCATGAAACCGGTGCGCACCTTGCGCACCGCCGTTTCCCAGATCAGCGCGTTGCCGTGGAAGTCGCTGCGGTCGATTCTCTCGAACGAAAGATCGCCCGAGCGGTCGACATCGTTGTGGCACGTGATGCAATACCGCTCGAGGACCTGCCAGCTCTCGTCCGCGCCGCGGCGCCACGGCCACGACACATCGCCGCCGAGGGCGAAAAACCCGGCGGCTGCAATGCCGACGGCAGCGCTGGCCGCGCCGACGGCGACGACGATCGGCCTCGAGAGCATGCCCGATAACTCGCGTTCGTTTCGACTAGCATACTGCATCGGGCCCGCAAGTGTCCCCGGGTCGAAACCGACCCGGGGCGCCGCCGGGCCTCCGGCCTACCGGTCCGCCTCGTCGCGCTTCCGCAGCAACGTGAGCCCTTCCCCGACGGACAGCATCGCGTGATCGACGCGGTCGTCGTCGCGCAGGAACGCGTTCAGCTCGAGCAGCGCCGCGGCATTTTGCGAGCCTTCCAAGAAAATCGGCCCGCCGGCGAGCGCGATCGTGTTGTCCACGGCGATCAGCCCTCCGGGACGGATCAGACGAAGCAGGCGCTCGTAGTAGGCCCGGTAGCTCGTCTTGTCGGCGTCGATGAAAGCGAAGTCGAAGCGCCCCTCCTCGCCGGCCGCGAGGAGCTCGTCGAGCGTTTCGATGGCGGGCTTGATGCGCAGGTCGATGCGCGACTCGACGCCCGCCTCGCGCCAGAACGGCCGGCCGATGTCGCTCCACTCGCGATTCACGTCGCACGTGATCAGGAGCCCGTCGGGCGGCAACGCGAGCGCGACCGCGAGCGCCGAATACCCCGTGTACGTGCCGAGCTCGATGCACCTGCGGGCGCCGATCAGCTTGACGAGCAGCGCCATCAGCTGCCCCTGGTCGGGCCCGATCTGCATCACGCTGTTCGGAAGCCCAGCCGTCGCCGCGCGAAGCCGCGCGAGCACGTCCGGCTCGCGCGACGAGTCGAGCACGTATCGATAGACGTCCGTGGGAAGGATCGCGGTTCTCTTTGCCATGCGCGGAGTCTAGCAATCGCCGCAAGCGACGGCATCGCGACGAAGCTACTCGAAGCTGAAAATATCCTCTTCGTCCGGCCGCGTCATGTTCCGCTCGAAGTATTTTTCCCAGATGGCCGCCCAAGGGCGGCCGTAGATGTCGGGCACCTCGTACTCGATCGTCGTTCCCGGTGAAACGGGCGTCGCGCGGCCGTCGAGCGGGAAGATCGTCTGATTGCATTCGATGAAAACGTACGGATCGCCCTCTTCGAAGCCGCTGATCCTCTCGAGGTTCCGCACGATCCGGATCGGCTCGACCAGCGCCTCGGGGTCGTAAAAGATGCCTTCGTGATTGAGCCCGACGAGCTCGCCGGCCTCGTCCCTGGTCGGTGTGTAGATCTCGATCGTCTGCAGGCTGCTCGAGAACTCCGGGTTGCCGTGCACCATCCAACCCTGAATGTTCGACGTCCACGTGATCAGCACGTCGCCGTCCCAAAAGCCGATCGTCTCGCCGTACCAGCGCGGCACCTGCTCGCCGAGATACGGCACCGGTCCGTCCATCTTGAACTCGCGGCCGATGTGGACGTTCGTGACGAAGTTGTCGGCGTCGCCCGCCATGATCTGCACGAGCGACGGCGTCACGAGGATGGTATGCGGCTGGTTCGTGACGCCGTGGTAATGCCAGCGCCGCATGAAGCCCTCGGGCCAGCAATATTGCGCCGGCCACTGCGGCGCGTTCGTGTGTCCCTGGTGATACGCCTGCTGCACGAAGCGGGTCTGATACTCTTCCGTGAGCAGCGACAGGATCGTCGGGAACTGATTCCAGAAAAGCTCGGCGTACCAGTTCTGCCCGCGCGGCCAGACGTAGCGGCCGCTCCATTCGCCGGGCACGGTCGCATACGTGTGCTTCGTCGGGCCGCCGCGCTCCCTCGTCTCCGCGAGCAGCGCCTCGTAGTGCTCCTGCGCGGTCTTGAACGGATACGGGCTCACGATCGCCTCGCGCGGATAGTCGCGGTCGCAGTGCCCCCAAGCGGCCGTCGCCGGCGGATCGTCGCCGATGACGCCCGCCCCGCCCCCGAACCCGGCCCACTGCTGCTCGAGCGCGCCCGGGCTGTTACAGCGGAAGTAGCGCGGGTCGCTCCACAGCGCGCGGTCCGCGTAGAAGTCCTGCGTCGTGAAGATGTCGACGGGCAGCGGCTCGATTCCGGCGGGGACGTCGCCGTTCCATGCGCTTCCGATCCGCTCCTCGTAGCGCTCGCCGTCCGCTCCC
This sequence comes from uncultured Gammaproteobacteria bacterium, assembly GCA_964553875.1. Classification (GTDB taxonomy): domain Bacteria; phylum Pseudomonadota; class Gammaproteobacteria; order Steroidobacterales; family Rariloculaceae; genus ZC4RG20. Next base: position 21,705 of record CAZKNH010000042.1, on the reverse strand, counting down.
GTGCGTCTCACCCGATGCGGTCCGACCAACCAGTGCCGCTCCGGCAAGCCTTCGAGCTCGGCGGGTGGAAAGTCTTCGAGCGCCTCGCGCGGCGTGCGGAGCGGCGCGGGAATCGCCGGATCGAGCGGCGCACCGCGGCCGACGCTGACGAAGTCGATCCGTGCGGTGCGCTGCGCTTCGGCGGCGGCGGCGAAGGCCCCTGCTGCGACGGCCGCAGCGAGCACGGCGTACGCTCGCGATGACGCGAACGCTCGCGGTGACGCGCCTGCTCGCGGTAACGCGCCCGCTCGCGGTGATGCGCGTGCTCCGGCCTTCGGCGACGGATCGTTCGCTTCGCTTGGCCTCCCCGCCATCTTCTTACTCCCCCATCGACCGGTTCTCGGCGGGCATGGACGGCGGCCGAGCGCCGTCCGACGACCCGACTATAGCATTGGGCGGGCGGTGCCAATGGAGGCCGGGGAGGCGGCGCCCTCCGCGCGTGGGTGAGGTCGTGCCGGTGTCGGACGACGAGCTCGAGAAGGGGCTCGCTTCAACGCGCCTGCGATCCTGACAAGCGTTTACCAAGCCATGCGCCCGCACGGTCGAGCCCGTCGAGCGCGGCCTTCACCGTGACGAGCCCGGCGACGCGCACCTGGTCCGGCAAGCCGAGAGCGAAGAACCGGTCGAGGCGATGCATGTGTCTGCCGAACGCACGGTGCCTCCTCAGGCGTGCATCGACCGACGGCACGATCCGCACGACGACGAGCGCGGCTAGCGCGAGGAACACGAGGCCGGGTATCACCGGAAGCACGAGGCCGATCAGGCCGAGCACGACGAGCGCCGGCACGGCGATCACGGCGAGCAGCTTCGCAGGCAGCGTTGGGAAGCGAGTCGGCATAACGAAGCGCCTCAGCCGTAGTAGGAACGCGTATAGCGCCGATAGTCGTCCCGGGGCTTAATCGGGGCGAGCAGGAAATAGAAGATCCATGCGAACCACGAGAAGAAGACGATCACGAGAATCCATGCGAGCTTCTCGGCTCCGGTCGTCTTGTCGGAACACAGAATGATCAGGATCGGCAGGAACCAGATCACCAGGAAGCCGACGGGCAGCGCGATCGCGAGGACCGCCCACACCGCGGACGCGACGAGCGGCAGACCGATCACGATCAGGAGCAGCACGAGCAGCACGGTCAGGAACTTCATGGCGCCTCCGCAATGGCCGGGATCACGACAGAGCGCCGAAGCGTTGCGAATCGCATGCCAAGCCTGTTTTGCTTGCTGATACAAGGAGTTGGACGCCGAGCACCGCGCGCCGGAGCGATCGGCCGTCGCGACCGCCGCCAAGGATTGGCGATTTCCACCAAAGGAGAAGCCGAATGAACGCGCAAATGGTTCCGCTCATGACCTACTCGACCCGCGTCGAGGCCGACCTCGACCGGATCGCGCTCGAGGCCGAAGGCGTGCCGTGCGTCGTCGTCGGCGTCGGCACGGCGTGGGAAGGCGGCATCGACGGCGTGAGGCTGCTCGTGCCGGAGGATCAGCTCGAGCGCGCACGTCGGATACTCGGCCGAGACCGAGATGGCTGTACGGATTTCCAAGCCAGCCGTCCTTGAATTCGCGTCCGACGCCCTTAGTGTCGTGGCTTGGCGGCGTCGCCTGCGCCGTCGCGGCGCGCCGCAAGCACCAACAACGAAAAGGAGGAAATCGGTGAGCGCCATGGCAAGCAGACTGGCAAGGATCAGAGACACGCTCTTCGCCGCGTCGATCGTCGGCGTGCTCATGCTCGTCCATGCGATCCAGGCACAACCTGCTTTCGCGCAAGGCTCGGCGAACGCCCCCCAGCAATACGAGTGGTCGGCCGAGCTCGTCTCGTTCGACCCGGCCTCCGGCAAGGCGACGCTGAAGGCCCGAATCGATGCACGCGCAGATCGATCGATCCTGGCGCAACTGTCCGAGGGCGATCAGATCACGATCACGTGGACGGGCCTCTCGTGGGGCGCCGGCATTTCGGCCGTGACCCGCGGCAACGCGACGACCTCCGACGGCAGGCTGCACTTGCCGGCCGAGTTCGTCCGCAGCGAGATGGACGACATCTACCTCGTCTTCCGCGTTCCGGTGCCGCAAGGCTCGCGAGCGAAGGTCGAGGCCCTGAAGCCGGGCGACTGGGTGACCGCGAGGACGTCGCGCGACGCGTCCCGGCTCGAGCAGGCGGTCAGCGAGATTCGCGGATACAACGACGTGAGCTGAACGCTCGCCGGGATCGGCCGAACCCGCGACGGCCGATCCCGCTCGCGCCGCAAGCCCGGCGCCGCGCCGCCGGCCTGCTGGACAAGACCTCCCCCCGCGCGCGAACATCGACCCGCCGACGCAATCGTCGCACAGACGACGACGGGGGGAGAGCGTGGACCGAGTCGAAACGATGCGGCGTTCCGCCGCGTGGCGCAAAGCGCCGTTTTCACGCGTAGCCGCGACAATCGTCGCCGCCGTTCTCGCGATTCCGGCCTCGTCGCTCGCGCATCACGGCATCGGCCGCTTCGACCGATCGCAACCGGTCGAATTCACCGGAACGATCACCGGCATCGATTTCGTCAACCCGCACTCGTATCTGTACATCGACGTCGCGAATGCGAACGGCGAGCCGCGCGCGATGCGCTGCGAGATGCGCGCGGCGACGCTGCTTCGGCGCTCGGGCTGGAGCGAAGAGATGTTCGTGATCGGCGCGGAAGCGACGATCTACGGCTTCGCTCACCGCGACGATCCGAGCGCGTGTTATCTCGAGGACATCACGATCGGCGACGTGCTCGAGCTCAATCGCAACGATCAGCTCGAGCACCGGACGACGAGCGTCAGCGGCAATCGACCGCTGCGCCTCGCATCCGGCGAGTTGAACATCTCGGGCGACTGGGCGCAGGAACAGTACGTGATCGCGGTCGCGCCGGATGGCCGCGGCAATCTCGTGCCGAAGAGCATGATAGAAGCCGTCGAGTCCGGTGCGGTGGCGCTCGAGGACGTCCCGCCCGCCGGGTGGGGGCCGCGCCCCGTCACGCTCACCGCACGCGGGCAGGCCGAGGCGGATGCGTTCCGCATGTGGTCACCGGAGGACAACCCGAGGCTCCGCTGCGAACCGACGAGCATCCTGTTCGATTGGGTCTTCGACGGCGCGGTGAATCGGATCACGCAGAAGGGCGACCGCATCGTGATCGATTACGGCCTCTACAGCTTCGAGCGCGTGATCCACATGAACATGGACGCGCACCCGGACGACATCGAGCCGAGCTACGCAGGCCACTCGATCGGCCGCTGGGAAGGCGACGTGCTCGTCGTCGACACGATCGGCTTCGCACCCGGCGTGCTCGCGCCGCCGGTGCGGCACAGCGCCGAGTTGCACGTCGTCGAGCGCTTTTCGCTGAACCCCGATACGATGGAGCTCCGACGCGACTACGTCGCGCGGGATCCGATCTATTTCGAGGACGAGTACGTCGGCTACGACATCGTGCTGCCGTCGGACGTGCCGTACGTCGCGCACCCGTGCAACGAGCTCGCGCCCGAGTTCGTCTCGGAAGGAACGGATCGCAACTAGAGGAGATCGGCAGCAACGCTTTCGGACGCAGGCAAGCACCGATGTCGCCGCGCCGCGACATCCGCTCGCTGCCCGATGGCAACCGCCCCGCCGTGTGCTATCTTCCGATCGACCTCGCTTCGTCCGACAATATTCCTACTCACGAGCGAGACTGAATGTCTTCTCCCGCTTCGGACAACGGGCCCCGATCCGCCCCCGCACCCCATGCTTTCGCGTTGTCGCTCGAAGCGCTGCCCGCACCCGCGTACTCGTGCGATGCCGAAGGGCGAATCACGTGCTTCAACGAGCGCGCGGCGGCGCTCTGGGGCAGACGGCCGAAGCTGAACGACGCGGCCGAGCGTTTCTCGGGCGCCGACAAGCTCCTCGCGCCGGATGGCTCCCCTCTGCCGGCAGACCGTTCGCCGACCGCGCTCGCGATGGCCGACGGCCGCGCGTACGAGGGCTGCGAGGCGATGATCGTCCGTCCGGATCGGACCCGCCGGACCGTGCTCTTCTACGTGACGCCGACGTTCGATGCGGGAGGCGCGCCGAGCGGCGCGACGACCGTCCTGATCGACGTCACGGACCGCGAGGAGCGGCAACGCGAAGCGCAGCGGGCGTTGCGGGAGAGCGAGGCGAACTTCCGCGGATTCTTCGACAGCGTCGCGGTCGGCGCGGTACAGGTGAACGCCGCCGGCCGAATCGTCCGCGTCAACGACCGCTACTGCGAGATCACGGGCTACAGCCGCGACGAGCTGCTGAACATGAGCCCGTTCGATCTCGATCATCCGGACGATCGGGAAGCCGACGCGGAGCGTGTGCTGAAGGCGCTCGCCGATCCGGCCTCCGGTTACCACGCAGAGAAGCGATACCTTCGCAAGGACGGTACGATCCGCTGGGTGCACGTCGCGGCCAACATCCTTCGCGACGAGCTCGGGCGGCCGATGCAGACTGCCGCGGTCGTCCTCGACATCACCGAGCGCAAGCGCGCCGAGGAAGCGCTGCAACGCTCGGACCGGATGAAGGACGAGTTCCTCGCGACGCTCGCGCACGAGCTGCGCAATCCGCTCGCGCCGCTGACGAGCGCGGTGGAGCTCCTCTGCTCGTCCGGGAACGGGGATGGCGACTGGAGCCGCCGCGTGATCGACCGGCAGGTGCGTCATCTGACGCGTCTGATCGACGACCTGCTCGACGTCTCGCGGATCACGCGCGACAAGCTCGAGCTGCGCAAGCAGCGGATCGAGCTTGCGGACGTGATCAACGGCGCGCTCGAGGCGAGCCTGCCGATGCTCGAGCGCTGCGAGCAGACGGTCACGACTTCGCTGCCCGTCGAGCCGGTCTTCATCGACGGGGATCTCGTCAGGCTGACGCAGGTGTTCACGAACCTGCTGACGAACGCTGCGAAATTCACCGAGAGCCCGGGCGCGGTGCGCATCACGGCGCGGCGCGACGCGGAGAACGTTTGGATCAGCGTCGAGGACAGCGGCATCGGCATCGCGAGCGAAGACCTGCCGCGGATCTTCGACAAGTTCTACCAGAGCCCGCAGCGCGGCGAGCGTTTCGTCGGCGGGCTCGGCATCGGGCTGTCGCTCGTGCGGCGGCTCGTCGATCTGCACGGCGGCGGCGTCGAGGCGCGCAGCGACGGCATCGGCGAAGGCAGCGAGTTCATCGTGCGTCTGCCGCTCGCACGGAGCGAGCCGCACGCCGCGGAGCAAGGCGCCGCGGAGCTTCCGTCGGGCCGCGCGAAACGCATCCTGATCGTCGACGACAACTGCGACGGCGCGGACGCGCTCGGCCGGCTGCTCTCGCTGATGGGCCAGAACATCGCGACGGAGTACGACGGCCATGCGGCGCTCGAGCGCGCGGCGGAGTTCGATCCGGACGTCGTGCTGCTCGACCTCGGCATGCCGGGCATGGACGGCTTCGAGGTGTGCCGCGCGCTGCGCGAGCGGTTCAGCCGGACGCGGCCGAAGATCATCGCGCTCACGGGCTGGGGACGCCGGCAGGACATCGCGAGGACGAAGGAAGCAGGCTTCGACGCGCACCTCGTGAAGCCCGTCGATCGGGCGCGGCTCCAGCGGCTGCTCGCCGAGCTCGGCGCCGCGTCGGCAGCGGCCTGAGCGGCCCCGATCGAACGATCGCGGCCCGTCGAGCCGGGCAAGCGGCGAAAGTCACGCGCGGACGAGCCCCTCGAGCATCGGCGCCGAGCGGCTGTCGGGGAAGACGTCCGTCTCGAGCGCGCGCGCCGGCACGCCGAGATGCTCCGCGAGCACCCCCTTGAGCGCCGATCGCAGGTCGAGCGTCGGCGCAAGATCACGTCCTTCGTGCAGCGAACGTGCGGAAAGCCCCGGCCAGTCGGCGACGACCCTGCCGCCCTGCACCGCACCGCCCAAGAGGAACGCGGCGGCACCGGTGCCGTGATCGGTGCCGCGGCTGCCGTTCACCTCGACGGTGCGTCCGAACTCCGTCGCGACGAGCACGATGGTGCGCCGCCACGTCGGACCGAGCGCACGCTTGAGCTCGCGCAACGCCCCATCGAGCGCCGCGAGACGCAACGCGAGCACGCCCTGCGCGGCCCCTTCGTTCGCGTGCGTGTCCCAGCCGGTCGTGTCGAGGACCGCGATGGACGCGCGCCCGCCTTCGCCGAGAAAACCCGCGGCCGCGGCGACGGTCTCGTCGAGCTGCGCGCCGCGTTCGCGCGTTGCTCCCGTCTTCGCGATCGACTCCGACGCCTGCGCCCGCGCGGCGAGCGCATCGTCGAGACGACGCGACAAGAGCGGGTCGTCGGTGTAGAGGTCGGCGATCCGCCGGAGCGTGTCCTCGTCCGGCGGCGGGAGCCGCGACGGCGACCAGGACGTGACCTCCGCCGGACCGCGAAGCACGAGCGGCACGTTCTGTCCGAGCGCGACCGCGCTCGCCGACGCGCGCATCCCGGGCACGAATCCGAGCGCACGATTCAGCCATCCGCTGTCGTCGATGTGCGGCGCCGGGAAGCCGCTCTCGAGAACGTTCTGCGCATCGAAATGAGATCGATCGCGGTACGGCGTCGCGACGGCATGCAGCACCGCGAGATCCCCGTCGGCGAACGCCTCGTGCAGGAACGCGAGGCTCGGATGGAGGCCGAAGAACCCGTCGAGATCGAGCGCGCCGCCGTCCGACCCCGGCGCCGGAATCGCGAGCTCGCGGCGCAGCCGCGCGTAATCGGGGTCCGCGTACGGCGGCACGGCCGCGAGCCCATCGAGCCCCCCGCGGAGCAGAACCCACACGAAGCGCGCGTCGGACGCGGTTGCGGCGAACGTGATGCGCGGTGCGAGCAGCGCACCGCTCGAGGCGAGCGCGCCCTTCAGGAACTGTCGTCGGGTCGACGTCGGCATCTCGAACCTCCCGTCTTCGAATCTCGACCGATCGCGGCTCATCGGCGCATGAACTCCGGCGCGACGAGCAGCAGCGTCAGCGCCTGCTCCGCGGTCGCGGCCCGCTCGATCGCGGTGCGCGTCTGCGCGGTCAGCGTCGCGCCGAGGAGGTGCGGCGCGAGAGCCGCCGCCCGCCTGCGCGAGCCGATGCGCGCGGCGAGCGCGTCGGCCCATTCGATCCGCTTCAACAACGCCGACGCGCCGTCCCAGTCGTCGCTCCGGTCCGGCCAGCCGGCCGGCGACCCCGGCGCGTATGTCCTTTGCCCGAGCAGCTCGAACGATGCCGCTTCGCCACGGCCGGCGCTCGCGGGCACGTCGAGCCCGCGGAGCGCGGAGAACACGTAATCGCTCGGCGTCTTGTACTTCGCGAGCGGCTCCCGCCACGCCTCGGGCGCATCGATCAACGCACGATAGACGCTCGGCAAATCGCCGTCGGTCTCGAGGAACGTCCGCGTAATGCGCTCGACCGCGGCGTCGGGCGGATCGTCCGCGATGAAGTGCCGCGCGAGCTTCGTCGCGACGAAGCGCGCGGTCGACGGATGCGCCGCGAGATCGCGCAGCACCGCTTCACCCTGCGCCTCGCCCGCATCCGGATAGCGCTTCCCGAGCAAGCGCTTCGCGCCCGGCTCGTGCAGCGCGGCCCTGAACACGAACGCTCCGGGTTTCGCATCGCTCGTGCCGAGCCGTTCCGCGAGCCGCGGCGGCAGCCGGTTCGCGCCGCCGACCGACCAGCCGGTCAGCACCTCGGCCAATCGCGTGACGTCGTCCTGCGTGTACGGGCCTTCGACGCCGAGCGTGTGAAGCTCGAGGATCTCGCGCGCGAGGTTCTCGTTCAGTCCGAGCTCGCGGCCGCCGCGCACGGCGACGAGGCGCGCGGCGGCGGAGCCCGGCCCGACCGACAGGGTATTGTCGAGGTAGATCAGCATCGCCGGATGCCGCTCGGCCGCGAGAAGCAGATCGACGAAGCGGCCGAGCACGTGCGGACGAATCGCCTCCCGCTCGAACGCGCCGGCGATGCCGAGCACCGCGAGCTTGTCGACCGATACCGCGAAGTGATTCGTCCAGAAATGCGTCAGGCGCTCGACGAACGGACGCTCGGTCTCGACCCCGTTCCTCGTGCGGGCGTCGACCTCGGCGGCGTAGATCGCGCGGTGGTCGCGCAGGATCTCGGCTACCCGGCGTGCGACCGCCCCGTCGCCTGAAGCCGCCGAGCGCCGGGCCTCCGCGCGGGACGGCCGCTCGCCGGACGTCCGCGGCTCGCGCCCCCTGCCTTCGATCGAGGCGCCGAGGATCTCGGCCGTGGACGGCAGCCCATCGCCCGTCACGACCGGCGGCGGGCCTTCGAGCTGTGCGCGCAGCCACCCGCGCGGATCGGACTCGATGCGCTCGAGCTCCCCCGGTCTCGCGCCGAGGCCGAAGCGATTCGCGGCAATGGCCGAAGCGATACGTGCGTCCATGAGTCCCGTCCGGTCCGGGCACCCCCCGGGCTTCACAGGGCTACAACGCCTGATGGCCGGACCGGTTGACGGGCCTCCGCCCGCCGCGGCTGTCAACCGGATCGCGCGCCGGCCGTTATGCTTCGATGACGACGACCGGAGCGGCAGATCGGTGTCAGACGCCTTTTCGCCTTCCGTCGGCGGCGTTGCGGCCGACGACGACGCGGCAGCGCAAAGCGACGCGCCGGCGCACGCGTGCGCCGCGCGGGACATGGACCGATTCCTGCGCGAGATCGAAGCGCGTGCCTACCGCATCGCGCTCTTCGCGCTCAAGAATCGCGACGATGCGCTCGACGCCGTCCAGGACGCGATGCTGCGGCTCGTGCGCCGCTACGGCCGGCGCCCGAGCGACGAATGGCGGCCGCTGTTCTACCGGATCCTGCAAAACCGCGTGCGCGACCTCGAGCGCCGGCGCCGCTTCCGCGCGACCGTGCTCGGATTCTTCGCCGGCACGGACGACGGCCGCTCGCCGATCGACGACGCGCCGGGGCCCGCGCACGCCGATCCGCTCGAGCAGACGTCGGCGACGAGCGCGCTGGCCGCGCTCGAGCAGGCGCTCGCGACCCTGCCGTCGCGGCAGCGCGAGGCCTTCGTGCTCCGCTGCCTCGAGGGGCTCGACGTCGCCGAGACGGCGGCCGCGATGCGCTGCACCGAGGGCAGCGTGAAAACGCACTACTCGCGCGCGGTGCACCGGCTCCGGACGCTGCTCGGCGCGCATCTCGGGGGTGATGTTTAGATGAGCGAAAGACATTCGGACTCGGCGCAAAATGCCGCGCTCGAGCGCTTCGCGCGGCGCGCGTTCGCGGACGGCGTCGCTGCGATCGACGCCGACACGCGCGCGAAGCTCGCTGCCGCGCGCCGCCGGGCACTCGGCGCCGCGGACGAGCGGCGCCTCGATCTGCGCCTCGTCAGGCTCGCGCCGGTCCCTGCGTGGGTCGCCGCCGGCACCGCGGCGGTGCTCGTCGTCGCGCTCGCGGTCGCGCTTCGGTCCGTAACGGATGCGCCGGCAGGCACGGATTCGCTCGTCGCGCGCGACCATGGCGTCTCGTCCGCCGTAGCCGAAAGCGCAGCGATCGAACCGTTCGGCCCGCCCGACGCGCTCGCGTCGCCGGCGGTTCTCGAGCTTCTCGCCGGCGGCGAGCCGGACGTGCTCGACGTGCTCGAGGAGGATCTCGCGTTCTACGCGTGGCTCGAGCAACAGCCGGAGCTCGCCCTCGACGGACGGCGACCATGATGACGACGCTATTACGCGGACTCACCATCGTGCTGCTCTTCGTCGGCGCGGGCGCCGCGCACGCGGACGGCATCGGCTGGGACGAGCTGAGCCTGGCGCAGCGGCGCGTGCTCGCGTCCGTTCAGGACCGCTGGGAACAGCTGCCGGCCGTCCGGCAAGAGCAGCTTGCGGCGCTCGCCGAGCGCTGGCTCGAGATGCCCCCGCGCGAGCGAGCCGTGCTGCGCCAGCGTCTCGAGCGCCTGAGCGCGCTCGACGACGGCGAGCGCGCCGCGCTGCGCGAGCGCGCGCAGGCCTTCGACAGGCTGCCGCCGGAGCAGCGCGCGCGCGTGCTCGAAGTCTATCGGCGCTTCAACGCGCTGCCGCCCGAGCAGCGCGCGGAGCTCAGGCGCCGCTTCGCCGAGCTGCCGCCCGAGCAGCGCAGGATGCTCCGCGACAGGCTGATCGAGCGCTGACGCCGAGCGCGAAGCGGACAGGCTCAACCGAGCCGAGCGGCGTCTGATGGTGGAACGCGAGCTTCCACGCGCCAGCGCGCTTCACGTAGCCGTTCAGACGTCCGTGAGCGAGCGCTTGATCAGCCCGCCGACCATGCGGCCCGCGCCGACGAGCTGCCGCAGCGACTGTCGCCAGCCGTCGTCGCCGACCGCCGCCCTGAGCACACGTACCCAGCGCGCGCGCTGCGCCTCGCCGACGAGCGCGTGGAGACGGAGCCACAGGAGCTCGAGGTTGTACGGCGGCATCGAATCGAGCCGCATCGGAACGATCGTCTCGATCGGCACGACGAGGTCACCGGCGATCGCATCGAGCGCGCCGCGAATCGACTGCTCCTTCGGTCGGCTCGGCTGATCGACGTTGTACGGCGGCGCCCATTCGCGTGCCGGCGCGAGCCGGTCGATGTGGCTCGCGACGACGATCAGCGGCGGCATCTTGCGGGCGGGATCGGCCGCGAAGCGCGCCCGCACCGCGTCGAGCGCGGCGCGGTCGAGCGCGCGGTCGGCGCGGTGCGCCGGCGCGACCCAGATGATCAGGTCGCACGAGAACGCGCGCTTCACGAACTCCGCGACGCCGTTCTCGTCGTCGATGCCGGGCGAGTCGATCAGATAGGCCGGCGGCAGCCCTTCCTCGCGAAGCTCGTATCCTTCGAAGCCCGCCGTCAACGGCAGCACGTCGACGCCGGCTCGAAGCTCTCCGAGCATCCGGTTCACGAGCGTCGACTTGCCGGCGTTCGTCTGTCCCGCGATCAGAACCCTGAGCGAGCCGGGCGGCGCCGCGGGCGCGGCGACGTCACCGAGGCCTTCGGTTGCCGCAGCCGCAGCCATCCGCATCGCATCGACGCGCATGCGCCCCGAGTAGAGGTCGATCGCCGCCCGGCCGATCTCCTCGATCCAGAGGCGCACGATGCGGCGCCGGACGTTCACCTGCAGGCTGTCGAACAGGTCGCTGACGAGGTGATCGCGGATCTCCGCGACGACCGCGTGCAGCGGGCTCACGGCACGTGCGATCCGGAGCAGCGTGTAGAGCCGAAGGCCCTGCCGGTAGCTCGCCTCGACGAGAGGCCGATAGCCCCATGCCCGCATCAGCGGACCGACCTTCAGCCGATGCGACAGCGGCACGTGCTCGAGCAGCGCGAGCCTCAGGCGTGCGCTGACGCGCTCGGTAAGGAGCAGAAGCTCCGGCAGCGTGAACTCGAGCGCGGGCTCCCTGCGTCCGCCGTGGTAATGCTGCGCGACCTCCTCGATCGTGCGCTGCGCGACGGCGAGCATCTTGCCGCGGCTCGCGAGCTCGGAGCCGTCGGCCTCCGCGCTCAGCCGCTGGACGGCCGCCCACGCGGCGTGCTCGTGCGGAGCCCACGTCGGGTCCGGCTGCGTCAGCGACGGCCGGCGGGCGTCCGGCGCGGTCGGGCGGCGCGGACGGTGACGGATCCGGAGCGCGGTCCAGACGAGCGCCGCGAGCGACATTGCGCCGAGCAGCCACCAGATCAGCCAGCCGCGCTGCCACATCCATGTGACGCCCGCGCCGAACAGCACGAGCACCGGGATCAGGAGCAGCACGATCGCCGCGATCTCGACCCACCAGCGCGCCCAGAAGCGCCAGCCGGTTCTCGGTCTCGGCGGCGGCGCGGGGTCCGCGCCCCTCGACGCTCCACCGCCGATGCGGGCCGGCGCATCGCCGTCCCGTGCAGCGCCGGGCTTCGGGCGTTCGGGCTGTGACTCGTCGCCGCTCATTTCGACGCTCCGCCGCTCGATGTGCCGCCGCGGCGGACCATATCGAGCGCTTCCTTCAGCGAATCGCGGTACACGCGCTTCACCTCGTCGACGTCGGCGCCGCCCCTGCGCCGCGTCGTCGCGAGGTAGTACGACGCGGCCTGCCCGAGCGCGTACGTCACCGAGAAGCTCGTCGCGCCCGCCGCCGCGGCGCCGACGGTCTGACCGTAGACGGGAATCAGCTTCGCGAGCTGGCGCAGCCCGAGGCTCACGCCGAGGCCGATCGCGGTTCCGGTGCCGAGCGACGCGGCGAACCGGCGGAGCGTCTCCCGATCCCACGTGACCCCGTGGATCCGGCCGACGCTGTGCAGCATCTTGCCCTGGATCGTCGGCACGGTGACGAGGCCGACCATCGGCACGACGTCGGCGGCGGCCGCCGCGAGCGCGTAGCCCAGCACGTGCGCCCGCGTGCGCTCCATCAGCCTGCCCGCGTCGCCCTGCGTGAGCGCGCGCAGGATCACGTCCATGCCGGCGGAGCCTGCGTGCTCGAGCGCATCGAGCAGCGCGTGGAGCCCGTAGTACGGCTCGCTGAAACCTTCCTCGGGACGCGTGAAGTCGATCGGCACGGTGTGCACGGCGCCGGTGCCGGGCAGCGCGCGGAACGCGGCCGCCTGCACGTCGAGCGCGCGGCGCAGGTCCGCGAGCTCCGGAGCGGTCGCAAGCTGCTCGTACGGCAAATGGTCCGCGCCCTCCGGATACGCCTCGTGGAGCCACGTCAGCGCGACGACGATGGCCCAGTCGGGATGGCGCTCCCGCACGGCGCGGAGCACCCGCAGGACCGCCTCCTGTCGCGTGTCCATCGCGCGAACGACGGCGAGCACGACATGCGCGCGGCTCTCGAGCTGCGCGAGGTCCTCGGTGGGGTCGTAGCCGACCTCGCCGAGCCCGCTGCTGTCGAGGAAACGGATCACGGGCACGTCCGACGGAAAATCGAAGATGCGCGCCGTGCGCGTGCACGGCTTGAAGCCGAGACCGATCTCCGCGTCCGGATGCCCGGTGATCGCGCGCACGATCGACGTCTTGCCGGACTGCACCTTGCCGAGCAGCCAGACGACCGGCGCGCGCTCGCGCGCGAGCTCGCCGATACGGCGTTGCTGCTCCGGATCCGGCTCGGGATTCAAGACCACCCGGCGGATCGCGCGCCAGGCGCGGGTCAGACGTTCGCCGGCCATGACGCTCACGCCGGCGACCCGAGCAGTGCGACGAGCGTACTGCCGACACTGTTCACGGCGCCGATACTACCAGCCTGCCGCGGGACGAGGCATCCGGAACGGCCGCGCGCTGCGGGAAAATGGCTCAGACACCTTTCTCGTCGCGACGAAAAAGATGTCTGGCACGTTGGCTACCCGCCAGCATCTCGCGTGCCGCTCGGGTGTCCGATGCTCGCGACGTCGACGCGATGCTCCGCGACGCCGTGCGCACGCATCGGCTCCCGCTCGAGCTCCGCGTTCCGGCGGCGTTTCGCATCGAGCAGCCAGTGCGGGCAGCGCGCCTTGTCCGCGTAGAGATTCTCGCAATCGTCGCAGCGAACGCACTCCGTCACGACGATCTTGCGGTTGCGGATCGCGCCCCATTCGCACGTGTTCTCGCAGACCTTGCACTGCGTGCACTCGGACCAGCGCTTGATCCTGAAAACCGAAAGCAGAGACAACAGCCCGAGCGCGGCGCCGACGGGGCACAGGAATCGACAGTAGAGATTGCGAACGAATACGCTCGCGAGAAGCAGCGCGGCGAGCCCGATCCAGAGCGCCGTCGATGCCTGAAACGTGAACATCCAGAACGGCTCGATGTAGCGATAGAACGAGATCTCGCGAGTCGACAGGAAGACCGCGATCGCCGCTGCGAGGATCGCGTACTTGACGTAGCCCGCCCGCCGCTCGATCTCAGGCGGAATCTCGATCTGCCACCTCCTCGGCACGACGGCGTCGATCAGCTGCGTCAACGCGCCGAACGCGCAGATCCTGCCGCAGTAGAGCCTGCCCCAGAGCAGCGTCGTCGCGACGGCGAACGCGGCGAACGCATACCACGCGATGCTGTACGAGAAGATCGGCAGGTTCGCAGACAGCGCGGCGAAGATGTTCGTGATCGACAGGAGCTGGCTCTTGTAGACGCCGAGGTAGAGCACGGAGGCCGCGAGCGTCGCGTGCTTGAGCGGCACGCTGCGCCGCGAGAAGCCGATCATCGCGAAGGTTGCGAAGGCCGCGAACAGCAGCACGTCCGGCGCCTGATCGCGGAGGAGCTCAGCGAAGGAAGGCGCCGCCTCGTCGAGATCGTCGAACCCCCAAGGATCCTCGTCGTCGGCTCCTTGCCCGAAAGCCGCGAGCGGCGCGAGCGACGCGCCGACGAGCAGCATGGGCTTCGCGGCCGATGCGGCAGCACGCGCGAGACCCGCACCTGTCGCACCGCATCGGCGCCGCGCGGTGCGGGCCTCTGCGGCGAAGCGGCGCGGCTCACGTGCGCCGTTCATTGCTCGGGCGGCGTGAGGTAGGCACGCGCGACGCGGCGCGCGCTGTTCCGGACGGCGCGGCTCGCGCTCGCGACCGTGACCGTCGCGCGCGAGATCGCGTCGATGTCCTCGCCGACGCGAAACCGGTCGCGCACGCTCTTGCCGACGAATTGCCGCGGCCATTCGGGAAGGTCGATCGAGAAGTAACCGTAAGGCTCGCGATGCTCGACGACGATGACGCCCGTCAGCACGCCCGACACGTCCATGCCGACGAGCATCTTGATCGGACCGTCGTAGGCCCGCTCGAGAGGCTCGAGCTCCGTCGTCCAGAATGCGAAACCGAGCAGCGCCGCCTCTCCGGTCGCGTCGGCGGGACCGAATGCTTTGAAGTGCGGCGGATCGCCTTCCTTCGGCGAGAAGTCGACCGCGTCGGGGAACAGGCTTTCGAGCTGTTGCCGCAGCACCGGGTCGTCGACCGATTGACCGACGACCGTCGCCGACGCGACGAGGCAGGCGACGACGGCGACGAGTCCGATTCGCAAGGCGGGCTCCTTCCTCATCCGGTCCGATTATTGCGAGCCGCGGAGCCGAGGGTCAATTTGCTCGACGGGCCTCCGCAAACGTTACCTCGCCGCCCCGAGCGTGCAGCGTCGAGAATTCGCTGCCGACGTCGGGCATGATATGTATTCGCGTAAACGGGAAGAGCAGCGAGCGCCATCGTGCCGACGATCCACTCGAGGACATTCACGTCGCAAGCCCGCGCGACGATCCGCGCAGCCGCCGCGTCGACGCTCGCCGTCGCCCTCTTCGCCTCGGGCGACGCCGAAGCGCAGAACGTCGCGCTCGAGCGGAGGCTCGAATCCGCGACCCGCGTCGATTGCCGCTTCACGGCGCTCGCGACCGGGGACTGGACGGGCGAAGGGGCCAACGTGACGGTCACCGACGTCGAGCACAAGGCCGCGTTTTTCGACATCGACGTCGACAGCGGCACGGCCGAAGCGGAAGGCGCGCTGGGCGCAACGTTCATCGTCGTGCGTTATGCACGTGGGTACCTGCACTTCTTGCAGATGGGCAACGCGGGACCGGCGCATCTGACGACTGTGCTCGCGCAGCCGTCGAGCGACGGCCGCTTCAAGGCCGTTCAGACGCGGCACGAGTACTCGCAGATTGCATTGCCCGGCTTCACTTCCAGACCGGAGATGTACATCGGCGACTGCGAGGTCGTCAGCGCGGACGGGTAGAGCCGACGCGCGTCCGCGTCGGAAACGGTCACCCGACACATCGAAGCCTTCGCGGCCGCCGACTAACGGCAGGTTTGCGCGCCGGGCTCAGCGCGCACGAAAGGCCGTCCCTGGCATCCGACGCCCGGCCGGGCGCCGTGTCCATCGATTCGCGAAAGGGTGCGGAGTGCTAGTTCGCGCCGCCGCCCGGACCTCGGCCGCCGCCCCCCGGGCCGCCTCCCGGCCCCTGCATCCGCGGACGGTTCTCGAACTCTTCGCGCGACACCGAACCGTCCTTGTTCGCGTCCCAGTTCTGGAAGATCTGGCCGAGCATGTCGCCGCCGCCCGGGCCGCCCGCGCCCGGACCGCCCGGGCCGCCTGCGCCCGG
>CAZKNH010000042.1:0-5609 GCA_964553875.1 uncultured Gammaproteobacteria bacterium | reverse complement strand
CGCCCGGGCCGCCTGCGCCCGGACCTCCGCGCGGCATGTTCTGGAACATTTGCGTGAAAAACTGCCGCACCTCTTCCTCGGAAAGCGCGCCGCTCTTGTCGGTATCGATCTGATCGAACGAGGGCGGCCCCGGAGGCTGCGCAGAAGCCGTGTGCGCCGCGGCGCCGAGCGCGGCCGCAAGCGCAATGACCGTCAACCTTCTCATGGTTCTTCTACCTCTCGACGAGGGGAAACGGCGACACGAAGTATAGGGCCGCAATCGTCGCGCAGATTGGAGATTTCTCAAGAGCGCGCCTTTCCGTCACCGCTTGGCGTCGGCGGCCCGCGCGTAGAGCGACGCGATCCGGGCGGCATCGCGCGCCGACAGCCCCGGGAAGTCGGCGATGTCATCGCGAGACTCGAGCTGCTCGCGATACCGCCGAAAGAATCCCGGGATGTCGCCGCCGTACCCGAAGAAGTACATGATGTCGGCGTATTCCGACGAGTGCTCGAGCCCGAACGCATGGCCGAGCTCGTGCACGCAGGTGAGATAGACGATCGTCTCGCGAAGCAACGGATCCTCGAGCGCTGCGCCCGCGATATCGGGCCCGAGGGCGCGCACGTCCGGCCGAACGTAGACGGCCGCGCCGCGGCGCCCGTTCACGAAGATCGGGCGCATTTCGCCGTACTGGCCCGCGCTCGCCGGCACGAAATAGATCCGCAGGATCGCGTCCTCCTCGGGCGCCTCGGCGAGCTCGAACGCGCCGCCCGCGGCGTTTCGCCACGCGGCGAGCGCCCAGAGCGCGAGCTCTCGATCCGACTCGCGATACATCGAGCCAGGCGCACCTTCCGCGATGAAATACGTGATCGGCCCGTCCGCATCGAGCGGCGCGATCGGCGTCGGTTGCGCATCTGCGGCGGACGGCGCCGTCGCAAGCGCGAGCAGCAGCGACAGGCACGCGAGCACGCGTGCGAAGGCACCCATACGAGCCGCGGCGAAGATCGAGTCGTGCGTTCTCATTCCAGGTCGTGCTCTTCCGGTCTCGTCGTCGCGTCCTGCTCGACGAGCTCGCATTTGATCGTCGGCGCCTCCGTGTCGGCGGCTGCCGTACCGGTCTGCACCTCCCTGCACACCGGCCGCGAGCGCAGATACGCGGGCTTCAAGTGCGCGAACAATTTCGGAGATTCGCCCTGCTCGGCGCAAACGCTCGCGAAGTTCCTCCCGCCGAACCCGAGGCCGAACCCGCCGGTCAGCGCGTTGCAGAGCTCGGCGAGCGCGCGGCCGATCCTCGTGCGCGCAGCGCCCGGCGACAGCACCGACGGCCCCCCGCGGCCGCGATAGCGCTCCGCGGCCTCGAAGATACTCTCCGACGGACCCGGCTCCTCAGGCGGCGGCGCGTCGATGAGGTCATCGAGCGAGAACGTCAGGTAGTTCTCCTCGCGCTCCCGCTGCTCGCGTATCGCCTCGATGGCACGCCGCCGTGCCTCTTCGAGCTGGGCTTCGGTGAACGCGAAGCGGCTAGCGGGATCGTCCGCGGACGCGTCGGGCACGGCGCGTTTCGGGTCCGACGACGGTACGGCTTCCGCATCGGATTCCTCGTCACGCGATTCGGCACTCGAGTCGGCGTCGCGCTGCTCGGGCTCGACGAGCGGCTCGGGCGCGGGCGGCACCGGCACGACCTCGGGCTCGGCCAAAGGCTCGGGCGGCACCGCCGCGACTTCGCGCTCGGGCAAAGGCTCGAGCGGAGCCGGACGTTCCGGTGGCTCGGGAATGATCCGCACGAGCGCAAGGTCCGGCGTCCGGAGCTCCGTCAGCCATATGGCTTCGATGGGCGGCCTGGCGTCGTGCTCCGCGACGTCCCAAGACAAGTGTGCAACGCCGACGACGACGAGCGCATGCAGCGCGAGAGACGCTCCGCACGCCGCGATACGGGTCCTCGTCCTGTCGCTCGGGCGTCGCATCCGAGCGTCAGCACGTGAAGGAACACGTGAAGAGACGGGTCACCTCGAGGCGAGCGATCATCGTCGTCGAGAACGTGCTCGCGCTCGCCCGAGCATGATTGCCGCCTCGAAGGCCGTAGAGCGTGGCGTTGCCATCGACGAGCACCGTGAAGGTCACCAAGTCAACCGAGTGCGCACGGAGATGCCGCCGCGGGATGTGCGCGTAAGCGCATCTTCGATCGGACGAGGCTTCTGGTACGCCTTCCATTAGTACCTTTCTCGATCGCCGGAGTTTCCCGCCGATCGCCGAGGGGCAGAGTAGCCGAATCCGCGCGCGCCGCCGAATTGCGCGGGAAGATCGCGACGGGGCCGCGCGGAGACCGGCCCGTCCAGGTTCGGGCCCGCCTGCGACTTCCGCTACACTGAAAGCTGCCGATGATTCGGACCGCACGGGGGAGAATCGCATGGTGAGGGGAAACGTCAGAGGAACGCTCCTGCTCGGCGCCGCGTTCCTATGCCAGGATGCGGCGCTCGCGCAGAACGATACGGGTTCGGTCGACCTGTCCCCGCTTTTCGCTTGCGCCGACATCGAACGCGAGATCCTGCGCCTCGAGTGCTACGACGACGCGGTCGCAGCCCTCCGCGCCGATCGAGCGGTGCGCAGCGAGACGCGGATCGGCGTGTCCCGCGCGGCGGAAGCTGCGCCGGCCGCGCGGAGCGGTGCAACGTCCGATCGAACGCCGACGGCGACGGACCGCAACGACGCATCCGCTGCGTCGCCGCGCGTCGTCGCGGAACGCGAGCTCGCCGCCCCGGATACGCCCGCCGATGCGCGCACGACCAATCGCCGCGACAGAAGCGTCCGGATCGTCGAGGTACGCACGCAGATCCCGGGCCGGGCCGTGTTCGTGACGTCCGACGGAGAGGAATTCGTGCAGACGAGCGGACAGCTCAGGCTCTACCTGCCCGAGGTGCCGTTCCAGGCCGAGGTGCGCTCCGGCGCCATCGGCGGCATGTTCCTCACGCCGGAAGGGACACGGCGCAGCATCCGCATCACGGTGCGCGACTGACCTATACGAGACCTCGAGCGCCGCGCCTCAACGCTGACGTCTGAGGTGATAGTCGAACGCCGCGCCTCGAGCGCGTGCGTTCGCCCAGATGACCAGCATTTCCTCGAGCACGTGCGCGTAGCGCAGCGGGCCGACATCGACGACCTCGAGCCCCATCCCTTCGATCAACCCGGCGACGAACGCTTTTGCCTCTTCGTCGTCGCCGGCGATCGGAATCGTGACGGGACCGCCCGAGCTTTCGGGGTCGATCATCGTTCGGTAGTTCAACGTATTGAACGCCTTCACGACGCGCGCGCTCGGCGCCGCCGCCTGGATCAGCTCGGCGTTCGAGCCCTTGCCCGGCACGTCGTGCACGAGCCAGCCGTCGTCGCCGCGGCCGATGCGATTCGTCGGATCGATGATGATCTTGCCCGAGAGATCGCCGAGCTCGAGCGTCACCTCCTCGGCAACGCCGCCCGGCACGGCGAGCACGACGACGTCCGCTTGGGCGACCGCTTCCTGCTGCGTCGTCGCGGATGCGTGCTCGCCGGTGCGCGCGACGAGCTCCGCGACGTCGTCGCGGTCCGGGGTGCGCGAGCCGTAGACGATCGTGTGGCCCAGCGCGGCGAGCTCCGGGCCGAGCGCGCCCGCGACCTGTCCTGTCCCGATGATCGCGATCGTCTCCGCGGCGGCAGCGATGTGGAATCCGACGACGGCGAATCCCACGAGGACGGCGGCGATCAGCCTTCGGTGCATGCGCATGACGAGTGTCCCCCTGTAGTTCGATCGACGACGCCGCGACACCGTCGTCGGCGTCGAAGCGTGCGGACGCCATCATACGACAGCCCGCGTCGGCCGATGCCCGAGCGGGCCGCAGGATTCCCTCTATAATCCGTGGATCCGGGGACGCGCCCGCGGGCGTTGGGGGAAGAATAATGGAACGCAACCGCTACTCGAGCTTCGATCGCAGAACCTTCATCAAAGGGAGCGCGGCCGTCGCGCTCGCCGGCGTGCCGCTCGTCTCGCTCGGCCAGGACCGCCGTCTCGCGTCGATCGGCGGCATAGCCAGAACGCGCGCGGGCCGGGTCCGGGGACTGTTGCGTGACGGCGTGCATCAGTTCTGGTGCGTGCCGTACGGCGCCCCGACCGAAGGCGCGAACCGTTTCATGCCGCCGCAGCCGCCTGCGCCATGGTCCGGCGTTCGGGATCATTTCGAGATCACGTTCGCCGCGCCGATCGAGCCGGGCGCCGAGGAGCCCGCACCGGTCGTGACGGCGCTGAACCGTCACACACCGCAGAGCGAAGATTGCCTCACGGTGAACGTCTTCACTCCGGGGCTCGACGGCAAAGCCCGTCCGGTCATGGTCTGGTTGCACGGCGGCGGATTCTCGGTCGGCTCGGGCAACTACCTGCTCTACGACGGGACGAATCTCGCGAAGAAGGAAGACGTCGTCGTCGTCGCGGTGAATCACCGGCTCAACATCTTCGGCTTTCTGCATCTCGCCGACCTGGGCGGCGAGAAGTGGGCGCGCTCGACGAACGTCGGGATGCAGGATCTCGTCGCCGCGCTCGAGTGGGTGCGCGACAACATCGAGAACTTCGGCGGCGACCCGGATCGCGTCACGATCTTCGGGCAGTCGGGCGGCGGCGGCAAGACGACGACGCTGATGGCGATGCCGTCGGCACGCGGGCTCTTCCACCGCGCGATCGCGCAGAGCGGCTTCGCGTTCCGCGGGCAGACGGCGGACGATGCGACCGCGGGCGCCGAGCAGCTCCTGCGCCGGCTCGGGCTGCGTGCCGATCAGCTCGACAAGCTGCAAGAGCTCGACTTCCGGCAGATCCAGGCCGCGTACTACCAGCAGCCGCGCATACCGCGCCTCGGGACGGGGCCCGTGATCGACGGCAGGATCCTGCCGCGGCACCAGTGGGATCCGAGCGCGCCGTCGTACTCGGCGAACGTGCCGTTCATGACCGGCTCGACCGAGACGGAGGACGGCTGGCTCGGCCCGCCCGAGTACGATCTCTCCGACGAGGAGATGCTCGAGCGGTTCACGACGAGGATCGCGAACGGCGATCCGGCGGAAGGACGGCGCCTCGTCGATCTCTACAAGCGCACTTATCCTGACCGCCGCAACCAGATGCTGTGGCTCACGGCCGATGCCGACAACACGCGCCGCTGGAGCGCGCAGGAGATGTGCCGTTTGAAGCACGCGCAGCACGCGGCGCCTGCGTACCTCTACTTCTTCGACTGGCACTCGCCCGTGCACAACAACCGCATGGGCGCGTATCACACGCTCGACATTCCGTTCGTCTTCTACAATCTCGACATCGGCGCGTCGATGACCGGCTCCGCGCAGTCGCGATACGAGCTCGGCCACGTGATGAGCGCCGCCTGGGCCGCGTTCGCGCGCACCGGCAACCCGAACCATGCGGATATGCCGTACTGGCCGCCGTTCGACCCCGAGCGGTATCCAACGATGATGTTCGGCGAAACGGTTCGGATGCGAAACGACCCGAACCGCGAGACCCGCCTCGCGATCGAAGCCCTGAAGCAGCGCGCGTCGTAAAAATCGGGGTCAGACCCCGATTTCCCGGGCTCTGCCCCCCGAAGGAAATCGGGGTCAGACCCCGTTTTCTTTG
>CAZKNH010000041.1:0-29097 GCA_964553875.1 uncultured Gammaproteobacteria bacterium | reverse complement strand
ACTGGTGCGCCGCGGACGTCGGCTGGGTCACGGGCCACAGCTATATCGTCTACGGGCCGCTGTCGAACGGCGCGACGATCGTGATGTTCGAGGGCGTGCCGAATTATCCCGACGCGAGCCGCTTCTGGCAGGTCGTCGACAAGCACGGCGTGAACATCCTCTACACGGCGCCGACGGCGATCCGCGCGCTGATGCGCGAAGGTGAGGAGCCGGTGAAGCGCTGCTCGCGGAAAACGCTGCGGCTCCTCGGCACGGTCGGCGAGCCGATCAACCCCGAGGCATGGGAGTGGTATCACCGCGTCGTCGGCGATGGCCGTTGCCCGGTCGTCGACACGTGGTGGCAGACGGAGACCGGCGGCATCCTGATCACGCCGCTGCCGGGCGCGATCGCACAGAAACCGGGGTCGGCGACGAAGCCCTACTTTGGCGTCAAGCCTGGCATCGTCGACGGCGAAGGGAATCTCCTCGAAGGCGAGGCGACGGGCAACCTCGTGCTGCTCGACAGCTGGCCGGGTCAGATGCGGACCGTGTTCGGCGATCACCAGCGCTTCGTCGAAACCTACTTCACGCAGTTCCCCGGCAAGTACTTCACCGGCGACGGCGCGCGTCGCGACGCGGACGGCTACTACTGGATCACCGGCCGCGTCGACGACGTGATCAACGTGTCCGGTCACCGGATGGGCACGGCCGAGATCGAGAGCGCGCTCGTCGCGCATCCGAAGGTCGCCGAGGCCGCGGTCGTGGGGTTCCCGCACGACGTGAAGGGCCAGGGCATCTACGCGTACGTGACGCTGATCGCGGGCGAGGCGCCGACCGACGAGCTCCGAAAAGAGCTCGTCGATTGGGTCCGCCGCGAGATCGGGCCGATCGCGACGCCGGATTTCATCCAGTGGGCGCCGAGCCTGCCGAAGACGCGCTCCGGAAAGATCATGCGGCGCATCCTGCGCAAGATCGCGGCGAACGACTACCAGGAGCTTGGCGACACGTCGACGCTCGCGGATCCGTCGGTCGTTCAGGAGCTGGTCGATCATCGGCTGAATCGGTGACGCCCTCGAGACCCGAGAGAACGTCGTCCCGGAGAATGCCGTGACAGCGCCTGCTCGTCCCGTCCGCCTCTATCGTCACCCGCTTTCCGGGCACGCGCATCGCGTGCAGCTGTTCCTGTCGATTCTCGGCATTCCGGCCGAGCTGATCGACGTCGATCTCGCGAACGGCGAGCACAAGTCGCCGGAGTTCCTCGCGAAGAACCCCTTCGGGCAGCTTCCCGTGCTCGAGGACGGCGACGTGGTGCTCGCGGACAGCAACGCCTGCCTCGTCTATCTCGCGAAGCGCTACGACGACTCCCGCAGCTGGTATCCGGACGACCCCGTGGCCGCCGCACAGGTCCAGCGTTGGCTCTCGGTCGCGGCGGGCGAGCTCGCGGCCGGTCCTGCCGCCGCGCGCATCATCAAGGTGCGAAACTTGCCGCTCGATTACGAGCGCGCGAAGGCCGTGTCGGCAAACCTGTTCGGCATCCTCGAGAAGATCCTCGGCGAGCGCGATTTCCTGACCGGCCCATCGCCGACGATCGCGGACCTCGCGCTTTACACGTACACGGCGCACGCGCCCGAAGGCGGCATCTCGCTGACGCCCTACCCGAGCATCGCGGCGTGGCTGCGGCGGATCGAGTCGCTGCCGGGCTTCGTGCCGATGCTAAAGCTGCCTGCGGCGACGTAGCGACGTACCGCCAGGTTCGCGCGCACGAGAAATTGGGTCAGACCCCTTTTTCGCAAAAGGCGCAGTGGGGTCTGACCCCAATTTCTCGGAAAAAGGGGTCTGACCCCGATTTTCGTCTTTTCAGTGGCACGGATCCTGCTCCCTCCTCCCGCACACGACAGCACGGAGGGATCCCCGATGGCCAAATCACTGCAAGGAAAGCGCGTCGCGATGCTCGTCGAGAACGGCTTCGAGCAGGTCGAGCTGACCGAGCCGCGCAAGGCGCTCGAGGAAGCGGGCGCGGAGACGGAGGTCGTCTCGCCGGTCAAGGGCAAAGTCAAAGGTTGGAACTTCAAGGATTGGGGCGACGAGGTGCCGGTCGACACGCCGCTCGACGACGCCGACCCGAAAGACTACGACGCGCTCGTGCTGCCCGGCGGCGTCATGAACCCGGACAAGCTCCGCATGAATCAGCGCGCGCTCGACTTCGTGAAGTCGTTCTTCAGCGCGGGCAAGCCCGTCGCCGTGATCTGCCACGGCCCATGGACGCTGATCGACGCAGGCGTCGTCTCCGGCAGGAAGATCACGTCGTATCCGTCGATCGCGACGGATCTCAAGAACGCCGGCGCCCAGTGGGTCGATGAGGAGGTCGTCGTCGACAACGGGCTCGTGTCGAGCCGGAAGCCCGACGATCTGCCTGCGTTCACGAAAAAGATGATCGAGGAGTTCGCGGAAGGGCGGCACGGGCAGGCAGCGATGGAAAAACGCGGAGCCGGAGCAGCGACCTAAGTGCGGGTGTGACCGGTTGTGTCAGACACCGTGTTCGCGCCCGAAAAACGTGTCTGAAGCATCCCGCCCGCGGCGAAACGCAAGCAAGCGCATCGCGAACGTGACCTCCGTGCGCTGCCACGATTGCACCGGCTCGATGTCCGCAGTGTCGAGATGCCAAGCGCTCGGCGTCATCCCGATGAGATCGCGCACGTCCTCCGCGTCGAGCGCGCGGCGGTAATCGAGCGCCCGCTCCGCTTCGAGCCTGAAGGCTTCGCCGAGCCTCGCAATCACTCTCTCCCGCTTCTCGGGCTCGATGCCGAGAAGCGGGAGCCGCTCACGCAGTTCCTCGAGGTGCCGCGCATGCGGGATCACGACGACGAGCAGCCCGCCGCGCTTCACGACGCGCGCAAACTCCGCCGCGTTCCGCGGTGCGAACACATCGAGCAGCACGTCGACACACCGATCGGCGACGGTGAGCCGATGCGTCACGTCGTTGACGACGAAGCACACGTCGTGATGCGCGCGCGCCGCGAGCTTGAGCCCGTCCTTCGACACGTCGACGCCGATCGAGCAGCACGCCGCGTCGGGGACATGCTCGGCAAGCGCACGTGAGACGTGCCCGATGTAATACCCCTCGCCGCAGCCCGCATCGAGCACGGTGAATCCGGGCGAGATCGGTTCCCTGAGGATCCGCTCCGCGAGCGCTTCGGCAAGGGGCGCGTAGAATCCGCGCTCGAAGATGCGCCGCCGCGCACGCAGCATCTCGCGCGTATCGCCCCGCATCGCGGTCTTGCCGTGCCCCGCGGGCGCCAGATGGCAATAGCCCTCCCGTGCCCGATCGAACGCGTGTCGCCTGCCGCAGCGGAGCGTCCGCTCGTCCGCGTCGAGCGGCGCTCCGCAGACAGGGCAGACGATCACCCCGCGCCGCGCCGCGCGGATCACGGGGTCGACGTCGCTCGTCGGTGCTATTGCGCAGCCGCCTCCGCCGCCGCGTCCTGATTCGCGCGCATCACGACGTACGCCCGGACCGCCTGAGCCTGCTCCGCGTTCAGCACCGGCGCGAACGAGGCCATGCCCCTCGGCTCGAGCGCGCCGCCGATCACGACCTGCGCCCATGCGTTCGGATCATGCAAATACGAGCTCCGCCGCAGATCCGGCAGGATGCCGGTGCCGACGACGCCGGCGCCGTGACAGCTGCCGCAGTGCGTCTCGTAGAGCGGCGCGCCCATCGCAACGGTCTCCGGCGACGCCTCGAGCGGCGGCGGCATCATCGACGGACGCTGGAACTCGGGCGCCGGCGGCAGCTGTGCCGTGCCGCCGAGCTTGAAGACGAGCAGACGCGACACGTTCGGCAGCGCGAAGCCCTTCATGTTCGTCGGGCCGGCAATCACGCCCCACGAGCCGCCGGTGCCGACGACGATCGCGACGTACTGCTCGCCGTCGACCTCGTAGCTGATCGGCGCCGCGATCACACCGGTCTGCACGTGCGTCGACCAGAGCTCCTCGCCGGTCTCGGCGTCGAGCGCGGTGAACTGCCCAGAGCCCGTGCCCTGGAACACGAGCCCGCCGGCCGTCGACAACGCACCGCCGTTCGCCGGACCCGCGCGCTCGACGCGCCACACCTCACGCTGCGCGACCGGATCCCACGCGATCAGCCGGCCGTAGGTGTTCGCGAGCACCTCGTCCGGATCGAGCATCGCGTTGCCGCTGAAGTCGAGGCCCTGATTCGCCGCCATCGAGACCGGCGTGAACGACTCGGGATGAGCGAACACGAACGGCGAGCCGTGAATCGGAATGTAGACGAGGCCCGTCTGCGGGCTGTACGACATCGAATGCCACGTGTGCACGCCGTTCGGGTTGTGCGTCGACACGAACGGCTGGCCGGTCACGTTATAGCGTGCTTCGGGCGTCTCGACCGGGCGTCCGGTCTCGAGATCGATATGCGTCGCCCACGCGACCTCGGTGACGTTCTCCGCCGAGATCAGCTTGCCCGTAGCGGCGTCGAGCACGTAGAAGAAACCGTTCTTCGGCACCTGCATCACGACGCGCCGCGTCTCGCCGTCGATGACGAGGTCCGCGATCGTGATCTGCTGGGTCGCGGTGTGGTCCCAGGTCTCGCCCGGCGAGACCTGGTAGTGCCAGACGTACGAGCCGTCGTCCGGATCGAGCGCGACGATCGACGCGAGGAACCAGTTGTCGCCTTCGCCGTTGCTGCGGAACGTGTGATTCCACGGCGAGCCGTTGCCGGTGCCGATGTAGAGGAGATCGAGCTCGGGATCGTACGCCATCGAATCCCAGACCGTGCCGCCGCCGCCGAGCGTCCACCACTCGCCGCTCCACGTCTCCGCGGCGCGCTCGAGGATCGGATTCTCGAAGCCGTCCGCCGGGTTCCCAGGCACGGTGTAGAAGCGCCACACGAGCTCGCCGGTCTCGGCGTCGTACGCGGAGACATAGCCGCGCACGCCCATCTCGGCGCCGCCGTTGCCGATCAGCACCTTCCCTTTCACGACGCGCGGTGCGCCGGTGATCGTGTAAGGCTTCGTGCGGTCGATCGTGTTGACGTCCCAGAGCTCCCTTCCGGTCGCGGCGTCGAGCGCGACGAGCCGCCCGTCGAGCGTGCCGACGAAGACCTTGCCTTCCCAGACCGCGACGCCGCGATTGACGACGTCGCAGCACGCGTGCACGGCCCAGCCGCCCGGCACCTCGGGGTCGTAGCTCCAGAGGAGCGCGCCCGTCACGGCGTCGTACGCGTTGACCTTGCTCCACGCGGTCGACACGTAGATCACGCCGTCCACCATCAGCGGCGTCGCCTCCTGCCCGCGGGCCGTGTCGAAGTCGGCATACCACGCGAGCCCGAGCTCGCCGACGTTCTCCTTCGTGATCTGCGCGAGGGGGCTATAGCGCTGCTCCCAGTAGGTCCGTCCATGCGACATCCACTGGCCGGGCTCGCGCTCCGCGTTGACGAGGCGATCGGCGCCGACGGCCGCCGCGCGCGGCGCTTCCGCTTCGGCGACCGGTGCCGTGCTTTGGCTGACGGTGTCGGAGTCGCAGGCCGCGATGCCGGCCGCGGCGATACCGAGAGCAAGATGAATGCTTCGACGTGCGGACATGTCCCCCCCTCCGGCGCCCGCGGAAACGGCGCGGCGCGCGCATCAGTATAGCGGCACGCGCGGGGCGTGCGCGCGAGGCATCATGGAGCACTTTCGTTCGCGCAGGATCGTCAATGATCGTCCACCTCGTCGATGGGACATACGAGCTGTTCCGGCACTTCTATGGCCTTCAGCGCTTCGAGAAAGGCCGAAAGCAGCCCTTCGGGGCCGTCGTCGGCGTGCTCGGCACCGTGCTCGAGATGATCGAGCAGGGCGCGACGCACTTGGGCGTCGCCACCGATCACGTGATCGAGTCGTTCCGCAACGAGCTCTGGCCGGACTACAAGACCGGGGAAGGGATCGAGCCCAAGCTGCTCGCGCAGTTCCATCCGCTCGAGGAAGCGCTCGCCGCGATGGGCGTCGTCGTGTGGCCGATGGTCGAGCTCGAGGCCGACGACGCGCTCGCGTGCGCCGCGCGAATCGCGGCCGCGGACGCGCGCGTCGAGAAGGTCTGCATCTGGACGACGGACAAAGACATTGCGCAGTGCGTGCGCGGCGACCGCGTCGTGCAGGTCGATCGACGCAGCAAGGAGATCCGCGATGCGGACGCGATCCGCGAGAAGTTCGGCGTGCCGCCGGAGCTGATCCCCGACTGGCTCGCGCTCGTCGGCGATGCGGCCGACGGTTATCCGGGCCTTGCCGGCTACGGGAAGGTCACGGCGACGCGGCTGCTCCGCCGCTACGGCCGGATCGAGGATATCCCCGAGTCCGTGCTCCGCGAGCCGAACCGCAGCAAGGCGCTGCTCTTCAAGACGCTCGCGACGCTTCGCACGGACGTCGATCTCTTCTCGGATGTCGACGAGCTTCGCTGGCGCGGCCCGGGACCGAAGTTCCCCGAGCTCGCGAAACGGATCGGCGGCGAGCGGCTGATCGCGCGTTGCGAGCGGCTCGCCGCGCGGCTCGCCGAGTGACGATCTACTCGGGGCGGTAGTCGGGCGGCGCTTCCGATCCCTCGCCGAAGAAGAACTTCTCCATCTCGCGCTCGAGGAACTGGCGCGCCTTCGGCTCGATCGGCGTGAGACGGTACTCGTTGATCAGCATCGTCTGATGCCTGAGCCACCGCTGCCACGCGATCTTCGACACGTTCTCGTAGATCCGCTTGCCGAGCTCGCCCGGATACGGCGGCTTGTCGAGACCTTCGGCTTCGGTGCCGAGCACTACGCAATGGACGGTTCTGGCCACGCTGTCTCCTCGCCGGGCGCAGGCAGTCGATCGAGCAACGCACGAATCGGCGCTGCTATCCCCAGGTTCGATCGCGCCGCGGCGTTATACCAAACGAGACTCTCCGATTCCATCACGGCTCCGCAATCGGTGGCGAGCCTCACGAGACGCGGCGCGATCGTCAGATCGAAATGCGTGAACGAATGCAAGAGCACCGGGAGCTCGACTTCGTCGACCGGGCTCGCGCCGAGGCGCCGCACGCACCACTCGTGCGCGCTGTCGCCGTCGTCGAGCTCGGGCAGGCTGTAGAGCCCGCCCCAGATCCCGCGCTCCGGACGCCGCTCGAGGAGCACGCGTCCTTCGGCGTCGCGGACGACGAGCATCGCGCGCCGCCGCTGCGGCCGCTCGCGCTTCGGCCGCGGCGCCGGCACGCACGCCTCGATCCCGAGCCTGCGAGCGGCGCAGCCTTGCTCGACCGGACAGACCGCGCACGCGGGACGACGGCGCACGCAGAGCATCGCGCCGAGATCCATGATCGCCTGCGTGTAATCGGCAACGCGGATCTCCGGCGTGTGCGCGTCGGCGAGGGCCCAGAGACGCGCCTCGATCGCGCGCTCGCCGGGCCATCCTTCGATCGCATGGTAGCGTGCGAGCACCCGCTTCACGTTGCCGTCGAGGATCGGATAACGCAGCCCCCTCGCTTGGGCCAGGATCGCGCCGGCCGTCGACCGGCCGATGCCGGGCAACGCCATCAGCGCCTCGAGCGTCGCGGGGAGCTCGCCGCCGTGCCGTTCGACGACGATCCGCGCCGCACGATGCAGGTTCCGCGCGCGCGCGTAGTAACCGAGACCGGCCCAGAGCGCGAGCACGTCGTCGAGTGGTGCCGCGGCGAGCGCCGCGACGTCGGGGAAGCGCGTGACGAAGCGCTCGAAATACGGGATCACGGTCGCGACCTGGGTCTGCTGCAGCATGATCTCGGAGACCCAGACCGTGTAAGGCCTCCGGTCGCGCTGCCACGGCAGATCGTGCCGCCCCGAGCGGTCGTACCACTCGAGGAGTCGGGCCGCAAAATCGGTCATTCGGAATTCGTCCGCAATGCGCTGCAATGAGCGGCGCCATTGACGACGACGCCGTTACACGGGACGCGGCCGTCAGTCCGCTCTCGCGAGCTCTTCTTCGTCGATGCCCTTTCCCCGCTCGAGCCCCGTCGGCAGGCCGCGCGCGAGCCGCTCGATCCGGTAGATCGCGCGCTCGCCGCCGGCACGAAGCTCTCGCTTCAGCACCCACGGACCGATGACCGGCGGCACCCAGAAGTCGGGATCGATCACGAGCCGGTACTTGACCTCGGTGCCGCCTGCGACGGGACGGAGCTCCCATTCGGAGACGGCGAACTCGAAGTCGCTTTGCTCGGGCAGCGCGACCGTGCGGATGAAGTGCGGCGGCTCGGTCTCGAGCCGCTCGACGCGTGTGAGGCTCTTGCAGAACCACAGCATGCAGCCTTCCATCCGCGTGTAGACGAGCGGCGTGCCGTCCGGCGCGGGCTCGAGGTAATCGCTTTCCTTGTAGACGCTCGAGATCCGGCCGAACGCGCCGTCCTCGTAGTCGGTCAGCACGTCGAAGATCGCTTCGACGTCCGCCTCGAGCAACGTCTCGGCGACGAGCTCGAACTTTCCGGGCTCGGGCCGCGTCACCTCGAGCGAATGAAGCTCCGCCGCCGACGCCACGGCGCTCGCCGCGAGCGCCGGCACGGAGACGAACGCAATGGCCCTGTTCGAACGCATCACTGGAACAACCCTCGCAAGCGGTTTCGCAGCTCTTCGCGCACTTCCTCGCGCTCCTGCTCGACACGTTCCTGCAGCTCGCTGCGCTCCTCCTCTACCCGCTGCTGCACGGCCTCGCTCGCGCGCGCCCGCACCATCGCGCCGAAGTCGGGCAGGACGGAGGGCTCGGCGACGGTGCCGCCGACCCGAAGCGGCAGCTGGTCACCGGCGAGGCCGGCCATCAGCGGCTCGGACTGCAGCCACTCACCGTCGACGAACGTCGCGACGAGATCGAAGTCGAGCGCGTCGGTCAGCAGATTCACCGTGCCGCGGCCGTCGACCCGCATGAACGGCAGCGTCGCGTTCAGGTCGCGGTTGGTCAGGATCGCGTCCTCGACGACGCCGGTCGCCGATACCGACGAGAACGGCGTGCGGCGCGCGCCCTCCGGCCGCTCCGGCCGTCCCTGCCCCTCGAACACGGCCATCGCGCGCACGAGCTCGAACCAGAGGTCGAAGCCTTCCCACGCGCCGTCGGACAGCGTGAAGGCGACGTCGCCGTCGAGATCACGGCGCATTTGACCGACGTTCGAGCCGGTCGTCGTCAGGTTCAGCGTCAGGTCGCCGCGCCCCGACACCATCTCCGAGTCGAGCAGATCGCGGCCGAGCGGCAGCAGATCGACGTTCTTGAGCTCGGACATGAGCGACGCGCGCGCCGCGTCCTGCTCGATCTCGAGGAGGATGTTCGCGGCAAGCGTCCCGCCGTAGAGGCTCGCGGCGGGCTCGAGGCGCACGCGGCCGTTCCCCGCGGTCAGCGTGAAGCTCGCGTCGCTCAGCATCACGCCGGCGAACTGAGCCGTGCCGAACGCGAGCCGGCCCGACGCATCGAGCGTCCGCAGCGCATCGAGCGGGAGATCCACCTCGTCGATCGAGCCTTCTTCCGCGGATGCGGCCTCGCCCTCGGCCGCCGGAGGCAGATAACGGTCGATGTTGATCTGGTCGACCGTCAGATCGAAGCGCAGCGACTCGCCTTGCAGCGCGACGCTGCCGGTCAGCGTCGAATCGTCGAGCGCGAGCCGCATGTCCTCCATGCCGATGCGGCTCGCGTCGTAGGCGAAGCGCGCCTCGGCGCTCGCCCGCTTCAGCACGCTTGGGTCCGCCGTCTCGAGGGTGATGTCGAAGACGCGGAGCAGCGCGCTCGGATCGAACGGCTCGATCGCGACGCTGCCGCCGAGCGCGAGGTTGCTGAATAGCGCGCGGCCCTCGAGAGAGCCGCGTGCGGTGACGCCGAGCATCTCGAGCGTGAGATCGTCGAGATCGAGCGTCTCGTCGTTCAGGTTCGCCGTGAACGCCGCGAATGCGAGCCGCGCCTCCCCTTGCCCGCCGGGCCAGCTCGCGCCCTCACCGGCGAGCCGGACGACGAGGTTCTCGAGGCGATAGACGTTCTCCTCGAGCGACAGCGTCGCGAGCGTCTCGGCGGCGACCGCGACCCGCAGGTCCTCGCTGGACACGGTGAAGCTCGTCTCGACCGGGAACGCCGTGCTCGGTCCGAAGTTCGACGCGACGAGGTTGAACGCCCCGAGCGTCCAGCTGCTGCCGGTGGCCGCGTCGTTCCAGCGCACCTCGGAGTCGGTCACGCGGATCACGTCGACGTTCAGCGAGACGTTCGGCGCGCCGCCGCCCTGCTCCGCGGACGGCGTCTCCTCGGCCGCGGCACCATCACCGCCGAGATCCTGCCAGTTGTTCCGGCCCTGCGCGTCCCGCGCGAGATTGAGCACGAGGCCGTCGAGCCGTGCTTCGCCGACCTCGATCCGACGGGAGAGGAGCGGCAGCAGCTCGACGTCGAGCGACGCGCGCTCGATCTCCGCGAACGGCTGGTCGCCGAACCCTTCCGCGTTGCTGAGACGTGCCGGGCCGAGCGAGATGCTGAGCGACGGGAAGACGCTGAGCTCGAGGTCGCCTTCGAGGGTCAGCTCGCGTCCGGTGGCGTTCGCGACCGCGGCGGTGATCTGATCCTTGTAGTCGTTCGGATCGAAGAAGAGCGCCACGCCGACCGCGACCGCGATCACGAGCACGACCAGGGCGCCGATGACGATGCCGATCAGCTTGAATAGTCGTCCCATCGCGTATTCCTCAGTGATATGTCACGCGCGTGCGGCATTTCGGGCGTTCGCCGCATCGCGCCGGACGCACACGGCCGCTTTCGGGCTTCCGCCGCCCGAAAGCGCGTCGCAACGCCCATCCTAACGTAGGTCGGCGGACGTGTCCGAGAACTTGTGTAGTCTAAAGGTGTTGCGCGGGCGCGCCACGCCGCGTCACGGCTGGCGCGCGTACCAGTTCACGGCGAATTGCACGAGGCGGGGAGAGCTGTCGAGGCTCAGCTTCTTCTTGATCCGCTGGCGATGCGACTCGATCGTCTTGATGCTGAGGCACAGGTCCTTCGCGATCTCCCGGGTCGACTTGCCGCGGCCGATCAGGTTGAGCACCTGCACCTCGCGGTTGCTCAAGCG
Organism: uncultured Gammaproteobacteria bacterium; assembly: GCA_964553875.1. Lineage (GTDB taxonomy): Bacteria > Pseudomonadota > Gammaproteobacteria > Steroidobacterales > Rariloculaceae > ZC4RG20. Next base: position 18,054 of record CAZKNH010000041.1, on the reverse strand, counting down.
CTCGATCGGATCGATCGCGTGCTTGCGCCGCGCGACCGCGAACCGCTCGATCATGCTCGCGCTGATGCGGTCGCTGACGTAGACGCCGCCGGCGAGGACGCGCCGCAGCGCGGCGATGAGCTGGTCGCTCGCCGCCTGCTTCATGATGTAGCCGTTCGCCCCGGCGCTGAGCAGCCGCTCCGCGTAGATCGTCTCGTCGTGCATCGACAGCACGAGCACGGGCAGCTGGCCGTACTTCGCGCGGATCTCCTTGATCAGCTCGAGCCCGTCGCTGTCTCGGAGCGACAGGTCGAGGATCACGACGTCGGGGCGAGTACGCTCGAGCCCGATGCGGGCTTCGTGCACGTCCGCCGCCTCGCCGCACACGACGAGATCCGGCTCCTCGTCGAGGAGCTGGGCGAGGCCCTTCCGGACGATCGGGTGGTCGTCGATGATGAAAACCGTACGCGGTCGGGTGCTTTGCTGCTCCACGGTTAGCCCTCAAATCCAGCTCTGCGGCATGCGTCCACGTCGGGGCCGTCGATGCCGGCGTCGCCGGCCGGCGCACGCCTGAAACGAAGGTCACTGCGCGCATCCAAGTTTCGCATCGAGCCTGTGCTGGCCGCGCGGCGCGCTTCTAAGTTCTGAGGCGCGCAAGTATCTCGCAAAGAGAACGGAAGGGCCATAGCGTACGCCCCGAGGCTCGTCCGAGCCGCGCCGGCGGCCGAGGCCGGGGCGCCGCGGGGAACCTCGCCGGCGCCCGGTTGTCTCCTTCCGGCGACGGCCGCCGTTCTCGGCCGACGGCGGGACGCTGGTGCGCTCCGCGCTAGAATTGCTTAAAATCGGCCCGTCAGCCCGGTCTGACGAGGTAAGTCCTCCGAGCGGGTGTAGTTCAATGGTAGAACCTCAGCTTCCCAAGCTGATGACGTGGGTTCGATTCCCATCACCCGCTCCACTCTTCATCCCTTGAGCCCCATATAACGCTGTCGAACCTGTTGGATCGGCCGCATGCGGCTGGCAGCGTCCGGTCGGCTCGGCGCGTGAGCGCACCGCGTGAATCGCGATGCGCGACACGCACGGCCCCGGTATCGCCCGTCACACGCCGGCCTTCACCAGCAGTCCGTCCGCCTCGAATTGCGTCTCGGCCTCGCGCGTTTCGGCTACGCTGTCCTCGTCCTCCTCCGCGTCGAACAGGAACGCATCCGCATCGACCGCGATGTTGCCGTCCGCCGACAGGATCGTGTCCGAGAAGCTGTCCTGGCTCTTCCGCGCAGCATCGAGAAACAGCGAGCCGGAGATCGTCTGCAGCACCTTGTCTTTCTTACCCGAGATGAGCCGGCCGATCAGATCGACCACGGGCAGCACGAGGTTGAGCGGAGATGCTCCCGCCAGCCCGCCCGCGGTCTTCAGCGCGCTGCTCGCGGTCTCCATGACGGATTTCGCCTCGTCGCTCTTCGCGACGGCGGAAACGATCTCGCCGGCCCGCCGAGTCCGCGAACGCGAGCGGACGATCAGCAGGTGCGCGACGACGATATCGGGCAACCCGCCCGTGCGCTGATAGATCGGATAGCCGTCACCGCCGAATTCCCAGACGGCGGGTCTCGCGGCGCGCGGAACGTGCTTGATCGTCGTGAGGCTCGGCGGCTCGGTGACGAGGACCTTGCCGCGGTTGTCGCCCGCGATGCCGACCGCGTAAAGGGTCATTTTCTTCGCGCGCGGCCAGAGGAACCGGATGCGGTCGACTGCGATGATCATTGCGTCGTTGGCCATGGCGTATCTCCAGGTGAAACAGTCGTTGTCGATGACGGCGACGGGCGGTTGGCGGGACATCGCGCGCCCGGAACGCGATAGCGCCGGCATTCGCGGTGCCGCCGACAAAGTGGCGCCGTACCGCCTTCCGGTTCGAACGGCGGCTCGAGCCCCGACACGCGGCCGAGACGAAGGAACAGCCGATCGAGCAGCAGCAGGTCGAGCCAAACGAACGGAAATGCGAGCGCGGGCAGCGCAGCGCGCACGACGACCCGATAGATCTCTCGGCGCACGCGCGCGAACAGCCGGCTTCCGGTCGCGCGTCCAGCGACCGACACCGCTGCCGAAAGGAGCAGGCCGAACCCCACCGCGGCGGCGACGGCGAACAGCAGGCGACCGAGCCCGATCTCGGTCCCCATCCACGCCGCCAGCACCTGCGCGAGCCGCCACAAGAGCACTGGAAGCACCAAAGCGGCGACGAGCGACGTGACGAGCAGCACCCTGCTCAGGCCGAGCACCTTGGCGAAACGTCGCTGCGCGACCCGCAGGTGCCGCAGGTACTGCTCGGTCGGGCGCTCCATCCAAGGCTTGATCGCGAGAAATTTCCACCTGCGCTCCAGAGGCTCCGCGCGGGCGCCAGGCAGCGAGCTCAGCTCTGGGCCGCTCATCAGATATGCATCGAGCATCAGCGACTGCGCCTCGATTTCCGAGAACGAGTCGAGATCGGTGCGCGCTCTGGAGAGCAGATCCTGCACGTCGCAGTGCACGCCGAACATCGAGCAGGAGGCCTCCGCCGCGGCGGGCGGTGCGTCGACCCGTTTGCAGTCCGGGCGGAGCCATGGGATGTAATCGACCGGAAGCCCCTTGCGAAGGTGGATGAAAGCCGTGTTGTCACCGTGCTCTTCGAACAGCGCGAACATCTGTGCTTCGCGCACGCGATCCATCAGGATGTCGTTGCTGCGGAGCACGACCGCGAGGTCGCTCGTGGGAACGTCGATCTCGTCGGGAAGCTGGGCAGACGCGTCGCTCACGATGAAGTGCGTGCAGCGTTCGTCGAGCAGCGCCTGAATGCCCTGATTGTCGTGCACGCCGCCGTCGACGAGCTGGACGCGAACGCCGCCCTCGTAGAGCCGGCTGATCGCGAGCGGCACGAAGATACCCGGCACGCTCGCCGAGGCCGCGACCGCAAGACCGAGCTCGAATTTTTGCTGGTGCTCGGCGATGTCCTCGTAGGATGGCGCGCGCATGAGTCGCATGTTCTTGTCGGCGTCGAGCTCTCGAGGCCTGCGGGGCGGCGGCTCCCCCATGCGCGAGGCCTCGAAGCGCCAGTTGTGCCCCGTATTGAGCGACGTCGCGTTCAGGATCAGGATCGGTACCTTCGCTTTACGCCGCCGATTGTGTTCGCGCGGTCGAAACTCGTGCCCCCCTCCGTTCGGTCGGATGCGAAGGTCGCGCATCTCGATCGAATCTTTCGAACCCCGCGCCGCCACGGGCCGATACAGAAGCTCGTCGAAAAGCTCACCGAGACGGTCGCTTTCCGAGTAATTCGGGCACACCATGCGCAGGCTCTTGCGCAGATTCCCGAAAGTCCGCATGCGGAAGTTCTTCTGCACGGCAGCGAGAAACCGCCGCTCGATGCACCGTACGATCAGGACGTAATGCTTGTCCTCGATCTCGTCGTCGGGCTTCTTTTCGAGCAGGCGCTTCACGTAGAGGTAGTAGAGGGCGGCGATGATCGATCCGCCGGAAACCGCCGAGATCACCTCGACGTGCCGGAGCAGCCCCAGCTCGGCGAGCCGTGCGAGCACGCCGACGTGGAAGAAGGAGGCACGGAAGCCGCCTCCGGACAACGCAAGACCGAGCTTCGTCCGCTTCTCCCCGGCGTGTTCCCTCGGCTCTTGTCGATCCTGCTCGTGCCTATGCCGTTCGTCTTCGACGAACATCGAGTCCCCCGGCTCGATTACATCTTGGCGGAAACCTCACAACGGCCGACGCCGCCCGAGCTCGTTGGCGCCGATCGCATGGAGCGCATGCGAAGCGCTGCCGCTCTAGATCACGGCAGTATTTCTTAATGCGGGAACGTCTTTATCGTTATTCAGTCTCGAGCCGTCTTTATATACGCCAGGGAGAACCTGTCAAGCGGCGATGCGTCGACACCTGGTTCGGCAGCCTCCTCCGTCGGCCGGCCAATGGAGCGGCGCCGCGCAGTCTCCCCCGCGTCCGAGGCACCCGACCGTCCAGACGGCGTCGAGGTGAGGCCCTGTGGCCGTCTCGGTGCCGTCCTGGCACGAAGTGCCGATGCGACAGAGCGCCCGGCGGCTTCGCCAACCGCCGCTCCTCAGCTCGCCTCCGGCTTGATCCGCCCGTCGGTTCCGGACGGCTTCCAGCGGTCGGTAAACTCCGTCACGATAACCCGGCCACGGCGCGGTGCCGGGCCGGGCGACAGGGCCGCCCGGCGGCGGCGCGCCGCGGCTCGGCACGAGCCGACTCGTAATTGACCGGAGGAACGATGACGACACGTATTGCCTACGCGTTGCGCCTGCCCGCCTTCGTCATGCTCGCCGCGTTCGCCGTCGCGGCGGCGGCCCTCGAGAGCGCCCGGCCGGAAGCCGTCGGGCTGTCGTCGGAGCGGCTCGAGCGGCTCACGCAAACGCTCGACGACTACGTCGAGCAGGGTCGGCTCGCCGGCGGCGTCGCGCTCGTCGCGCGGCGCGGGCAGGTCGCTTATCTCCACGCGTTCGGCCAGCGCGACCGCGAGTCGAACGCACCGATGGCGCCGGACACGATGTTCCGGATCGCGTCGCAGACGAAGGCAATCGTCAGCACCGCCGTGATGATGCTGCAGGAGGAAGGCAAGCTCCTGATCGGCGATCCGGTCGGCAACTACCTGCCCGAGTTTCGGGAAACGACGGTGGCGGTACCGCGCAACGGCGGCGGCTACGATGTCGTGCCGGCACGCCGGCCGATCACGATTCGCGACCTGCTGACGCACACGTCGGGCTTCGGCTACGGCACCGGCGTCGCGGCCGATCGGTGGCAGCAGGCAGGCATCCAGGGCTGGTACTTCGCTCACCGCAACGAGCCGATTGCCGAGACGGTCAAGCGCATGGCGGCGCTGCCCGCGGATGCGCAGCCGGGCGAGCGCTGGGTTTACGGCTACAACACCGACATCCTCGGCGTGATCGTCGAGCGCGTGTCGGGACAGCCGCTCGACCGGTTCCTCGAGGAGCGGATCTTCCGTCCGCTCGGCATGAACGACACGCACTTCTACGTCCCCGAGTCGAAGCGCAACCGGCTGGCGGCGGTGTACGCAGCGGCGGGGAACGGCACGATCGTCCGCGCGACCGGCACGGGGCCGAACGGCCAGGGCGATTACGTCGACGGTCCGCGCAAGAGTTTCTCGGGCGGCGCGGGGCTCGTGTCGACCGCAACCGACTACGCGCGCTTCCTGCAGATGCTTTTGAACGGCGGCGAGCTCGACGGCGTACGGATCCTGAGCCGCAAGTCCGTCGAGCTGATGACGGTCGATCACCTCGGCGACCTCGAGTTCCGTCCGGGACAGGGTTTCGGCCTCGGGTTCTCGATAGTCGAGGATTTGGGGCTCCGAGGCACGCCGGGCTCGGTCGGTGAGTACGGCTGGGGCGGCGCGTATCACAGCACCTACTGGGTCGATCCGGCCGAGGAGCTCGTCGTCGTATACCTGACGCAGCTCATCCCCGCGGGCGATATCGACGATCACGACAAGCTCCGCGCGCTCGTCTATCAGGCGATCGTCGACTGATCCGTCGGGCTACGACATGGACGCCCGGCCTCACCGGAAGATCCGCAGCTTCGTCAAGCGACCGGGCCGCATCACGGCGGCGCAGCAGCGCGCTCTCGAGACGCTGCTGCCCCGCTACGGCGTGCCGTTCGAAGCGCGGCGCCTCGATCTCGACGCGCTGTTCGGCCGCGCGGCGCCCCGCGTGCTCGACATCGGCTTCGGCGACGGCGAGGCGCTCGTCACGACGGCCGCCGCGCACCCCGACATCGACTATCTCGGCGTCGAGGTGCACGAGCCCGGCGTCGGACATCTGTTGATCCTGCTCGAGCGCGCGCGGCTTACGAACGTCCGCGTCATCGTGCGCGACGTCGTCGACGTGATCGATGCGATGCTGCCCGACGCATCGTTCGACGCGATCAACGTGTTCTTCCCGGACCCGTGGCCGAAGAAGCGCCATCACAAACGGCGGCTCGTGCAGCCCGGCTTCATCGCGCAATGCGAGCGGATCATGAAGCCGGGCGCGCTGCTCCACATCGCGACGGATTGGGCGCCGTATGCCGAGCACGTGCGCGAGGTGCTCGCAACGTCCGCGCTGCTGCCGGTCGCGGCGGAGACGGTGGCCTGCGATCCGCTCGCCGAGCGGCCGCCGACGAAGTTCGAGCGCCGCGGCGAGCGGCTCGGGCACGTCGCGGAGGATCTCTTCTACAGGCGCCTGCCGACGGCGACGTAAGCGCCGCGTGACGGCTTCACGCGGTCGTCGCGTGACCGCCCGGGGCGCGAACGTGCGCGCGGGCCGCTGCGATCGCGACCAGCACCGACGGGATGCCGATCGCGGCGGTGCACGCGAAGAAGACACCGTATGCGGGGATCAGATCGAGGCTCCGTTCGAGCGCCTCGACCGCGACGCCGGAGAACCCCTTCAACACCTTGCCGAGGATCGCGTAGAACGACGACAGCAGCGCGTACTGCGTCGCCGCGTAGCCGAATGTCGTGAGGCTCGACATCCACGCGATCAGCGCCGTGCCGGCGAAGCCTTCGGAGAAGTTTTCGAGGGTGAGCGCCGCAGCGAACACGCCGAGATCGGGACCCGCGAACGCCATCGCGGTCAGCCCGAGATTCGACGCCGGCGCGAGGAACGCGCCGAGCACGAGCGTCGGAACGAATCCGAGCCGCACCGCGCAGAAGCCGCCCGCGGCGACGCCCGCGATCGTGCCCCACAGCCCGACGCCGGCGCGCATCGCGCCGATCGCGTCGCGCGAGAGGCCGAGATCGGCATAGAACGGATTCACCATCGGCCCCATGATGAAATCCGGCAGCCGATAGAGGCTGATCGCCGCGAGGAGCAGCAGCGCCTTCGCGCCGTGCGCGGCGAAGAACATCACGAACGGATTGACGACCGCGTCGTAGAGCCCGCGCAGCGTCCAGATCGGCACCACCGCCTGCGGAAGCACGCTCCGATGCGCGACGGCGGACGTTTCCGTGCGCGGCTCGGACGCGAGAAGCGCGGCCGCGACGCCGACGCCGACGAGCACCGCCATCACCGCGTACGAGAGCTCCCAGCCGGTGCGCGCCGCGATGTTGAAGATGAACGCATTCGTGACGAGCATCGCGGCGCGGTAGCCGAGCTGATACGCCGCCGACATCAGCCCGAGCTCCTCGGCGCTCCGCGAGATCTCGATGCGCCAGGCGTCGATCGCGATATCCTGCGTCGCGGACGAGAACGCGACGACGAGTGCGAACGCGCCGAACATCACCAGGCCGCCGTTTGGACCGATCAGCGTCATCGCGACGAGACCCGCGATCACGCCCGCCTGCGCGAGGAGAATCCAGCTGCGCCGCTTGCCGAGCCGGCGAATCACCGGCAGCTCGACGCGATCGAGGAGCGGAGCCCAGACGAACTTGAACGAGTACGCGAGCCCGACCCACGACAGGAAGCCGATCGCGGCGAGCTCGATGCCTTCGTCGCGCAGCCACGCGCCCAGCGTGTTGCCCGTCAGCAGGAACGGCAGACCCGCGGAGAAGCCGAGCGCGAGCATCGCGAGCACGCGCGGCTCCCGAAGCGAAACCAGCACGTCTCGCCAGCCGTGCGGCCGACTCCGCGCCGCGGCGATCGCGGGCGTCGACGTTTGTGCCTGCGCGTTCATCCGAGCGCTGTATGATACTCGTCGCCGCCGCACCGACGCACGAAAGCGTCGCTTCGGTGTGAAGCGCGTCCAAGAAAAGGTGTCTGACACGAATTTCCTGCCGCGACAGGCTGCGAGGCATCGATGAGGGCTTACAAGACGGAGTTTCTCGAGCTCGCGCTCGAGCTCGGCGTCCTTCAGTTCGGAGAGTTCAAGCTGAAATCGGGCCGCGTGAGCCCGTATTTCTTCAATGCCGGCCTCTTCAACAGCGGCTACGCGGCGGCGAAAGTCGGACGCTGCTACGCGTCGGCGGTCGCAGACCTCGACATCGAGTTCGACATGCTGTTCGGCCCGGCGTACAAGGCGATCCCTCTCGTCGCGCTGACGGCCGCGGCGCTCGCGGAGCACCACGACCTCGACTATCCGTTCGCGTACAACCGCAAGGAGGTGAAGGATCACGGCGAAGGCGGCCGTACGATCGGCGCACCGATCTCGGGACGCGTGCTGATCATCGACGACGTGATCACCGCGGGCACCGCGGTCCGCGAGGTGCTCGACGTGATCCGCGACGCAGGCGGGACGCCCGCCGGTGTGCTCGTCGCGCTCGACCGCGAGGAGGTCGGCACGAAGGGCCGCATCTCGGCCGTCGACCAGCTCTCCGCCGAGCTCGGCGTGCCGATCAGGAGCATCGTGACCTTGACCGACCTCGTCGATCATCTCGAGGAGGACAAGGAGTACGCGTCATTCTTGCCGGCGCTCAGATCGTACCGGAACCGATACGGCGCCAAATTCGATCCTTAGCGAGCTCGGCCGGCGCGGAATCGGCGTGCGGCGATCGAGACTCGGCCCGAGCTCGGTGCGGCTCGCGCCGGGAGGACAGAGACGTGGATAGCAAATCCGCGTCCCGGCACTTCCACCGCCCCCGAAATCTGGTATACGTGGTGGCAACTCGCCGGATGCACGGTTTGACATAAGTGAACGCCAGGCTCGTAATCCTGTTGCTCGCAGCCGCCGCGCTTCCGGCGACGGGCGCATTCGGGCAGCGGCTCTATAGATGGGTCGACGAGAACGGCGTCGTGCACTACGGCGACCGCGTCCCGCCGGAATACGCCGACCGGGATCGCACCGTGCTCAATCCCCAGGGCATCCCGATCGCGAGGGAAGAAGGCGCGCTGACCAGCGACGAGCTCGAAGCGCTCGAGCGGCAGCGTGCTGAGGAGGCGGCCACGCTCAACGAGAGGGCCGAGATCGCGCGCCGGGACCGGATGCTCCTCGCGACGTATCTGTCCGTCGCGGACATCGAGCGCCTGCGAGACAGCCGGCTCGAGATGCTCGAGTCGCAGGTCACGGTCACGGAGCTCTATCTTGCCGAGCTCGGAGAGCGCCTCGCGAAGCTTCGCGCGGACGCCGCGCGCTACAAGCCGTATAGCGACCGCGAAGACGCGCCCGAGCTGCCCGAGCAGCTCGCGCGCGAGATCGAGAGCACCGAGGCGTCGATCGCGAGCTATCAGCAGAGGATCGAGCGCACGCGCGACGAGCAGGCGAAGCTCAAGGCGCAGTTCGACAGCGACATCGAGCGCTTCAAGCAGCTGAAGGGCATTTGACCGCTCGCGCGCGAGCGCGTTACTTCGTGCCCGTGTGGCCGAACCCGCCGGCGCCGCGCTCGCTTTCAGCGAAATCCTCGACGATCTCGAACTCGGCCTGCACGACCGGCACGACGACGAGCTGCGCGATGCGCTCCCCCGGCTCGATCGTGAACGGCTCGCGTCCGCGATTCCAGCACGAGATCATCAGCTCGCCCTGGTAGTCGGAATCGATCAGCCCGACGAGATTCCCGAGCACGATACCGTGCTTGTGCCCGAGTCCCGACCGCGGAAGGATCATCGCCGCGAGGCCCGGGTCGCCGAGATGGATCGCGATGCCGGTCGGGATCAGCCGGCAATCCCCAGGGTCGAGCGTCAACGGCCGATCGAGGCACGCACGGAGGTCGACGCCCGCCGAGCCCGCCGTGCCCCGCGTCGGCAGTGGAATCTGTTTGCCGATGCGCTCGTCGAGGATCTTGAGCTCGACGCGCCGCGCCGGCGCCGTCACTCGCGACGCTCCTCGGCCCTCGCGTCCCCGGCGGACGCCGCGCCCGCCGCCGGCCCGGCCGCATCGCGCTTTCCGTGCTCGCGGTAGCGCTCGGCGATCAGCGCGATCAGGCGCTCGGCGAGGACGTCCTTCGACGCCTCGCCGATATGCAGCTCGCCGCCGCGCCAGAACACGGTGAGCTCGTTCGTCTCGCGGTCGAAACCGCAGTCAGGGCCGACCTTGTTCGCTGCGATCATGTCCACGTTCTTTCGCTCGAGCTTCTCGCGCGCGTGCTGCGCGACGTTCTGGGTCTCCGCGGCGAAGCCGACCGTGAACGGCGGGTTCGGCAGCGCCGCGACGCTTGCGAGCGTATCGGGCGAGCGCACGAGGTCGAGCCGCATCACGGGTTCGCTGCGCTTGATCTTCTCAGTGGCCGCGGTCTGCGGCCGGTAGTCCGCGACCGCCGCGCACGCGATGAAGAGGTCCGCGTTACCGACCTCGCGATGCACGGCGTGGTACATCTCCTCGGCCGTCTCGACATCGATGCGCCGGACGCCTTCCGGTGTCTTCATCGAGACCGGTCCGCTGACGAGAACGACGTCGGCGCCCGCGGCGCGGGCCGCGGCAGCGAGCGCGAAGCCCATCTTGCCGGAGCTCCGATTCGTGATGTAGCGGACCGGGTCGATCGGCTCGCGCGTCGGGCCGGCCGTGATCAGCGCGCGGACGCCGTCGAGCGGCCGAGGACCGGAAGCGCGGGTCGCGGCGTCGAGCAGCGCGGCCGCGATCTCCGCGGGCTCGAGCATCCGCCCCATGCCGTGCTCGCCGCAGGCCTGCTCGCCCGCCGCGGGGCCGAGGATGCGGACGCCGCGCTCGGCCAGCACCTTGCAGTTCGCCTGCACGGCCGCGTTCGCCCACATCTGCCGATTCATCGCGGGCGCGATCACGATCGGCGCCTCGGTCGCGAGGCATACCGTCGTCAGCAGGTCACCGGCGAGGCCGGCGGCGAGGGAGCCGATGAAGTGCGCGGTCGCCGGCGCGACGAGCACGACGTCCGCCCAGCGGGCGAGCTCGATGTGGCCCATCGCCGCCTCGGCGGCCTCGTCCCAGAGGTCGTTGCGGACCCGCCGGCCGGAGACCGCCTGGAACGTGATCGGCGTGACGAACTCGGCCGCGCCGCGGGTCATCACGACCTGCACGTCGCAGCCGCGCTCGATCAGCCGGCGGACGAGATCCGGGCTCTTGTACGCCGCGACGCCGCCGGTGACGCCGAGCAGCACGTTTCTTGGGGGAGATCCGGAGCCGCGTGGGGTCCGGCCCGAGTTGGGAGGTGTCGTCATGGGGATCGACCTGTTGCCCGCGGAGCTTACCGCCTGTCGACGCCGCTTTCGAGTGCCGATTGCCGCACCGCGTTTCTTTCGACGTCGCCGACATTCGCGGGGTGCGCCGGACGTGCGGTTTCGCGCAGCATGGGCCGATCGCGCGTGGTGAAAGGATCGAGGTGGTCGCATTGAATCGGTGGCCGCACGGCGAGCGGCCGAGAGAGAAACTTTTGGCCGCCGGGCCGAAGGCGCTTTCGGACGGCGAGCTCCTCGCGGTGCTGCTCGGCTCGGGCATCGCGGGGCAGGACGCCGTCGCGCTCGCGCGGCAGGTGCTCGCCGAGACGGGCGGCCTCGGTCCGCTGCTCGCCCAGAGCGCGACGGCGCTCGCCCGCATCAAGGGGCTCGGCCCCGCCCGCGCGGCCCGGCTCCTCGCCGCCGTCGAGCTCGGCCGCCGCTACCTCGAGGCGCCGGCCGCGGTGCGCGCGGCGCTCCGCGCGCCGCAGGATGCCGCGCGTGTCTTCAAGGCGCAGCTCGCGGATCTGCCGCACGAGGTCTTCAGCGCGCTCTTCCTCGACACGCGTCACCGCGTGATCTGCTACGAGGAGCTCTTCCGGGGCACCGTCGACGGGGCGACGGTCTACCCGCGCGAGGTGCTGAAGCGCTCGCTGCACCACAACGCGTCCGCGGTGATCGTCGGGCACAATCATCCGTCCGGGGTGGCCGAGCCGAGCGAGGCGGACCGCAGCATCACGCTGAAGCTCGCGCAGGCCCTCGCGCTGGTCGATGTCCGGCTCCTCGACCACGTCGTCGTGAGCCGCGACGGGCACGTGTCGCTGGCCGAGCGAGGCTGGATTTGACGGCCGCTTCGCTGCTATAGTCGCCGGCTCGCTGTCCCGAAGGAAATCCGAAAATGTCGAGAGTCTGTCAGGTGACTGGGAAGGGCCCGATGTCGGGCAACAACGTCTCCCACGCCAACAACAAGACCCGGCGACGTTTTCTGCCGAATCTGCACACGCAGCGTTTCTGGCTCGAGAGCGAGAAGCGCTTCGTGAGGCTGCGTGTCTCGTCGAAGGGCATGCGCATCATCGACAAGCTAGGCATCGAGAAGGTCGTCGCGGACTTGCGCGCGCGGGGCGAGAAGGTCTGATCGCGAGGAGGCGCCGATATGCGTGAGAAGATCAAGTTGGTGTCGTCGGCCGGCACCGGCCACTACTACACGACGACGAAGAATCGGCGGCTGCACCCGGAGAAGATGGAGGTCAAGAAGTACGACCCCGTCGTCCGCAAGCACGTGATCTACAAGGAAGCCAAGATCAAGTAGCCGCGATTTGTCTGGGGTCAGAGCCCGTCATAGGGCTCTGGCCCGAAGAATCGGGGTCAGCGCCCTTGAACCGACTCGAAGGGCTCTGACCCCGATTTGATTCAGGCGGCCGCGACCGGCTGCGGGCCGCGCAGCGACTTCAGGTACGCGACGAACTCCTCGAGGCACTGGATTCCGCTCGCCTCGGCGCGGGCGCACCACTCCTTGAAGTCCGCGAGCAGCCGCTCGTTGCTCGTGTGAGCGCCTTCCCACAGCGCCTTGAGCTCCGCGTGGAACTCAAGAACCCGCTCGAAATGCGGATGCTTCGCGCGAAGCTCGGCCAGCCGCTCGAGCGCGTGCGCGTCGAGCATGTGGGGCTGCCAGCTGAGCCAGCGCTTGACCCGGCGCACGACGCCGTTCGCGTTCTCGCCGAGCCCCTCGAGCTCGCGGCGCAGCACCGGCAGCGTCACGTCGTGCGTGTAGCGCCTGAGCACGTGCATCCGATTCGTGATCACGGCCTTCAGTGCCTCGAGGTCGATGCTCCGCGGCGTGTCGGCCGGCACCGGCGCCTCGGCGACTCGCCGGATCTTCGCGAGCCCGAGCCACGCGAGCACTTTGAGATGCAGCCAGCCGAGGTCGACCTCGTGCGGGCGCATCGAGAACCGAGCCGACGTCGGGAACGCATGGTGATTGTTGTGGAGCTCCTCGCCGGCGACGAAGATGCCGATCGGCCACAGGTTCGTCGACGCGTCGTCCGTCGCGAAATTGCGGTAGCCCTTCGCGTGGCAGAGCCCGTTAATCACGCCGGCCGCCATGAACGGCATGTTCGAAAGCTGCAGCGCGATCATGATGATGCCCGGCACGCCGAACAGCACGAGATCGAGGACGACGAGCAGCGCGATGCCGCTGTACGTGAAGCGACCGTAGACGTTGCGCTCGAGCCAGTCGTCGGGCGTGCCCTTGCCGTACTTCTCGAGCGTCTCGGGCTTGCGCGCCTCGGCGCGGTAGAGCTCGGCGCCCTCGAGCAGCACCTTCTTCAAGCCGAAGATCTGCGGGCTGTGCGGATCACCTTCGCGTTCGCAGAACGCATGGTGCTTGCGATGCACCGCGACCCACTCCTTCGTCGGGGCGCCCGTGTTCATCCACAGCCAGAACCGGAAGAAATGCCTGACCGCCGGATGCAGGTCGACCGAGCGGTGTGCCTGGTCGCGATGGAAGTAGAGCGTGACGCCCATCATCGTCACGTGCAGCCACAGCAGCGTGACGACGACGTATTGCCAGAAGCTCAGGTTCAGCAAGCCTCTGTAGTGCTCGAACAGGAAATTGAGTAGGGAATCCACGTGTGTCTTTCCAACGGTGGGAATCGATCAGCCACTATATCCGAACGCCGGACGCGCCTCCAAGGCGGCAAATCACAGCGAGCCGAGCTTCGCTGAGCCTCGAGCCGCACGGGTTGACGTTGATCAACTCGCTGCGACCACGATCGCCGTGCGACTGGGCTCGGTAGCGAACGACGGCGCGGCAGCGTAAGCTGCGCCATCCGATGCCGGAGCTCCCCGAAGTCGAAACGACCCGCCGCGGTCTTGCGCCGCTCGTCGTCGGCCGCCGCATCGAGGCGCTCGAGGTCCGCGAGCCGCGCCTGCGCTGGCCGGTTCCGGCGGAGCTGGCCGCCGTCCTCCCCGGTCAACGCATCGACTCGATCGCGCGCCGCGCGAAGTACCTGCTGTTCGGCACGGATGCCGGGACGCTGCTCGTGCATCTCGGGATGTCCGGCGGCTTGCGCTTCCACGAGGCGTGCGCGCCGCCGCCGGGGAAGCACGACCATCTCGATATCCGCTTCGCCGACGGCGCGTGCCTGCGTTACCACGACCCGCGGCGGTTCGGCAGCGTGCACTTCACGGCCGAGCCGGAGCGTCATCCGCTGCTCGCAGACCTCGGTCCCGAGCCGCTGTCGGACGCGTTCACCGCCGACTACCTCGCCGACGCTTGCCGGGGCCGCGCGGTCGCGATCAAGGCACATCTGATGAACGCGCGGATCGTCGTTGGCATCGGCAACATCTATGCAAACGAAGCGCTCTATCGCGCGAGGATCCATCCGGCGCGGCCGGCCGGGCGGATCGCCCGCGCCCGCTTCGTCGCGCTCGTCGATTCGATCCGTGCCGTGCTCGAGGATGCGATCGAGCGCGGCGGCACGACGTTGCGGGACTTCGCGGGCAGCGACGGCAGGCCCGGCTACTTCCAGCTCGACCTCGACGTCTACGGCCGCGACGGCGAACCGTGCCGCCGCTGCGGGGCACCGATCCGCGCCGTGATCATCGGCCAGCGCTCGACGTACTACTGCCCCCGCTGCCAGCGCTGACGAAAAATCGGGGTCAGACCCCGATTCGAGCGCGGCGAAAAACCGGGGTCAGACCCCGATTTCGGACCCCGATTTCGAGGGCGGGGTCAGAGCCCTTTTCTCGATTGCCGTGAACGACTTTGGGCTCGGAGCCCTTTCTCGATGCCGCCAAAGCCCTTCTTACACGCGGAGCCTTTGACGGGATCAGCTCGCGGGAAACAGCTCTGACACGAATCTTCGGCCCGCAAAGAAAACGGGGTCTGACCCCGATTTTCAAAGAATCGGGGTCAAAATTGGGGTCTGACCCCGATTTTCAGTCGCCGAGCGCGATGCCTTCGCGGCGCGGATCGGCGCCGCCGTAGAGCCGCCGCGCGGCGCCGTCGTACTCGATCACGATGCCGTGGAGGCCGCTGTTCAGCGTCCTCGGCACGACGCGATGCCCGAGCGCCTCGAGCGCCGCGGTGTGCTCGAGGATCGCGGTGCCCTGCTCGAGCTCGAGCGGCCCCTGCTGCGCGACCGCGTGCGGCGCGGCGATCGCGTCCTGCACGTTCATGCCGAAATCGAGCAGGTTCAAGAGCGTCTGCGACACATAGTTGATGATCCGCGTGCCGCCCGGAGACCCGATCGCGACGCGCAACCGCCCTTCCGCGTCGAGGACGAACGTCGGCGCCATGCTGCTCAGCGGCCGCTTGCCCGGCTCTACCCGGTTCGCGACCGGGCGCCCGAAACGCTCGGGCTCGTACGAGAAGTCCGTGAGCTGATTGTTCAGCAGGAAGCCGCCGACCATCAGCGTGCTGCCGAACGTGCTCTGCACGCTCGTCGTCATCGTGACGGCATCGCCCCACGGATCGACGATCGAGAAGTGGCTCGTCGAGACCATCTGCTGCGGCCGGCTCGGCGCGAGCTCGAGCGCGGCACCGCTCGCATCGGGCGGCACCCCCGCGTCGACGTTCCGCATCGCGCGCCCGGGGTCGATCAGCGCCGCGCGCTCGGCGAGATACCCGGGATCGAGGAGCCCCGCGACCGGCACGTCGACGAACGCCGGATCGCCGAGGTAGCGCGCGCGATCGGCGAACGCGAGGCGCGCCGCCTCCGCATACAGGTGAAGCGCCGCAGGCGGGTCGTCCTTGAGCGGCGCGAGATCGAAGCGTTCGAGGATGCCCAGGATCTGCTGCACGGTCACGCCGCCCGACGACGGCGGCCGCGGCCCGCAGACGCGCCACTCGCGATACGGGCTGCAGAGCGGCTCCATCGTATGCGGGACGTAGCGCTCGAGGTCCTCACGGGACAGGCGCCCGGGTCGGAGCGAGTTCTCGCGGACCTCGCGGACGATCGCCTCCGCGAGCGCGCCGGTGTACATCGCGTCCGCGCCCTCTTCCGCGATCAGCCGGAGCGTCTCCGCGTACTCGGGGTTCACGAGCCTGAAACCGGTCGGATGCGGCTCCCCGTTCCGATCGTAGTAATGCGCGCGGAACGCGTCGCTCGTCTCGAAGCGCTTGAACTGGTCGAGCAGGAAGTAGAGGCGCGGCGAGATCTCGAAGCCCTGCTCCGCGAGCGCGATCGCGGGCTCGAAAAGCTTCGCCCACGGCAGACGTCCGTGCTCCCGGTGCGCGAGCTCGAGCATCCGGAGCACGCCGGGGACACCGACCGCGAGCCCCCCGAACGCGCTTTCAGCGAACGGCATCGGGTTGCCGTTCTCGTCGAGGAACATGTCCGGCGTCGCGGCCATCGGCGCCGTCTCGCGGCCCTCGTACGCGATGATCTCGGCGACGTCGCCGTCTTCGTCCGGCGCGTCGAAGTACAGCATGAACGCACCGCCGCCGATCCCCGACGACTGCGGCTCGACGAGCGACAGGACGGCCTGCACCGCGATCGCCGCATCGACCGCGCTGCCGCCTGCGCGGATGATTTCATAGCCGGCCCGTGTCGCGTGCGGATTCGCGGCCACGACCATGAAGCGCTCGGCCGCGACGGGCTCGGCCGCCCGCGCCGCGACGAACGTCTGCAACGCGACCGACAACACTGCCGCCGCAGCGAGCGCTTGAAAATACCGGAGCCTCTGCAATCTCGGGCGGGCCGCTCCGAGAACCCTGCTCGCCCTGCCCGCCGTCTCCGCCGTCTGCGCTCCGTCGCTCATATCCCTGCCGCTCCTTGCGCTCGGATCACGGCGCGCTTCGTGCGCGCTCATCTCCGGGAAAACTTGGCCTTGAGCCGCTCTTCGACGTGCGGGTGCACGAACGGCGACACGTCGCCGCCGTACTCGGCGATCTCCCGCACGAGGCTCGACGAGACGAACGTGTAGTGCTCGGTCGGCGTCAGGAACACCGTCTCGACGTCCGCCGTCAGATGCCGGTTCATCGTCGCGAGCTGGAACTCGTACTCGAAGTCCGACACGGCGCGGAGCCCGCGGATGATCACGCCGAGCCCGCGCGACCTGGCGAAGTCGACCGTCAGGCCGTCGTACCCGCAGACCTCGATGTTGCGGAAGTCCTTGAGGACCTCGGTTGCGAGCGCGACCCGCTCGTCGAGCGAGAAGAGCGGCGCCTTGCGCGGGCTTGCCGCAATCGCGACGACGACGGGATCGAAAAGGCGCGCTGCGCGCCGCAGCAGATCCTCGTGTCCCCGCGTGATGGGATCGAAAGTCCCGGGATACATCGCGCCGACCGTCATCGCCCCGCGTCCTCGGCCCAAAACGCGACCATTGTAGCGGCCGAGGGGGTGAAATCGCGGTCACAGGGCGGAAATCGGGGGGCGGAGGAAAATTGGGGTCAGACCCCGATTTATCGGTGGCAAAAGGGGTCGCAGGCCAGATTCCAGAAAAAAAGGGGGTCTGACCCCGATTTCAGAAAATTGGGGTCTGACCCCTTCAGAAAATTGGGGTCTGACCCCGATTTCCCGATTTCCGACCCGGGTTTCACTCGCCGCCGAAATTGGGGTCTGACCCCGATTTCTTTACCAGCAACCCGAACTCGACGCCGCCCGCTCGCGATCGCTTGGTCCACTCCCCGCCGACATCGTCCGGCAGCCCTTCGGGCAGCGGACGCTCGACATACACGATCGCGCTGGGTGCGAGCACCGGGTCGAGCAGCCGAAGCCACGGCTCGACCGGCTCGCGGTACGGCGGGTCGACGAACGCGATGTCGAAGCGCACATCGGCGCCGTGCTGCCGCTTCAGGAACCGCCGCGCGTCGTCGCGGATCACGCGCGCGTTCGCGCCGAGCCGCGCGACGTGCTCGGCGAGCACGCGCGCGAGCGCCGGGTCCCGCTCGACGAGCCACGCCTCCGCAGCGCCGCGCGACAGCGCCTCGAGACCGAGCGCGCCGCTCCCCGCGAAGAGATCGACGACGCGCGCGCCGGCCAATACCGGTGCCAGCCAGTTGAAGAGCGTCTCGCGCACCCGGTCCGGCGTCGGACGC
>CAZKNH010000040.1:0-29810 GCA_964553875.1 uncultured Gammaproteobacteria bacterium | reverse complement strand
CTCAGTCTAAGCGACAACGCGGAAATCGGGGTCAGACCCCCATTTCGAGAAATCGGGGTCAGACCCCTATTTCGCGAAATCGGGGTCTGACCCCGATTCCTGCCGATTCCTGTGATTCCCGGGCGCGTTGACAACGTCTTGCCCGACGTGGCTACATTCCGCCGCCCCACAGCCGGAGCGCCCATGGACGAACTCGAGCTCGGGCCGGTCTGGCTCAGCCTCAAGCTCGCGAGCGCGACCGTCGTCGCGTTGCTCGTGATCGCGACGCCGCTCGCGTGGTGGCTCGCGTTCACGCACGCGCGCTGGCGCGCCGTGGTCGAGGCGGTCGCGGCGCTGCCGCTCGTGCTGCCGCCGACGGTGCTCGGCTTCTACCTGCTGATCCTGCTCGCGCCGAGCGGTCCGATCGGACGCTGGTGGGTCGAGCTCACCGACTCGACGCTGACGTTCTCGTTCACGGGCCTCGTCGTCGCATCGATCGTCTACTCGTTTCCGTTCGCGGTGCAGCCGTTGCAGGCCGCGTTCGAGCGGATCGGCCGGGCGCCGCTCGAGGCGGCCGCGACGCTCGGCGCATCGCCGCTCGAGACGTTCTTCCGCGTCGCGTCGCCGATGGCGCTGCGCGGCTACGTCTCCGCCGTGGTGCTCGTGTTCGCGCACACGCTCGGCGAGTTCGGCGTCGTGCTGATGGTCGGCGGCAGCATTCCCGGCGAAACGCGGGTCGTCTCGATCGCAATCTTCGAGCATGTCGAGACGCTGCAGTACGGCCAGGCGCACGCGTTGTCGGCCGGCCTCCTCGTCTTCTCGTTCCTCGTGCTGCTCGCCGTGTACGTGATCAACCGCCGCATGCCGTTCGGCGCCGGATACGCCGTTGGCTGAGCTCGCACTCGACGTCAAGCTGGAGCGCGGAAGCTTCGCGCTCGCGGTCCACGAGACGATCGCTCTCGAGGGCATCACCGCGCTGTTCGGGCCGAGCGGCTCCGGCAAGACGACACTCCTTCGAATCGTCAGCGGCCTCGAAACGGACGCCGTCGGCGACGTCACGTTCGACGGCGAGCGCTGGCAGGCGTCTGGCGTGCGCGTGCCGCCGCACAAGCGGCGCGTAGGCTTCGTCTTCCAGGACGGACGGCTCTTCCCGCACCTGACCGTCGCGAAGAACCTGACCTTCGGCATCGGACGGCGCGCCGAACGCGAACGTGCGGTGATCCGCTTCGACGACGTGGTCGCCGCGCTCGACCTGGACCCGCTCCTCTCCCGCAGGCCCGCATCGCTCTCCGGCGGCGAGCAGCAGCGCGTCGCGATCGGCCGAGCGCTGCTTGCGAACCCGCGGCTGCTCCTGATGGACGAGCCGATGTCGTCGCTCGACGTGCGCCGCAAAGCGGAGATCCTCCCCTATATAGAGCGGCTCCCCGAAGCGTTCGGGCTGCCCATCCTCTACGTCACGCATAGCGTCGACGAGGTCGCGCGGCTCGCGTCGTCCGTCGTGCTCCTCCGCAGCGGACGAGTCGTCGGGCGGGGCCCGGTCGCCGAGATCCTCGAGCGAATCGACCTGTGGCCGGTCACCGGTCGGCTCGACGCCGGGACGCTGATCGAGGCCGTCGTCGACGAGGCGAAGGACGGCATGGCCTCGCTCGCTCTGGGCGAGCAGCGGCTGCGCGTGCCGCTTGCCGGCGCGACCGTCGGCACGAAGATCAGGCTCAGGATCCATGCGCGCGACGTCGCGATTGCGACCGAGAGGCCGCGCGCGATCAGCATTCGCAACGTGCTCGAGGCCGAAATCCTCGCGATCGACTTCCACGGCCCCGTCTACGTCGAGCTGCTCCTCGACGTCGACGGTCGGCATCTGCGCTCGCGCATCACGCGCGAAGCGTTCGACGAGCTCGGGCTCGACGTCGGTCGGCGCGTGTACGCGCTGGTCAAGAGCGTCGCGTTCGAGGATCGCGGACTCGGCGACGCCGCGGGCATGTAGGTTTGCCCGGATGCGTCAGACGCCTTCTTCGGCCTCGGCCGGAAAAGGCGCCTGACACGCTTCCGGGTCAGAGCCCTTCGACCCGGTCTAAGGGCTCTGCCCCCGATTTCCGGGGGTCAGCTCGGCGATGCTTCGGATCACGGGCGCGCCGCCCGCGGGCAGCCCGCCGTTCCGCGCGATCAGCACGGCGCGAAGACCGGCTGCGACCGCGCCATCGTAATCGTCGACGACCGTATCGCCGATGTGGAGCACGCGCGCGGGGTCGACGCGAAGCCGCGCGATCGCCTCGGCGAAGATCCGCGGATCCGGCTTCGCGGCGCCGACTTCCGCGGAGCAGAGGATCGCATCGAAGTATTCGGCAATGCCGAGCTCCGTGCAGAAATGTCCGAGCCCGCACGGCCAGTTCGACACGATCGCGAGCGGCAAGCCTTCCGATCGAAGCGCGTCGAGCGTCGCCGCGACGTCGGAATAAACCTCCAGGCTATCCGGGCCCAGCAGCCTCCACAGCGCATCGGCATGCCGCTCGGCGTCGCCTTCCGACGCGGCGATCTCGAGGCATTCGAACAAGCGCTTCGCGAGCGTGATCCGCCGCGCGCGCTGCGCCTCTTCCGGAAGGGTCGCCGCGCCGACCCGCTCGTAGCCGGCGAAGACCTCGTACAGGATCTCGTGACGCCACGGCGCGCATTCGAAGCCGTGCGCCGCGAGGTAGTCCATCACGGTCGGGCCGCGGCCGCGACCGTCGCGATGGAACACGAGCGTGTTGAAAAAATCGAACGTGACGGCGTCGACGCCGCGCAGCAGGCCGTTCATCGGCCTGCCGCGCGTTGCCGTACGTTGCGACGCGCCTTCGCCGACCACGCTCCCGTCGCGGCTAGCCGGTGAAGCCGTAGAGTCGGTGCGGATTGTCGACCAGCACTTTCTGCTGCAACGCCGGGTCCGGCATCATCAGCGGAATCAGATCGACGAGATCGCCGTCGTTCGGCATCCACTTCTTGATGTTCGGGTGCGGCCAGTCCGTGCCCCACAGGATCCGGTCCGGCGCGACCTCGAGCAGCGCCTGAGCGAACGGCACCGCGTCGTGGAACGGCGGCCCCTCGGACGTGATCCGCTCGGCGCCGCAGATCTTGACCCAGCAGTTCTCCATCCGCGCGGTCTCGAGCAGGATCTTGAACGGCTTCTGCTCGAGGCCGTCCTTCGCCGGCACGCGGCCCATATGGTCGATGATGAACGGCACCGGGAGCTTCCGCAGCAGATCCTCGAACTCGAGCAGATCCTTCGCGTCGAAATGGAGCACGACGTGCCAGCCGAGCGGCGCGATCCGGTTCACGAGCTCGTCGAACTCGTCGAGGTCGGGCGTGCCGCCCAGGTGCGCGACGAAGTTGAAGCGGATGCCGCGAATGCCGCCCTCGTGCAGCCGCTCGAGCTCGGCGTCCGTGATCGACCGGTCGACGTTCGCGACGCCGCGATAGCGGCCGCCGCTCTGCGCGATCGCATCGAGGATGACCCGGTTGTCCGTGCCGTGGCAGCTCGCGTTCACGAGCACCGCGCGCTCGAGGCCGAGCGTTTTCTGGAGCTCGATGAAACGCTCGAGCGGCGCGTCCGGCGGCGTATACGTGCGATCTGGCGCGTAAGGATACTTGTCGCCCGGCCCGAATATGTGGCAGTGCGCGTCGCACGCCTTCGGCGGCGCCTTGTACTTCGGCGTCCTCGTGTTCGGATCGGGCGGCCGGCAGACCGGGATCTCGCGGGCCTCGCTCACTTCGCGGCCTCCTGGAGGCACTTCTCGAGGCGGTCGAGCGTGCGCATCGCCGGCAGCACCTGCGCGACGCTCGCGTTCGGCTCGCGCTTCTCGCGGATCGCGGCGATGAACTCGCGATCCTGCAGCTCGATGCCGTTCATCGACACCGCGACGCCCGAGAGGTCGATCTGCTTGTCGTTGCCGTCGAAGAGATCGTCATAGCGCGCGATGTACGTGCCGTTGTCGCAGATGTAGCGGAAGAACGAGCCCTGCGGCCCCTCGTTGTTGAACGACAGCGCGAGCGTGCAGACCGCGCCCGACGGCGTCGTCATGCCGATACACATGTCCATCGCGATGCCGAGCTCGGGATGCTTCGGCCCTTCGAGCGCGAACACCTTCGACGGCGTCTCGCCCGTCTGATAGTGGAAGAGATCGACCGTGTGGCACGCGTGATGCCACAGCAGGTGATCGGTCCAGCTGCGCGGCTTCCCCTCGAGGTTGATGTTCTTGCGGCGGAAGAAGAACGTCTGCACGACGAGGTGCTGGAGCTTCAGCTCCCCGGCCTTGATGCGGTTGTGCACCCACTGATGCGACGGATTGAAGCGGCGCGTGTGCCCCGCCATCGCGATGAGACCGGTTTCCTGCTGCACCTTGTGGATCGCCTCGGCGTCCGCCAGCGAATCGGCGATCGGAATCTCGATCTCGACGTGCTTGCCGGCGCGCATCGTCTGGATCGCCTGCTTCGCGTGAATTTGCGTCGGCGACGTAATGATCGCCGCCTCGACGCCGGGTTGCGCGAGCGCCTCGTCGAGGTTCGTCGTCCAGTGCGGGATGCCGTAATCCTTGGCGACCTTCTCCGTCGATTCGGGGCTTCCGCCCGCGAGGCTCACGACCTCGACGCCCTCGATGTTCTTCAGCGCATCGAGATGCTTCCGTCCGAATGCGCCCTGCCCGACGACGACGATCTTCATTCCATTCTCCTCGTTATCAACCGCTGTACGTCCTAAGAACAGCCGCCGCGCCCGCCGCTGCGGCATGCGCAAGGGGAGCTGAACCGTGCTCTACCGGGCGGGAGGCCCCGTCTGGGGATCGATCGTAGTATGATCGATTCTACTTCATGTCCGCGCGGCCTCCGCAAGCTGCGGGCGTCTGCCGATGTTCCGCCCGGCCGCGCTCCTCGAGTACGTAACCGATCTCCGGAGGTGAGCGCTCCATGGCCGAAAGAGCACAGCACGTCGAAGCGGGCACGGCCCCGAGAACGGATTTCTGGCTCACGATCGGCGGCGAGCGAGTCGCCGGCGACGGCCGGCTCGACGTGATCAATCCCGCGACGGGCAAGGTCTTCGCGCAGGCGCCCGCCGCGAGCCGCGCCCAGCTCGACGCGGCCGTGCGCGCCGCGCGCACGGCGTTCGAGTCGTGGCGCGCGACGACGTACGCGGAGCGCGCGGAGCTCGTCCGCGCGTTCACGAAGAAGCTCCGCGAGCGCCAGAACGAGCTCGCCGAGCTCTTGACGCGCGAGCAGGGCAAGCCGCTGTCGCAATCGATCGCGGAGATCGACCGGGGCGCGGCGCAATCCGACGGCATGGTCACGATCGAGATCCCGGTCGAGGTGCTGATCGACGACGCCGATCGGCGCATCGAGCTCAAGTATCGGCCGCTCGGCGTCGTCGGCATCATCACGCCGTGGAATGCGCCGGTGAATCTTGCGCTCGGGCCCCTCGTCTCCGCCCTCTACACCGGCAATACGGCGGTGCTGAAGCCGTCGCCGTACACGCCGCTGACGACGCTCGAGCTCGGCGAGATCGCGCGCGAGGTCTTCCCTCCCGGCGTCGTGAACGTCCTCGCCGGCGGTGACGACCTCGGTAAATGGCTCACGGAGCACCCCGGCGTCGACAAGATTTCGTTCACCGGATCGGTCGAGACCGGCAAGAAGGTCGCCGCGGCCGCGGCGGGCACGTTGAAGCGCCTGACGCTCGAGCTCGGCGGCAACGACCCCGCGATCATCCTCGACGACGTCGACCCGAAGGCGATCGCGAAGAAGGTGTTTTTCGCGGCGTTCGTGAACAGCGGCCAGGTCTGCATGGCGATCAAGCGGATCTACGCGCACGAGAAAATCTACGAAGCGCTCTGCGACGCGCTCGTCGAGGAGGCGCGCAAGGCGAAAGTCGGCAACGGGCTCGATCCCGACACGACGCTCGGCCCGATCCAGAACAAGATGCAGTACGACAAGGTGCGCGCGATCCTCGAGGACACGAAGAAGAGCGGCGCGCGGATCCTGTGCGGCGGCGAGGTCCCGGAAGGCGAAGGCTACTTCTTCCCGCCGACGCTCGTGACCGACATCGACGAGCAAAGCCGCCTCGTGCAGGAGGAGCAGTTCGGCCCGATCGTGCCGATCCTGAAGTTCTCCGACGTCGAGGACGCAATCCGGCGCGCGAACGACACGCGCTACGGCTTGTCGGCGTCGGTCTGGACGAACGACCTCGAGCGCGGCAAGGCGATCGCCGAGCGCCTCGAGGTCGGCACCGCGTGGGTCAATCAGCATCGCGCGACGAGCGCGTTCGTGCCATTCGGCGGCGCGAAGGAATCGGGCCTCGGCCGCCAGTACTCGATCGTCGGTCTCAAGGGCTACATGGAGCCCGAGGTCATCAGCGTCGCGAAGAAGTAGCGCATGTGTCAGACGGCATTTTCCTGCGGAAAATGCCGTCTGACACGACTACCGGCGTAGCGTCTCGCCGACGCAGAACGCCATGATCAGCGCGCCCGCGAAGCCGATCGCCGCGGTGACGCCGCTCGCGAGCGCGAGCCCGGAAAGCTGCACGAGCGCGCCGGTCAGAAGCGGGGCGCCGCTCATGCCGACGTCGCCGATCAGCCGCCAGAGGCCCAGGAACTCGCCGCGCCGCCCGCTCGCGACGGCAAGGTCCGAGCCGATGACCATGACCACGCCGGTGCCGAGCCCGTTCGCGAGCCCGAGCAGCAGCACCGCGCCGAGCAGCGAGAAATAGCCGTCCGCGAGCGGCAAGAGCGCGAGCCCGAGCACGAACAGCAGCATGCTCGGCAGCGCGCTCCACTTCCGTCCCCATCGGTCGATCAGCACGCCGACCGGATAGAACAGCGACATGTCGATCGCGGCCGACAGCGAGTACAGCACGCCGATCGAGCCGGGATCGAGCCCGATCGCCTCGCCGAAGAGCGGCACGAGCAGCTGACGCGTCGCGCGCATCAGCTGGAGCGCAAGGGCTGCCGTGCCCGCGGTCGCGAGCACGCGTCGATGCTCGCGCAGCACGGCCGCGAGCCCGTCGAGCATCGAGCTCGGGCGTGCAGCGGTCCTTTCGCCATGTCCCCCGTGTGCGTACGCGAGGACGAATCCGGTCGCGGCCGCCGCACAGAGCGCACCGACGAGGAACGCGATCGAATAGCCTGCCCAGCTCGCGAGGAGGCCGCCGGCCGCCGGGCCGATGAACGCGCCGACCCGTTGCAGCCCCGCCATGCCTGTGATCGCGCGGCCGACCTCGTCGCTCGCGCAGACGTCCGTGATGTACGACTGCCGGCCGAGCACCCACGCCGCGTGGCCCGCGCCGAGCAGGAGCGCCGCCGGAAAGAACGCCCAGAGCCCCGGGGCGACGGCCAGCGCGAAGAGGCCCATGAGCATCGCGGCGAGGCCGAAGAGCAGGATCGGCCTGTCACCGAAACGTGCGACGAGCGCACCGGCCGGGACGTCGAACACGAGAAGCCCGATGCCGCGCAGCCCGACGAGCAGCGCGGCGAGCGCCGCGCTTGCGCCCTGCTCGAGCGCATAGAGCGGCAGCAGGATCATCGCGGCCTCCTGGCTCACGGCCATCAGCAGCGACGGGGCATAGACGGGCGCGAGCATGCGCCCGTACGGCTCGGGGAGCCGCCAACGGAAGCGCGGCGGGATCACGGACGCAACGAAGCCCTGCCCGGCGGATTGCAGGCAGTCGATCGAGTGGAACGCATCGGGATATTCTAGTGTCCCGCAGCAGCGAGGTGCGCCAATGAACGCTACGGCATCGGATACCGCTCCCGTTCGACGGGCACGCTGGCCGACCTTCGTCGGCGCGCTCGCACTGATCGCCGGGCTCGCGATCGGCGTGCTCGCCCTTGCCGCACCGCTCGGCGTCTGGCTCGGCATCTGGGATTTTCGGACCGGCTTCAATCTCCTCTTCAACTACGCAAACGCGTGGGGCGATATCGTCGCGCTGGCGGCCGCGCTGATCGGCGTCGCGCTCCTCGTGCTCGCGTTCACGATCGGCGTTCGACCCCGCTATCGACCGGCCGTGCTCGCGTTCGTCGGCGCGATTGCGGCATTCGTCGGGTACGCCGTGCCCGAGTCGTATCGGCCGGACGAGGGCATACCTCCGATCCACGACATCTCGACCGATACCGTCGACCCGCCGCGCTTCGTCGCGGTGCTGCCGCTGCGCGCGGATGCGCCGAACACAGCGGAGTACGGCCGAACGCCGGACATGACGCCGGAACGGCTCGCGCAGTTGACGCGCGAGGCATATCCGGATCTGACGACGGTCATGCTGCCCGTGCCGCCCGAGCAGGCTTTCGAGCGGGCGCTCGCGGCCGTCGACGCGCTCGGCTGGGAGCTCGTCGCGGCCGTTCCGACTGAAGGCCGCATCGAGGCCACCGATACGACGTTCTGGTTCCGATTCAAGGACGATATCGTGATTCGCATCCGCGGCACGGACGGCGGATCGGAAATCGATGCCCGCTCCGTCTCGCGAGTCGGCGTCGGGGACGCCGGCACGAATGCCCGCCGGCTTCGCAGGTTCTTCGCTGCGCTGACCGACGGCGCATGATCACCGCGCGACGAGAGGAGTGTGCCCGCCAAACCGGAGTCTTTCGGAACTTCATATCGAATGCGGAAGGACTATAGGCGCGGTGCTCCCGGGTCGCCGCTTCATGCGGCAGCGCCGCACCCTCGAACCGCGAGGCCGGGCGGTGCGACGCGTACCCCGCGCATCGCCGACGCGGTCCGCCGCGACTATGGCCGCCTCGTGCACGACTACGAGCGCCGGTGGCGCACGTTGAACACCGTCGTGCGCGAATGGGTGCTGGCCCGTTGGCCCGACGGGCTCGTTTCGAATGGGCGGGTGCTCGATCTCGGCTGCGGAACCGGGGCGTTCCTCGCGTCGATCGCGGCGCGCTACCCACGGCTCGAGCTTGCAGGTCTCGACCTGACACCGGCGCTCCTCGCCGAGGCACGTCGGCGCGTTCCTCGGGCGCATCTGATCGAAGGCGACGCGGAGGCTCTGCCGTTCAAAGAAGGCACCTTCGACGTAGTCTGCTCGCTGAACGTGCTTCATCATCTGCACGATCGACAGCGCCACGTCGACGCGCTCACGCGGCTCTGCCGCCCGGGCGGCACGATCTTCCTTTGCACGTTCGCGGGCCGGCGCTCGCTCGCGATGCGCGCTCTCGATCTTTGGCTCAAGCGGCGTAATCCAGCCTGGCGCGGGATGGTCTCGCCCGAGGAGCTCGAGCACATGCTCGCTCTCGACGAGCGCCTCGCCGTCCGCGACCGCGCAGAGCGCGCTGCGGGATTCTGGCGGCTTCAGCTTCTCCGCATCGAACGGCGGCGATGACTGCGACGGACACACGCGGCGATGTGACGGTCACTGCGCCGCGCGCGAGGCTCTGCGTCGAAGCTCATCGAGCGGACGCCCCCCGTGAGCGCTTTTCGCGATACTCGGCCAGCCAATAGGCAGCGACGAGCGTCTTCATGTCGTCGATGTCGCCTCGCCGCGCGCGATCGATGAACTCGTCCGCAGGCAGCACGACGGTCAGAATGTCCTCGTGCTCCTCGGGGTTGCCGTGCACGCCGCCCGCGCCCGAGGTGTCCACGTTGCCGAACACGATCACGATCCTTTCGGACGTTCCGCCGGAGCTGACGTAAGCCCCCGGATGGATGATTCGCGGATCGTGCAGCTCGAGGCCGGTTTCCTCTTTCATTTCGCGCACGGCGGCATCGAGCGGAGACTCGCCCTTCTCGATCACACCGGCCGCGAGGCTGTCGGTGAACGGGTAGTCGCCTGCTGCGAGGAGTCCCGGCCTGAACTCGTTGACGAGCACGACCTCGTCGCGGGACGGGTCGTAGCCGAGCACGGCGACCGAGTCGCCGCGTTCCATCACATCGCGGATCAAGGTATCGATGCCGCCGTCGTGCCGTTCGACCTCGAGCTCGTAGCGGTTGACATCGAAGAAGCCAGCGTACAGGGACGTCACGCGATTTACCGTAACGCGGAGCTTACGGTCGGTCACACTTTGCCTCCTCGAACGCATGAGCGCGGGATTGCCGCGATCCGCAAAGCCATGGACGTGCCGCGCGAGACCGGGGCACGAGCCCCCCGCGGGTAACCGTTCCGGATGCTGCGAAAGCGGTGGGGGGCATGCACGAGCGCATCCGCATTGTCGTGCAGATCGGCGGCAAGGTCCACCCGCATCCGAGAAGGATCGCGACTCGAACGCACGTGCCGACCGTCGGCCGCGTCGCCTCGTCCTTCCGGCTCGGGTATCCTTGCGTGGAAGGACATCGAGTCGATCCTGCCGTTGGGGGGAAGCATGTTGCAGAGGCCGCTCAAGTTCGCCGTGGCCGCCGTCGCGGTCACCGTCGTTGCCACTTCGGCGTTCGCGCAGCGCGGAGGCGGCATTCCCGTCCCGCCTCTGCCGGACGGTCCGATCGAGTACCAGACGGCCGAGATGCCGATCCGCGTCAGAGTGCTCACGCGCGGCCTCGAGAACCCGTGGAGTCTCGCCTTTCTTCCGGACGCATCGATCCTGATCACCGAGCGCGCCGGGAGGCTGCGCCACTTCCGCAACGGCGAGCTCTCCGATCCGATTCCGGGTATGCCCGACGTCGTGACGGACAACTTCATCAGCGGCCTTCACGATATCAAGCTGCACCCGGACTTCGAGCGGAACAATCTCGTCTATTTCGTCTATAACAAGGCGAGCGACGGCCCGACGTCACGCGGCGGTCGAGTCCTGACGGTCGCCCGCGCGGTCTTCGACGGCAGCGCGCTGCGCGACGCCGAGGACGTGATCACCGTCGACGGCGCGAGCACCGTGTCGCGCCTGCTCTTCCTGCCGGACGGCACGCTGCTCGTCAGCACTTGGGGCGAGCCCGGAGAGATGGCGCAGGACACGAACGGGCTGAGCGGCAAGATCCTGCGCTACAACGACGACGGCAGCATTCCGGCCGACAATCCGTTCGTCGGCGTCGAGGGCTACCGTCCCGAGATCTACTCGCTCGGCCACCGCACGCCGGAGAGCCTCGTCTGGTACAAGGACCGGATCTGGGAGAGCGAGATGGGCCCGAACGGCGGCGACGAGGTCAACGTCATCGTGCCCGGAGGGAACTACGGCTGGCCCTACGTCAGCCTCGGCCGCTCCTATGCCGGGCCGTTCCAGCCCGACAAATTCCATCGCGAAGGGATGATCGACCCCGTGATCTCGTGGGTCCCGTCGATCTCGGTGACCGGCATGACGTTCTACACGGGCGATCGGCTCGCCGCGTGGAAAGGCAATCTTTTCATCGGCGGCGTGCGCTACGGCGAGATCCCCGGGACGGGGCGCCTGCAACGGATCGTCTTCAACGACGACATGGAAGAGCTCCGGCGCGAGGAGCTGCTCACTGACCTGCGGCACCGCATCCGCGACGTGCGGCAGGGGCCCGACGAGCTGCTCTACGTGATCACGGACGAACGCGACGGAGCGCTGCTCCTGATCGAGCCGGCAGAGTGACCGCCGGCTCCATGCCTTGACGCCCGGAGCGCGGTCCGCGCTC
Source organism: uncultured Gammaproteobacteria bacterium (assembly GCA_964553875.1). Lineage (GTDB taxonomy): Bacteria > Pseudomonadota > Gammaproteobacteria > Steroidobacterales > Rariloculaceae > ZC4RG20. The sequence goes on along the minus strand of CAZKNH010000040.1, from coordinate 18,296 downwards.
GGGCGTAGCGAAGCCGTCGGCGCGCCCGACGGCTTCCAAACGGCGGGCGTCGCAATCGCGGCGCCCGGTCCGTGTCATCGGGCGCCGCTGTTCAGCTGCTCTACCCTCTTCAGAGACTCCTCGAGCGACGGCACGGAGCGCTCTGCGCGCTGCTCGTCCGTCACGGCGTCCGGGTCGACTTCGTAAAGCACCCACTTGCCTTCGTCGTCTCGGACGTACTGCGTGCCGTACCACTGGGGCTGCCCGAATCGCACGAGCAACCGATCCCACGATGCCGCGACCAGCCAGTTCGCGGCCGGCGAGCTCTGGAGCGCCGACGCGATCGTCGCGAAAGCATGGGCGAGCCGAATCTCCTCCGCCGACTCCCCGTGCTGGAAGATCATCGCGGCGTGGTAGTAGTCCTGTGCCGTGCGGATCTGGCCCGCGGCGAGCAGCGCCATCGCCGCCTTTCGGCGCTCCTCGTCCTTCGTCCGCAGCGCTTCCCAATCGATATCGGGACCGCGACGAGCGGCTTGATCCTCGGCGAACATCCGGGCGAGCTCCGCGTTCTGCTGTGCGAAGACGGCCGAGCCCGGCGCGAGCACGGCCGAAGACGCAAGGAGCAAGCCGACGACCGCGCCCCTCCAACCTTTCATCCTGCATCCTCCGGTGGTTTCCTTTGATAAAGCGTTGTAACCGCCGCCCGGCATTCGTCAGCAGCAGCAATCGAAGTCAAGCGCGGTCGCCGCGGCCGACCTCCGGCTCTCGGGCCGCCTTTCGTTTGACCGGAATCCAGATTTCCTCTCGCGCCTTCGGATCCGCGCACCTCGACGAGAGCCCATTTCGTGAAGCGGGCCGCGGGATCCGCAAGCTGCGCCGCCCCCCGCGGAAACACTTGCATCGAGACGAAATGCTCGTCGGCCCGACCGTGTATCTCGTTCCGTCGCGGCATGAAAGCACGCCAGAGCTCGGCCGTTCTATCGTCGACCCGCGACATCTCTCGTGACATCCCGACGAGAGTCTTTGCGGGCAGCCCGACGATTCGCGGTTCTCGCTTCATCTGTGCTCTTCGTCCCTGCACGTCCGCGCAATGCCCGCTGCAGGGCCTTCTTGTGGTGCTCGATGCTTTGCCTCAGCAAATCGATGAAGTAGTCGGCGTCTACCTCGTCCGGCGATCGAATCTTGATGTGCCGAATGTTCTTTCCCACCCCTTCGACCCGCCCGATCGGATCGCGGAGATGCGCGCCGTAATCGAGCTCGAGATTCGCGTGACGCTTGAAACCGCCGGTCGAGCAGATCCTCTTCCGTTCGTAGCAGTAGGCCGGGTAGTTGTACTTGAACTCCTCTTTGAGCTCCGGAAAGTTGCCGAGAATCAGCTCCCGCAAAGCCTCGCAGATCTCCTTCTGCGGGGACGGCAAGTGGGCGATGTATTGCGTGACTTTCTCGTTCCGTACCTGCATTTCCATTCGTGCCAATGCGGGCGCGGCATGATGCTGCGAAGACCATCGAAGTTAGCATGGTAGAGCCGGAGGCGCAGCGTATCGCTGTCTCTGGACCGTGCGCGGCGTTTCGTTGCACGCGTCCGAGCCGTCGTCAGTTCGTTACCCTGGACCACGTTCCCGTCACCGTCGTCTCGAACGGTCCGTCGGATCCGGACGGCCGCATCTCGATCTCCATACGCAGCGAATCGTCGTTCAGCGTGAAATATTCGCGCAGCTCCATGACGACGCCGTCCGATCGCGTTTGCTCGAGCTCCAGCACCCAGGTCCCGTTTCCCTCGGCATCAGGCCCCTCGAGGATACGGACGCGATACTCGACCCCGCCCTGACGCCCCGTTCGGTTCCAATTGCGAACGCGATAAAGGCCGTCCCCGACTTGCGTTGCGATCTCCAGCGTGTCGGCGCTCCACGTCGCGGAGTCGAGCCCGTCCTCGCTCGTGACCGCGAACGTGAAGTCATCGCGCGTCTCGAACGTCTCGCCGCTCGCATCGGTCCCAGCGACCGCTCCCGACCAGTGTCCCGCCATCGCGCGGCGCAGCGACGCGAGGGAATCGGTGAACTCGTCCGCTGCCGACGCGGCGGCGGACCCGATTCCGAGCACCGTTCCGACGGCGAACGCGAATAGCTTCGCCCCGTGCATGCGTCCTCCTACCGTCCGGATGGATCCGCGTGAAGAGCCATTGCAAGGCTGGTTCGGGCTCTATTCGTCTGCTTCCTCGGAATCGTCGACGGCGCGTCCGTTTCGACCGAGTCCGCGTTCTCGTCGTCTCCGTGGCCTGCCCGTGCGGCTTCCGCCCCGAAACTCGGCAGCTCGTTGCGCAAGGCATCGACGCTTCTCCGGCCAGGCGTGCTCGTGTCCGCTTCCGATATCAGCGAGGCCATCGTGCCGCGCGGCGTCCCTAGGCGGACGAGCCCGACAGCTCGCGTGCGGGCGAACGAAGCGATGTCGAGATCTTATCTCAAACGACATCGATTTCCGAAGGGAGAAAGCCGGGCCGCCACCAGGATCGGCGAGAAGAAGGTCGGCGTCGGATCGGCAGCTCGACGCCTTTCCCGGGAAGCCGGACAGGCTGCCCGGCGCGCACCGCAGCCTAGCTCGATTACAAGACTTTTATTGTCCGCGGTGCGCGCGGGCGATACGGATCTTATTCGATCGCAGCTCGCCGCCCCGCGACCGCCGTCACGGAACGAACGCCGCAGTTGCAGTCAACGCAGCACCGCCGCAATCGAGTCGGCGACATAATCCACGTTCGCCTCGTTGATTCCCGCGACGTTGATGCGGCTCGACTCGATCATGTAGACGTGGAAACGCTCCCGCAGCGCGATCACGCGTTCCCGGTCGAGGCCGAGAAACGAGAACATGCCGCGCTCCCTCGCGATGAACGAAAAGTCGATCGGGGTCGACCGCTCCGCGAGCTTGTCGACGAGCAGCCGCCGGAGCGAGCTCAATCGCATCCTGATCGCGTCGACCTCCCGCTCCCATAGCGCACGAAGCTCCGTATCGCCGAGAATCCTCGCGACGATCGCCGCGCCGTGGTCGGGCGGCATCGAGTAGATGCCGCGCGCGACGTTGGCCGCGTGGGTCGCGACGCCCTTCGTGCTTTCCGAGCTCCCGGTCACGATGCTGACCGCGCCGACGCGCTCGCGGTAAAGCCCGAAATTCTTCGAGCAACTCGAGACGACGATGACCTCGGGACACCTTTCGCTCATCAGACGCACGCCGTAGGCGTCCTCGGCGAGCCCCTCTGCGAAGCCCTGGTACGCGAGATCGACGAACGGCACGATCCCGCGGCGCTCGCAGATCTCCGCAAGCGCATGCCATTCGTCGCGCTTCAAGTCGGCGCCGCACGGGTTGTGACAGCAGCCGTGCAGTAACAGGAGATCGCCCGATGGAATCTTCTCCACGGCGTCGACCATCCGCTCGAAGTCGACGCGATGCGCGACGTGGTCGTAGTACGGATAGGTCGCGACCTCGAGCCCGGACAGCGTCAAGAGCGGAATGTGGTTCGGCCACGACGGCTCGCTGATGTGCACCCTCGCCTGCGCGTTCGCACGGCGAATCAGGTGAGCGGCGACGCAAAGCGCACCGCTCCCTCCGGGTGTCTGCAGCGTCACGACCCGCCCGTCGACCACGGCGGGATGCGCATCGCCGAACAGCAGGCCTTCCATGCCGCGGTTGAACGCGGCATTGCCGGCGATCGCGACGTACGTCTTCGTGTCCTCGCTCTCGAGCAGCGCGCGCTCGGCGCGCTTCACGCTCTCGAGGATCGGCGTTCTTCCCTGCTCGTCCTGGTATACGCCGACGGAAAGGTCGATCTTCCGAGGATCGGGATCGGCGCGGAAGAGCGCCATCATCCCGAGGATCGCGTCGGTCGGCAGCGGCTTCAGAGACTCGAACATCGACGCGGCGCTCATGCGAGCCCGAGCAGCCGCTCGGCGTTGCCGTGATAGATCTTGTGCCGGTCCTCCTCCGACAGATCCATCTCGTCGATGCACCTGATCGTCTCGCGGATGTACATCGGACCGCGCTCGGGATCGAAAGGCGCGTCCGACGAGAACAGCATGTGATCGGCCCCGAAGAACGCGAGCGCGCATTCGAGCGCAGGCCGCGAGCCGAAAGTGGCCGTGTCCGCGTAGAAGTCGCGGAAATAGTCGATCGGCCGGCGCTTCAGCTCCTTCAGCAGCGAACGGTAGTCGACGCTGCTGGTCCGCGCGCCGAGCTGATCCCAGCCCGGTCCGACGCGGCCTTCGAAGAACGGCACCATCCCGCCCGCGTGATGCGTGATGATCTTCAGGTTCGGCAGCGCGTCCATCGTCTTCGAGAAGACCATCCGCGCGAGAAACGCGCTCGTCTCGTACGGCCAGCCGAAGGTCCACCAGATCTCGTACTTCGAGACCTCCTCGGTCGCGTAATCGGCCATCTTCGCGCCGCGGGCAGGATGAACCCAGATCGGCTTGTCGTACTCGTGCATGAGCTCGAAGAACGGCCGGAACTCGGGCTCGTCGAGCGGCCTGCCGTTCACGTTCGTGAAGATCTGCACGCCCGCCGCGCCGAGCTCGTCGATCGCGCGGCGCGTCTCGGCGAGCGCGCCGTCCATGTCGCTCATCGCGATCGATGCGACGAACCCCGGGAAGCGATCGGGATACCGCCGAACGAGCTCCGCCATGCCGTCGTTGCCGATCCGCGCAAGCTCCGCCGCATCCTTCGGACCGGCAACGACCTCGAGCGGCGGCGACGCGAGCGACAGTACTTGCTGGTACTCGTCGAACATATCCATCACGCGGAACCGCTCGTCGAGATCCGTCATCATCGGAATGTCGTTGCTCCGCTTCGTGATGTCGACGATCTTGGAGACCTGCTCGAGTCTCTGCTGAAACGCCTTCGGCCAGATGTGATTGAAGATGTCGAGCTTACGCACCGTGCCCCACTCCTCGTTACGTGGACCGGTATAGTAAAGGATGGGTCGAAAGTCACAACAGGAACGCTCGGCGATGAAGGCGATACTGCTCGACGGCTTCGGCGGACCGGAACGAATGCGGCTCGGCGAGGCCCCGGCGCCTCGACCCGCACCGCACGAGGTCCTGATCCGCGTCGCTGCGACGTCCGTCAATCGGCCGGACGTGATACAGCGCGAAGGCAACTATCCGCCGCCGCCCGGCGAATCCGAGATTCTCGGGCTCGAGGCCGCAGGCACGATCGAGGCGGTCGGCAGCGACGTTCGGGACCTGACCCCGGGGCAGCGCGTCGCCGCGCTCCTCGGCGGCGGGGGCTACGCCGAGCTCGCGGTCGTCGACGCGCGGCACGTGCTTCCGCTCCCCGACTCGATCACTTTCGAGGAGGCCGCCTGCATCTGTGAGGCCTATATCACGGCCTTTCTGAATCTCTTCATCGGCGCGCGCCTCGCCGACGGCGAGTGGGTGCTGCTGCACGGCGGGGGAGGCGGCGTGACGACCGCGGCAATGCAGCTCGTCGCCGCGCTCGCGCCAGCATCTCGAATGATCGTGACGGCCTCGAAGGGGAAACTCGAGCGCGTCGCGGAGCTCGGCGCGCACACCGTCGCCGACTACCGCAACGAAGATTTCGTCGACGCGGTCTCTCGGGCGACGAGCGGGCGCGGCGTCGACGTGATCCTCGATCACATCGGCGGCCCCTATCTCGAGCGGAACATGAGGGCGCTCGCGGCGAACGGGCGCATCGCGCTGATCGGCATCATGGGCGGGCGCAAGGCCGAGATCGATCTCGGGCGGCTGCTCGTGAAGCGCCAGGAGATCATCGGCTCGGTGCTGCGGCCCCGTCCCGCGGACGAAAAGGCGCGAATCATCGCGCGCTTTCGCGAAGCGGTGATGCCGCTCTTCGCGACGCGGCGCATCGTGCCGCTGATCGATCGAGTCTATCCGCTCGAGGAGGCCGCGGAGGCGCACCGGCGCATGGAGCGCGGAGAGCACTTCGGCAAGATCGTGCTCAAAGTGAGGTGACTCACACGGGCCGGCTTCGGCACCTGCCGGCGTTTACCGCGACTTCTTCTTCCGTCGATTCTTCGAGCGCGCCTGCAGCATTCCGGCAATGACCTCCGGATGGGCGGGCTTGCCGAAGTAGAAGCCCTGCATCTCGTGGCAGCCGCGCCGCTCGAGGAACCGCTGCTGCTCCAAGTTCTCGACGCCCTCGGCGACCACGGTCACGCCGAGGGTGCGCCCCATCGCGATGATCGCCTCCGTGATCGCCTCGTCCTCGGCGTGCTTCGGGATCTCCCGAATGAACGAGCGGTCGACCTTCAACGTGTCGATCGGGAAGCGTTTGAGCTGCGCAAGGGACGAGTAGCCCGTGCCGAAGTCGTCGATCGCGAGCCGGACGCCCATCTCCTTGATCGCCGCGAGCTTCTTCAGCGCGCGGTCGACGTCGTGCATGACGACGCTCTCGGTGATCTCGAGCTCGAGCAGCTCCGGTGCCATACCCGTCTGCTCGAGCACGTCGCCGATGTCGCGCAGGAGCCGAGGATCCTTGAACTGACGCGGCGACAGGTTCACGCTCATTCGGATCGGTCTGAGCCCTTGCTTCTGCCACGCGACGTTCTGCGCGCAGGCCGTCCGGAGCACCCACTTGCCGATCGGCACGATGAGACCCGTGTCCTCCGCGACCGGGATGAAGCGCGCGGGCGACACGACCCCGAGATCCGCATTCCACCAGCGGAGCAACGCCTCCGCACCGGTAACCTCGCCGGTCTCGATGTTCACCTTCGGCTGGTACTGCAGCGTGAACTCCTCGCGCTCGAGCGCGCGGCGAAGCTGCGTCTCGAGAGCGAGCCGTTCGATCGACATCGAGCCCGCGGCCTCGGTGTAGAACTGGAACGTGTTCTTGCCCTCTTCCTTCGCGCAGTACATCGCGAGGTCGGCTTTCTTGATCAGCGCCCGCGCGTCCTCGCCGTCGCCCGGGTACAGCGCGATACCGATGCTCGCGGTCACGCGGCATTCCTGTCCCATGATGTCCATCGGCTTGATCGCGGCCGACAGGAGCTTGCGGGCGACCTGCGCCGCCTGCGCCGACCGGCGGATCTCTTCGACGAGCACGATGAACTCGTCGCCGCCGAGCCTCGCGACGACGTCCGAGCTGCGTAAGACCGCCTTGAAGCGCGTCGCGATTTCCCTGAGCAGCTGGTCGCCCGCCTCGTGACCGAGCGAGTCGTTGATCAGCTTGAAGCGGTCGAGGTCGATGAAGAGCACGGCGAGCTTGCGCCGGCTCCGGCGTGACGACGCGATCGCTCGATCGAGGAGCTCCGTGAACATCGCGCGATTCGGCAGGCCGGTCATCTCGTCGTGCGTCGCGAGGTACTGCACGCGCTGCTCGGCACGCTTGCGCTCGGAGATATCCTCGATGATCGAAATGTCGTACATCGGCGCACCGTCCGCGTCGCGCTTCAGCGCCGCGTTGATGCGGACCCAGACCGTCGTTCCGTCCTTGCGCACGTAGCGCTTCTCGGCCTTGAGGGTATCGATCTCGCCGGAGTAGAGCCGCTCGCGGTCGTGATCGGTGACGTGCCGGTCATCGGGATGCGAGACGTCCCGGATGCTCCGCTCGAGGAGCTCCTCTCGGGTATATCCGAGCATCTCGCACAGCTGCCGGTTCACGTGGATGAAACGTCCGTCGACGCCGATGTGGCTGATGCCGAGCGCCGCGAGCTCGACCGTGCTCGCATAGCGCTCCTCGCTCTCGCGAAGCCGCCGCATCGTCTCGGCCTGCGCATAGAAGTGACCGATCTGGACCGCGAGCCCGTGAATGACCTGCAGGAGACGCTCGTCCGGCTTCGGGATGCTGCGCGCGCTGAAGTCGAGGACGCCGATCGCCCGGCCGCGCGACAGGACCGGAAAGAGGAATGCGTTTTTCCAGCCGGTGCGCTTCGCGACGTCCTTGCGCAGGACGCGGTCCTCGGCCGTCAGATCCGGGACCCACAGCGGCTCCGCCGTCTGCCACACGAGACCCACGAGCCCCGCTCCGGGGGCGTAGGTCGTCCTTCTCGACTCGTCGGCGACGGCCTTGATCTCGACGGTGGAGAGGCTCCATCCGGTCTGAAAGCGCAGGACGCCGCTGCGCTCGTCGTACCGCCAGTACTGGCCGGCATCCCAGCCCTCGGCTCGGCAGATGGCGCGAATCGCGGCGATCAGCGCCGCGTCGACTTCGCGGGCGTCGGCGAGGATCCTCGCGATCGTCCGATTCAGCGCGAGCAGCCGCTTGTCCCGCTCGAGCCGGCGCTGACAGTCGTCGAGCGCCCGACGCAGCCGTTCGAGCTCGCTCGCCGCCTCTCTCCGCGCGGCGACCCGTTCCACTCTCATTCGCCTCCCCCCTCGGACAGCCGGGTCATGCTAGACAGGGAGTCCCCGGGGCTGCCGCGAGACAGGTCGCGTGCGGCGTGCGCGAAATGTTACCTCCGTCTCATTTCAGCGATCGGCTTACTTATAATCCCCGGACGATCCACTCCATATGCCGCGCCGCCACGGCGTCCGATCCTCGATGAGCCACGATTCCGTCTTCCTGCGCAGCCTGCTGTTCGTTCCGGGTAACAAGGAGAGCATGCTGACGAAGGCGCTCGCCGTGAAGGCCGATGCGCTGGTCCCGGACATGGAGGACTCGGTGCCCGATGCGGAAAAGGCGGCGGCGCGGGAGACGATCCGGTCCTTCCTGCCGCGCCTCGCGGCGGCCGGCCCGCTCCTGATCCCGCGCGTGAACGCGCTCGACACGCCGTGGATCGAGCAGGACCTCGAGGCCGTCGTCGATCCGCGAGTCTTCGCGATCTCGGTCGGCAAGGTCCGCCGACCGGACGACGTCCGCGCGATCTCGCAGCTCATCTCGACGCTCGAGCGGCGGCGCGGTCTGCCGGAAGGCCGCATCGGGCTTTTGCCGTGGATCGAGACGGCCGAAGCGATCGTCCGCTGCCATGAGATCCTCACCGCGGATCCGCGGATCGTCGCGGCGGCCTTCGGCGCGGAGGACTTCACGCACGACATGGGCATCGAGCGCGGCGACGACGAAACGGAGCTCGACTACGCGCGCTCGGCCGTCGCGGTCGCGGCCCGCGCGGCCCGCGTGGCCGCGCTCGATACGCCTTATTTCAAGCTGCGGGATCCGCAAGGGCTCGCGGCGAACGCGCGGCGCGCGAGGCGGCTCGGCTTCAAAGGCAAGTTCGCGATCCACCCGGAGCAAGTGGACGCGCTGAACGAGTGCTTCTCGCCGTCCGCGGCGGAGATCGCCGAGGCCGAACGGATCGTCGCCGCATTCGAGGAAGCCGAGCGCGCGGGTCGCGGCTCGACGTCGCTCGACGGACGCGTCATCGACGTGCCGGTCATGAAGCGGGCGCGCGCGGTGCTCCTTGCGGCCGGCCGAAAGCCGGCGTAACTTGCGCGCGCCCTCCAGAAAGGAATCGGAGCAGGAACCATGTCCATCCTCGCGAAGCGCATGTCGCGCATCAAGCCGTCGCCGACGAACGCGCTGACCGGCAAGGTCGCCGAGATGAAGGCGGCCGGCATCGAAGTGATCAGCCTCGGCGCCGGAGAGCCGGACTTCGACACGCCGGGCCACATCAAGGACGCGGCGAAGGCCGCGATCGACCGCGGCGAGACGAAATACACGCCGGTGCCGGGGACGATCGCGCTGCGCAAGGCGATCGCCGCGAAGTTCGAGCGCGACAACGGGCTCCGCTACTCGATCGACCAGATCACGGTCGCCGCGGGCGGCAAGCAGGTGCTCTTCAACGCGTTCATGGCGACGCTCGATCCGGGCGACGAGGTCGTGATCCCGGCGCCGTACTGGGTCTCGTATCCGGACATGGTGCTCCTCGCCGAGGGCACGCCGGTCTTCGTCGACGGCCTCGAGGCGAACGGCTTCAAGATCCTGCCCGAGCAGCTCGAGGCGGCGATCACGCCGCGCACGAAGTGGGTGCTGATCAACTCGCCGTCGAACCCGACCGGGGCGGCTTACACCCGGGCCGAGCTTGCCGGGCTCGCCGCGGTGCTGAAGCGTCACCCGCACGTCTGGGTCATGACCGACGACATCTACGAGCACGTGATCTACGACGATTTCGAGTTCTCGACGATCGCCCAGGTCGAGCCCGCGCTCTTCGACCGTACGCTTACGATCAACGGCGCGTCGAAGGCATACAGCATGACCGGCTGGCGGATCGGCTACGGCGCGGGACCGACGGAGCTGATCAAGGCGATGAACATCGTGCAATCGCAGTCGACGACGCATGCCGCATCGATCAGCCAGGCCGCGGCGACGGCCGCGCTCGCCGGCACGCAGGATTTCATTCCGCGGCACAACGCAATGTTCAAGGAGCGACGCGACCTCGTCGTGCGCATGCTGAACGAAGCAGCGGGGATCTCGTGTCGGACGCCCGAGGGTGCGTTCTACGTCTATCCGTCGTGCGCGGGCGTGATCGGCAAGACGACGCCGGGCGGGAAGCGCATCGAGAACGACACGGACTTCGTCACGTATCTGCTCGAGACGGAGCGCGTCGCCGTCGTGCAGGGCGCGGCGTTCGGGCTGTCGCCGTACTTCCGGATCTCGTATGCGGCATCGATCGAGGAGCTCAAGGAAGCGTGCACGCGGATTCAGCGCGCATGCGCGGCGCTCGTGTGACGGACCGCGGTGAGCGGGCCGCCCGATAGTCCGGATGCTCGCCGCCCTGGCGCCGACGATCGGCCGATCGATCGCGACGGCGCCGTCGGAGCGTCTGCGCGGCGCGACGATGCGGCGGACGACGGCACCGGCCGAGCGCGGGTCGACCGCGGAGATCCCGTCGACCCGCGCACGGTCGCGGTCTGGCGTTGGGCGGCGCTGCTCGGCGCGATACCGATCGCGGCCGCCGCGGCCGTGTTCACGGTGTCGATGCTGATCGCAGGCGATCCGGTCGGCGACATCCTGTGGGTGACGTATCCGCTGCTCGTCGCCGCGCTCGGCTTGCACGCGTGGTGGTACCCCGCCGCACGGTACCGGCGGCTCCGTTACCGCGTCGATCCGATCGGCATCACGATCACGGACGGCATCCTGTGGCGCACGCAGTCGTCGCTCGCCCGCGTCCGGATCCAGCACACGGACATCTCGCAGGGGCCCCTGCAACGTCGTTACGGCGTCGCGACGCTGAAGCTCTATACCGCCGGCAGCCGCTTCACGAAGATCGAGCTGCCCGGGCTCGCGTGCGACGACGCGGTAAAGCTGCGCGATCGGCTGCTCGAGGGCGCGGAAGGCGATGCCGTCTAACGAGCGGACCACGGTCTCGAGCGCCGACGGCTTCGAGCCGACCCTGAAGCTGCATCCGATTTCTTGGATTTTCGTCGCCGCCCATCACATCAAGCAGTTCGTGTTCGCGGTCGTCGCGGCGGCGGTCGTCGGCTCGAGGCGTGATGCGCTGTTCTGGGGGCCGCTCTGGGTCATCGGCCCGCTCGTCGCGGCCGCGCTCTGGCACCAGTGGGTGTTCCGCTACGGCTTCTCGGAGCGCGGGCTCGTCATTCACGAAGGTCTCTTCTTCCGCACCGTCCGCACCGTCGACTACGAGCGGATCGAGAACGTCGACACGAAGCGGAGCGTGCTGCACCGCCTCTTCGGCGTCGCCGAGGTGCGCGTCGAGACGTCGAGCGGCGGAAAGCCCGAGGCGCTGATCCGCGTGCTTTCCGTCGCGGACGTCGCGAACATGCGGGAGCGCATCTTCGCGCGGCGCGGCAGCGAGGACACGGCGGCGCAGGCGGAGGGCACTGATTCACGCACGCCGGCCGAGCACGAGACCCTGCTCGCGCTCCCTACCGCCGAGCTCGTCCGCTACGGGCTGATCGACAACCGCGGCATGATCGTCGTCGCGGCCGTGCTCGGCCTGCTCGTGCAGAGCGGCTACTTCGAAGACCTGCAGGAACGCGGCCCGCCGCCCGGCCTCAGGGCGCTGCCGTGGGAGTCGTTTGCCGCGCTCGTCGCGGCGCATCCCGTCGCGCTCGCGCTCGTCGTGCTCGCCGCGCTCGTCGCGACCACGCGCATCCTCTCGGTGACCGTCGCGCTCGTGAACCTGTACGGCTTCAGGCTTGCGCGCACGGGCGAGGATCTGCAGACGCGGTACGGCCTGCTGACGCGGATGTCACTGACGCTGCGCAGACGACGCATCCAGGCCGTGCATCAGACGGCGACGCTGTTGCACAGGCTGTTCAAGCGCGTGTCCCTGCGCGTCGACCTCGCGGGCGGCGCCGGGCCCGGAGAAGGCCAGGACGCGGCCGGACATCGGACGCAACGCGAGCTGTGGCTTGCCCCGCTTTGCACGCCCGACGACGCCGCGCGGCTGATCCGCGCGGCCCTGCCGCAGGTGCGGCTCGACGGGCTCGAGTGGCGGACGCTCGCGCCGCGCGCGCGGCGGCGCATCTTCCGCATGCTGACCGCGATCTGGCTCGCCGCGTCGCCGGTGCCCGCGCTCTGGGCCTTCGACGGCGCGTGGCCGATCGCCGTCGTGCTCGCGCCGCTGCCGCTCTTCTTCGTGCACGCAACGCTCTACGTGAGATACACGGGCTGGGCGCTCGACGACGATGTCTTCGCGCTCCGGCGCGGGTGGCTCAAGCGCAAGCTTTCCGTCACGCCGCGCAACCGTATCCAGAGCGTGCGCCTTTCGGAGTCGCCGTTCGACCGCCGTCACGGCATGGCCTCGATCGAGATCGATCATGCGGGCGCGGCGGCGGTCAGCCACCGCCTCGTGCTGCGTTATCTGCCGAAACACGACGCCGAGCGGCTCGCGCACGCGCTCTACGGCTCGAACACCGGCGCGGCGCCGCTCGCCGGCCGGCCGCGCTCCTAGGGCTCGTTCTCTTCTAGAGACTCACGGATCCCACGATCAGCCTGACCACCTCGGTAATGCGCTTCACATTCGCGTAGCTGTCGACGATCACGAGCTTGCTCGCGGCTTGCTCGGACGCCGTCGGCGGCAGCGCCGTAAGATGCGCCTGCTGCGGCATCATCGGACGAAGAACCGGCATACGGCGCTCGCGGCACGCGCATTTGGGTTCTCTGTCTTCTCCGGCAGCCGTCGGCGCCGCCTTTTCCGTTCCTCGACGCTATATACGGACGAGGCGCGGCGATCCGCCAAAATTCTTGCGGCGGGTTTGTTTCCTAGAAGAGCTCCGCGATGTGCTCTTCGGGAGGCATCTCGTCGAACTGCGGCCAACCGTCCGCGATGACGTCCCACGGGGCCTTCGATCCGACGTAGACGTGCACCGCGGGCAGCGGCTTCTCCGGCAACGCGAGCGCGCCGGCCGGCACGAACGCGAGGCCCGCCTCGAGCGAGACGGTCGGCAGGAGGCTCCCGCATCGCAGACAGAAGCCGGTGCCGTACGCGCGCGGCGGCGCCATCCGAAACGTCGCGACCGCCTCCTCGCCGCGGATGAAGCGGAAACGCTCGACGGGCACGCAAGCGGTCGTCGAGAACGGTCCGCCCCGGCTGCGGCGGCAAAGCGAGCAATGACAATGCACGAGGCGTTCGGGCACGACGTCGAGCACGTAGCCGACCTCGCCGCACAGGCATCGCCCCGCGACGGCGGGATGGGACGACGGCACGACCGGCGCCGCCTCGGCCGATGCGACTGCCCGCGCGAGCGGCTCGCGCGGCGCATCGAATACCGGCAGGTCGACGCCCGGCGGATAGGCCGCGAAGCGCGGCAACGCGTCGGCGATCTCGTGAGCTCCGGACTTCGACGCAGCGAAGATGTGCGCCCGCGGCCGGCCGTCGAAATCGTCGAGCGTCCCCGCAGGCACGACCATCACGTCGTCGAGGTGCGACATCGCCGGCACCTTCGATCCGCAGTGCCGGCAGAACGGGCGCTCGAACGACGCGGTCGCGCGGTAGCGCACGATCGCGCCGGTCCCGGATCGCCACTCGAAACGCGATGTATCGACCCCGACGCCCGCGCCGAACAGCGCGCCGTGGTGGATGCGACACATCGAGCAGTGGCAGTAAGCGAACCAGCGATACGGCGGCGCGACATCGAACCGCACAGCGCCGCACAAGCACGTGCCACGAGTCATCATCGCCTCCCGCACCGGTGCACCGGTTTCGATTCGACCCCCGCAACCGATCAGCGTACAGGGAGTCTGTCGATCCGCAAGCCTTTTCGCCGGCGGGCGCGAGCTCGAATTTTGTCTTTGATATCGCTGCCGTTGACGGTATGCTCGCGCCTGTCGTTCGGCTTGTTCCGCGTTGCGTTACAACTCACTCCATGGGGGGTCCCTCTAGATGTCGTACGTGAGCCGCCAAGCAGGTGAAATTGCATCTTCAGCGAGCCCGGCCCCGTTCATGCGAACCGTTCTCAGCGAATTCTGCGAAGCGTTCGAGAACGAGCTTCGACCGATTCTCGACCCGGTGCAGCAGGCGGCGGAAGCGCTCGCCGGCGCACCCGAGGACGTGCCCGCGAAACGAGTGTTGCCGCAGCTTCGCGATCTGCGCCATCAGATCTCGGTGCTGATCGACAAGGTCGCCGAGCAACAGGCGTACGTCCTGATCTTCGGTCCGGTCAAGAGCGGCAAGTCCACCTTCATGAACGCGCTGAGCGCGGCTTACGTCAGCGAGGTCACGTGCCTGCCGGCCTATCCGTGCATGGTCTACGTATCGCACGCGGACGAGCCGGGCTTCAAGGTGACGCATTACGACGGACGCGAAGTGACGTTCACCCACCGTGACGCGTTGCGCGAGGTCGTCGCGGACGGCCATTACAAGCTGACTCGCCGCATCCGCGAGGCCGAGCTCGCCGGCGAGACGTTCGATCCGGCGGTGCATATGCCCGACGCGATCCGCAAGATCGACATCAAGCTCGACATCCCGGATCTCGCGCAGTCCGGCGCGGTGCTCGTCGACACTCCGGGACTCTACACGCGGATGAAGTTCGGCTACGACCGGATGACGCGCGACTTCCGCAACGCGGCCGCCTGCGCGATCTTCATCGTCAAGACGGACAATCTCTTCCTCGAGCAGGTCTTCGACGAGTTCGGCGAGCTCCTCGAGCTCTTCAGCCGCATCTTCCTCGTCGTGAACCTCGACTCGACGAAGAAGGACCTGCTGCCGGACGGCACGCTCGCGCCGAGCCTCGAGCACGAGAGCCCGTGGGAGATCATCGAGGCGTTCGAGAACCTCGCGATGACGGCGCCGCTCAAGGAAGCCGCCGAGGACGGACGCCTCAGCATCTATCCGGTGGACCTGCTGCGCGCCGCGAGCCGGCGCATCACGAGCCGGCGCGAGGGAGGCGCCCCGCAGGACGAAGGCGCCGCGAAAGTCGACGCGGACTTCGACATGCTGCTCGAGGACCTCACGGACTTCCTGAACAGCAACGAGTACCTGAAGGCGTTCCTGCAGGACAGCCTGCGCCGCTCGCGCACGCTGATCGGCGAGATGAAGAGCACGGTCGAGGACGACTCGGTCAAGAAGCTCGCTCAAGAGGTCGAGTCGCTGCGGCAGAGCTGCGACGACGCGCGCTCCAAGCTCGAGAAGATCAATCGGCTGCGTCAGATCCAGTGGCGCGATCACGTGCAGGGCCTCGTGCCGTGGCTCCTCGAGCGGGTCGGCCGGCTCGCGACCCACGTGAAGGCCGAGACGCACGATCCGATCGCGCGCGCGATCGAGGAATGGTTCCAGAACGACGACAGCCTGCACCAGCTGCTCGACCAGAAGCTCCTGCCGACGTTCGCGTCCGCGTACGCGCGTCTGACGGAGGACGCAGAGGAAGCACTGAAGCGCCGCGTCTCCGAGGACGTCGCGGGGCTAACGGCGACGGAAGACCTGCTCGCCGATCTCAAGGCCGTCGGACTCGATATGCGCGAGACGGCCGAGGCGGCGCTCGACGGCCTGAAGGCGAATGCGACCGTCGCGTCGCCGGCGCCGATCCTATCGACCGAGCAGATCCCGGTACGCCGCAGCGTCGGCGACTGGCTGCTGATGCGCTCCGGCGGCGCGGTGCGTCGCCGTCTGTTCGGCTCGCCCGAGCGCCCGGACGCCGAGATCGACGTCGCGACGAAGGAAGCGCGGCTCGGCGAGCCGGCGCGCGACGCGATCCGCGACGCGACGATGGCGCAGCTCGACGCGATGATGGAAAAGCTCGCCGAGGCGTTGCCCGAGCAGCTGGTCCGCGGCTATGCCGAGCGGTTCGAGGTCGACATCGCCGAGCGTCTCGAGAAGGCCCGCGCGGCCGCCGACGAGCGCCTCGAGCAGCTGGGTCAGCGGCTCCGCGTCATGCAGCAGGCGCACGACCGGCTGCGCGCGCTGAACGAGAAGCTGGCCGCGGCCCGCACGTCGGTCGACCAGCTGATGGAGCGCTTCGCGCAGACCGACCCGGCGACGCTGACGCAGCAGGTCGGCTGAACCCCGTCGACGGCCGAAATCGGGGTCAGAGCCCTTTTCACCGCCGACACGCGTGAGTATCTGCGTGCCTCGAACGGGGCCGAGCATCGGCCCCGTCTTTTTATGCGTCGCGTGAGCGCGCTCCCTGAGGTGCCCGCGCCGACACCGTCATCCCCGCCTCCGCCTCCGCGCGCACGCCGAGCCGCACGAGAATCAGCACCGGCACGAGCCCGACCGCAACGATCAGGAGCGCCGCGATCGCCGCCTCCTCGTACGTGCCGCGGATCGCCTCGCCGTAGAGGTGCGTTGCGAGGGTCTCGAACCCGAGCGGCCGGAGCAAAAGCGTCGCCGGCAGCTCCTTCATGCAGTCGACGAACACGAGCAACGCGCCCGTCGCGAGCGCCGGCCGCAGCATCGGCACGTGCACGCGGAACAGCGTGCGGCCGGCGCCCGCGCCGAGGGTGCGCGCAGCCGCGTCGATCGACGGCGACACACGGCTGAAGCCCGCCTCGACACTGCCGGCTGCGATCGCGAGGAAGCGCGCGACGTACGCGTAGACGACCGCGGCGCCCGAGCCGAGCAGGAACAAGCCGGTCGAGACGCCGAAGACGCTCGTCGAGACCGTATCGACCGCCGCCTCGACCGCCGTAATGACCGGCAGCAAACCGATCGCGAGCACGGTCCCGGGGACCGCGTAACCGAGCGAAGCCGCGCGCGCGAACACACGTGCTCCGGCGACCTGGCCGAGCCGCACGGCATAAACGACGACGAGCGCGGCGACGACCGTGAGCAGCGTCGCGACGGCCGACAGCGTCACGGTGTTCAGCACCTCCGCAGGGATCGCGGGCGAGATGCCGGCGAAGCGTATCCGTGCGATCGTCTGATCGACGAGATACCACGCCGGCACGACGAACCCGACGAACACCGGCAGCGCGCACGCAAGCGCCGCGGCAGCGCCCTTCCCGCCGCGGAGCCGGTGCCGCGCGAGCGGCCGCGGATGCTGCGCGTCGTTTGCATAGCGGCGCTGTCGACGCGCCCAGCGCTCGAGCAGCACGACGAGGACGACGACGGCGAGCATCGCGATCGCGATCTGCGCTGCGCCGGGCAGGTCCGAGCGCGTGACCCACGTCGTGTAGACCGACACCGTCAGCGTCCGCACGCCGAGAAACTCGGCCGCGCCGATATCGTTCAACGTCTCGAGCAGCGCGAGGCTCACGCCGATCGCGACGGCCGGACGCGCGAGCGGCAGCGCGACGCGCAGGAATACCGCGCGACGACCCGCGCCGAGCGTGCGCGCGGCGTCGATCAGGTTCGCGCTCTGCATCAGGAACATCGCCCGGGTCGTCAGATACACGTACGGGTACAGCACGAAGCCGAGCACGAAGATGCAGCCGGCCATCGAGCGGATATCCGGCAGGCGGAAGTCGCGCGGATTGTCGATCCCGAGCAGCGCGCGCAGCACGGTCTGCACCGGGCCGACCGGATGCAGCACGTCGAGGTATGCGTACGCGATGATGTAGGTCGGCACCGCGAGCGGCAGCAGCAGCGCCCAGTCGAACACGCGGCGGCCGGGGAAGTCGTGCGCGGCGACGAGCCACGCCGTGCCGGTGCCGATCAGCGCGGTCAGCAGGCCGACGCCTGCGAGCAGAATCAGCGTGTCACGGATCGCGGCGGGCAGGACGCTGCCGCTCAAATGCGTCCAGAGCCCCTCCGAGCCCGCGGACGCGATCACGACGAGCGCAAGGATCGGCGCCGCCACGCCGAGCGCGACGGCGCCCGAGACGATCAGCCAGGGATTCCACCGGTGCCGCCGCGCGGCGACGGGCGCATCGCTACCGATCGAAACCGACTTCGTCGACGAGCCTGCTTGCGGCATCGCGGTAGCGCGCGATGTCGGTGAGCGGCGTCGGATCCACCTGGAGCTCACCGAGCGCCGCGATGATCGGATCGACCTCGGCGCCCTGCTTCACCGGGTACT
>CAZKNH010000039.1:0-30110 GCA_964553875.1 uncultured Gammaproteobacteria bacterium | reverse complement strand
ATCGAGTAGCGGCGCGCGCGGCCTCGCTCACCGATGCGCGCCGCCCGCGTAGCCCCGAACGCTCGGGCTACGCGCCGCAGCCGCCCCTCGATTCCCGAGCCCGCGAGGGCCGCGCCGCGTTACCGCAGCGCGGCCACCTCGAACACCGGAACGAGCTTCCAGCCGTCGCGGGTCCAGACCAGCAGCATCCTCGTCGGCTCGCGAACGTCGCCGTCGGCGAAGCTCCGCTCCTCGACCTGGTCCTCCGGCAGGCGGACGCACGGGTCGTTGCAGTCGACGAGCGCGACGGTCGGATCGAAGCCCGCCCAGTCGATCAGCGCGACTTCGCGCGCGGCAGTGATCGCGTTCGAGGTCGCCGCGTTGCCGAGGTCCACGGGGTCGAATACGCCCGCGCCGGGCGCGAAGGGATCCAGGGCCCGGAAGTCGACGTTCGTCAAGTTCAGGTTGTGGATGTAAGCCGTGATCGCCTCGATCACGATCGTCCCGTCCGGCGCCAACGCGAATATGATCGGGGTATTCGCCGTGCCGACGACACCCGCGACTTCGATGGCGGCCGTCCCGCCCGTGATTTGACCAGGGCCGGTTCCGAACAGGCTGCCCTTTTCCACGACGAACTTCGAGAAACCGCTCGAGGGGTCGCTCGGATCGCCGACCTTCACGTTTCCGACCGTCAGGTCGCCGTTCTGCACCGTCAAGTGCAACTCCCCGTTGGCGACCTCGATACCAAGGGCGGTCAACGCGTCCTGCTCGACGATGATGACGCTGCCCTGGGCACCGATGATCTCGATCGCATCGACGCTCGTGACGAGAGGGTTGTCCTCGGACCCGATGCCGCCCTCTGCGCCCTGAATCGTCAGCGTCCGCGCGACGATCGTGGATCCGGTTTCGGCGTGGACCGCCTCGATCGCAGACAGGTCCAGGTTCCCGTCCACGACAAGCACGCCCACCGCGGTCGCCGTGTCCGCCCCGTCGCCACCGATCAGCTCGAGCTGTCCATCGATCGGCGTCGTAGCCTGCATCACGGTTCCTCCGGAGCTGCCGCCGGGGGCGAAGGCAGGCGCCTTCAGCTTGGCGAGCGGTACGGTCTCATCGGCGTCGCCGCCCAGATGGAATGCATCCGCGCCGGCGCCGCCGACGAGCCTGCCGAAGTTCCAGAAGGTAAGGGTCCGCTCTTCGTCGGCGTAAACCGTGTAAGTGTTACCGGCATCCCCGGCGATGACCCACTTGGCGTCGTGATCCATGCCGGTCAACGTGTTGACGACGCCGGCGGGGCCGAGCAGAGCGTCGATATTGACGAACGGCTGGCCTAACGAAGCTTCCTGGATCGTGAAGCCGTTCGCGCTGATATCGGCGAGCACGACCGACCGAGGCGTCGCATACCGCGAGAAATCGATCAGGTCGCTGCCCGTGCCGCCGTCGACCGTTCCGTTGACGACGACGCCGTTTTCCAAGACGAACCTGTCGTCGTCGGCCCCTGCATCGATGTTTACCGTGACGCTCTGCAAGAAAACGAACTCGTCGTTGCCGGCGTCGCCGGAGAGCAGTCCGGTGACGTCGGCCGAGAGCTCGAAGCGATCGTCGCCGTCACCGCCCGAGACGGGCCCGCTCGACGCAGCGTTGAAGACGAACGTGTCGTTGCCCGCATCACCGGATAGCGGTCCAGTGACGTCGAATGCGATCTCGAAGCGATCGTCGCCGTCACCGCCCGAGACGGGCCCGCTCGACGCAGCGTTGAAGACGAACGTGTCGTTGCCGGCGTCGCCGGATAGAGATGCAGTGATGGCGGCTTGAATCTCGAAGCGGTCATCACCGTCGCCGGCCACGATCTCGCCCGTCGTATCGGCATTCAGCACAAAGCGATCGTTACCGACGCCGCCGTCGAGCCTGCCTGCGGCCTGCTCCACGTTCACAATGAACGTATCGTTGCCGCCGTTTCCAAGAAGCTCTCCGGTCTGCGCCGCCTCGATCCGGAACTCGTCGTCGCCGCCTTCACCGCGCACCGGCCCGACCGCGTCGACGAAGAGGTCGAAGCGATCTCCATCCGCTCCGCCGAAGACGCTCGCGACGGCGGCGTTCAACCGGAAATGATCCTGACCCGCGCCGCCGCGCAGCGGACCGGTCTGAGCGGTGTTGACGTTGAAAACGTCTGCGCCGTCTCCGCCATCGACCGTGCCTTCGAAGTTCGCGTCCAGATTGAAGACATCGGCAGCCGCCCCGCCGATCACGGTCGGTATGTTCACGAACGCGACGTTGCCGTCGGCGTTCTCTACTCTGCCCGCGTGCGCGCCGGTCAAGGTCCACGTATTCGCGGTCGAGTTCCCGGTCAGACTGTCGCCGCCTGCAACGCCGTCGATCCGGCCAGAGAGACTGCCGGTTCCCGAAACCAGGAAAGCATCCGCTCCCGCGCCGCCGACCAGATCCTCGAATCCGATGAAACGAAGCAGGATGTCGTTCGTTTGCAGGACGCCCTGATTGAGGCCATCGATCGTCCATGAGTTAGAGCCGTCCGGCGCCCGCAAGACGTCGCTGCTCGATCCGCTCCCGCGCACGACGCTCATGCTGCCGAAAGTCGCGATATCGGAGACGGATCCCGAAAAACCAGTCGGGCCGACGCTACCCAGGTTGACTTCGACCGCCCCGGCCTGCTCGGAAAGATCGAGCTCGTCGGTGCCGGCGCTGCCCGTCATCGAGTTACCGAAGAACGTCACGCCGCTCGCGAGCACGAACCGGTCATCACCGGCGCCGCCATCGAGCGTGCCGGCCGTCTGGCTGACGTTCAAACGATAGGTGTCGTTGCCGTCGCCTCCGAGCAGGGTCCCGAACTGGTTTGCGTCGAGCACGAAAGTATCGTCGCCCGCTTCACCGTCGACCGTCGACTCGATGGCCGCGAGGATATTGAAGATGTCGTTGCCCGCGCCGCCTCGAGCTGTGCCGACCGAGCCGCTCAGGTCGAACGTGTCGTCGCCATCGCCGCCGATGACCGTACCGATCAGGCTGTCGAAGAAGACGTTGAAGAGATCGTTGCCGGCACCGCCATCGACAGTGTCGGCCTCTCCCCTCAACAGAAATACGTCATTGCCCGAGCCGCCGAAAAGCGTGGACGCCCGTCCGGAGACGTCGAGGTCGAACGTGTCGTTTCCTGCGCCCCCGTCGACCAGGCTGACTCCCGCACGCAAGTTGAACGTGTCGTCGCCTGCGGCGCCGAACAGCGAGCCGGTGATGTCGAAGTTCAGATTGAAGACGTCGTTGCCGGCACCTCCCCACAACTCGCCGCTCCATTCGCCGTCGATATCGAAGGTGACGCCGCCGTCGTGACCGACGATTCTGCTCACCCCCGAGAACGACATCTGGCCGCCGGCTTCGGTACCGACGAAGCCGGCCCCATCCGAGGACGCGAAAACGGTTGCGGGCTGGAGTCCCAGAAGCTGCATGGTGTTCCGGCCCGGACCGCCGCCGAATCCGGTGACGACGTCCTCCGCGAGGAAGAACTCGTCGTCGCCTGCGCCGCCGTCGATCCCGCCCGAGTGCGAAGCGAGAATGTTGAAGGTGTCGGCGCCCGCGCTGCCCTGGACCCGCCCGTCGAAGTTGCCGAGGAAGTTGAAGGTCGAGCTCGAGAGCGCCTGGATCGTGTCCATCTCGGCGAAAGCCTGTCCGTTCAGTCGGACGGCTCCCGGGCCCGTGATGTCGAAGACTCCGCTGCCCGTCAGCTCGTCAAACGCGTCGACCCCGCCGCGGAGCAGTGCGAAATCGGAGAAGGAAAGGACGGCGTTTCCCAGGCCGTAGGTGCTCTGCGTCCAGATCCCGTTCGTGAACGATGGACCGGTCAACGTGCTGCTGCCGTTACCGATGATCGAGTCGATACCGTGAAAACTCGACCCCTCCCCGGTAAAGAGAGTCGGCACGACGCCCGAGAAGCCGACCTCGACCTCCGCGAAGGACAACTCCACTTCGACGTCGGCGCCGACACCGGACAGATCGAGGGTGTCGATACCGAGGCCGCCGTCGATCGCTCTCGACTGGGCCGCCCGCAGGACGAACGTATCGTCGTCGTTGCTTCCGATGATGTCGATGCCGAAGTCGCCGAGCAGCTCGAACACGGAGCCGCTCACGACGTCGAGTCCGTCGATGCCTTGGAATGCCTGCCCATTGAGGGCGACCTCGCCGGGACCGGTAATCGTGAAGAGCCCCGAGCCTCTCAGCGTCTGGGCGCCTTCCCCGGCGGCGATCGCCACGGCGAAGTCTCTGAACGTCAGCGTTTGCTGAAGCGCCGAGTAACTCGTCTCCGTCCAGATCGAATCCGTGTCGAGACCGGTCAGCGAACCGAGCGAATTGCCGATGAGGGTCTCGAATCCCACGAAATCGACGCCCGCGGTCGATTCGAACCCATAAAACCCATCGAAGATCGCCCCGCTCAATCTGACCTGGATCTGCTCGGACAGATTGGACAGATCGAGCACGTCGTTGCCGGAATCCCCGTAAACCGGAATGCCTTCTCCGGCCGACAACAGGATTCCGGGATGAATCGTGAAGAGGTCGTCGCCTTCGCCTCCGCCGAGGTATACGAACCCCGAGCCATGGATATTGAAGACGTCGTTGCCTTCGCCGCCGCTTGCGAAGTCGAATTGCCCGGATTGGATATCGAAGACGTCGTCGCCGGAATCTCCGAACAGGCTGCCGCCTGTGAACTGGTCCAGGATGCGGAACGTATCGTCACCATCGCTGCCTTCCAACCTGAAAAAGCCGGCAAACGAAGCACCATTCAACGTCCCCGTTCCGCTTCCGGTTACGATGAATTCATCGTCACCGATACCGGCAGTGAGGCGGCTGCCGTTCCCCGCCAGGCTCGCCCTTCCGGCGACTATCGCGTCATTGACCTCGACAAACGACTCGGATTCGAAAGCAAAGGCATAAGGCTCGGTGACCTTCACGTTGACCGTCCCGGTGCCTGCATCGATCAGGCCCTGCAGCGAAATGCCCGCTTCGGCGGTCAACGTGATGTCGTTCCCGTCGGTGATCAAACTGCCGACGTACAAGTAGCCGTAAGGATCGACCTCATCACCCTCGGCGGCCTGCGTTCCGGCGGTCATCGTGATCGATCCCCCGGCGCCTTCGGCGCTCCGCTGCGTGCGGAACGTCAAATCAGACCCATGATTGCTCCGGAGCAGGTCGATGCCGGGAAGGAAGTCTCCGCCGAAACTATCGTTGGGACCGTTGCGAGTCTCGAGCGTCAGGTCGAGATCGGGGCGGATCAGCACGACCCCGACGCCCTCGCCGGCCACATCGTGATCGAACGTGCCGCTCGCGGTGATGAAATCGCGCGCTTGCAGCAGGATGTTGCTCTCCGTCGTCTCGAGCGCCGCCTCGGAGATCGTGAAGGTGTCGTCGCCGTCGTCGAAGGCTATCGTGCCGTCATCGACGATCTGGCCGTCGTCCGCGCCGCCGGTGCCGCCCTGAATGATGATATGGCTCGGATCAAGCAGCAGCGTCCCCGTCTTGCCGTTCGCCGCGCCCGTGTCCACGTTCCCGCGGTAGACCAGCGAATCCTTGCCGGAAACCTCGACGAAGCCGCCGTCGCCCGCTGTCGCGCCGCCGCGCGCGCTGATCTCGCCGTTGAAGCGCGTGACCTCGTCGGCCCAGACGATCACGGTTCCGCCGTCGCCGGTCGCACCGGCGTCAGCGGTAATGCGGGCGTCAGCGCCGACATACGTGCGCTCGGCGTTCCGCACGTTCGGATCGCTGCCCTGGAACCCTCCGCCGATCTGCGCGAGACCGCCGCCCGATCCGCCGGAAACGTCGACGACGGCACCATCGAACAGACCGACGCGGTCACCGAGGACCTGCACGGTGCCGCCCGTGCCGCTTTCGCTCGATGCATCGATCAAACCGCTCGTGCGGACCGTGCCGCCGTCGCCGACGAGACGCA
The DNA here is from genome assembly GCA_964553875.1 of uncultured Gammaproteobacteria bacterium. GTDB lineage: Bacteria > Pseudomonadota > Gammaproteobacteria > Steroidobacterales > Rariloculaceae > ZC4RG20. The sequence continues at coordinate 24,187 of CAZKNH010000039.1, read as the reverse complement.
CGACGCCGCCGCTCTCCTCGATGCGGCTCGCGCGGATGACGCCGTCGTGATTCACGACGTTCGAGAAAACGTCGCGAGCGGCACTTGCCGTCAGCAGAACGTGCCCGCCGGGCGCATTGATCTCGCCGCTGTTGCTGACGGCAGACTCGGCCCCCGTAGTGTTCGTCAGCAAGCCCTGATCGATCTCGAAGTAAATGAGCCCGTCGCCGTCGAAATCGAGCGTCGCGCGCGTGCCGGCGCCGAGATTGACCTGGCCGAGCTCGGCGACGATAAGGCCCTCGTTCGAGACACTGCCGCCGAGCAGCGTGACGGATCCGCCCGTCGCCGCTTGAATCAGTCCGCGGTTGATCACGGCGCCCGGCTCGGCGAGCGCCTCGAACGTCAGGTTGCCGGCCATGAAGTCGGCGACGGAAATATCCAGCGAGCTTGCGATCAGCGCGGCGACGTTGATCCGCGCGGTCTCGCCGAACACGATCCCGTTCGGATTGATCAGATAAACGTGACCGTTCGCGTCGAGCGCGCCGAGGATGCTGCTCGGGTTCTGATCGAGAATCCGATTGAGCGCGACGGAGCTCGACGACGGCTGCAGGAACCGCACGCTTTCGTTCTCGCCGACATTGAACGACTCCCAGTTGATTCCGAGCCGCTCGGAGCTCTGGTGGATCAACGTCGAAACCGCGTCCGGCCGCGAGATGGAGCCCGAGCCGGCAACGATCTGACCGCCTTCCGGCCCCGCGAAGCCCGGCCGAGCGCCAGCCATCATCGTGAGACCGACTGCGACGGCCATCGCGAGCGGCCTTACCTTCGGCATGTGCTCGGCAGAATGCGGGTTGCAACGAAGGTTCGAAAGTCTGCGATTCGATCTCATGTCCGCCTCGTTGGGCTCAATTCGGGATGATCTCGCGTCGATCGACAGCGTCGGTCGTCGGCCGATGTCAGAAGGTGAAGCTCGCGCTCATGTAGTAGCGCGGGTCCTTGTCGTCGCTCGGCGTACCGCCCTGCGGAGCGGCCGCGTCCAGCCGAACGAAGAACTTCTCGCTCATGCTGAACTGCAGCCCCATGCCGTAGCCGCGGAAGTTCAGCGTCTTCGGCTGGCTCAGCCTCGGATCGTTGATCTTGCCGCCGGCGTAATCGAAGTAGAACGACAACTTGAAGATGTCCCCCCACAGACGCTGACCGACGGGCCGTTCGGCGAAACCCGGAGCATCGATGATCCACTCGAGGGTTGCGGAGCCGCCGCTGTCGACGAGCGCCTCCGCTACCGGATACGCCCTTACGTTCACAGGGCCGCCGATCGCGAATTGCTCGAGCGACGCGAGCAAATCCGAGCTGTGCTGCCCGTCGAGCTTCAGCAAGAGCGCGTGATGATTTCCGAGACGTTGGAGTCGCTGGTAGCCGAACTCGAGCTTCGTGTACGACCCCGTGCCGTACTTCCCGCTGCCGCCTTGCCGGCTCGGACGCTCGGTGCCGCCGAGAACGCCGGTCACGACGGGGTCCGGGGCCGGCACGTCGTTATCGCCGACGACGGCCCTCACGTAGCCGAGGTTCAAGCCCCGTTGCCGGGCTCCGACCGTGTAGTAATCGAACGTGTAGCTCAAGACGTTCAGATCGTCCCGCGGATTCGCACCGACCGACTGCTCGATCTCGGAGCGCTTGCGCGCGAGCTCCAACGTCCCGTCGGCCCGGAAGGTGCGGCGATTCGCGAACTGCCGCCGAACGTACAGGTTCGTCGTGTTTACCGTGCCGCTGATATCGAGATCGATAGCGGTTCGAGCGTCCGTGACATCGAAGCGGTTGCGCGCGGCACCGAAGCCGACCGAAGTGCGACCGGTGTGAGTCGACAGCTCGTAGCTCACGCCGCCGTACGTGCCATTCGACGGATCGACCGTCTTCAGCACGTATGCGCTCAGCCGGTCTGCCATGCCCGCCAGGTTGTTGAACTGCATCTGCAGCGTGCCGCGGACTTTACCGGTATACCTGCTGCCGTAGTTGTCGAGGACGGGCGTGATCGATACGCGCTGCTCTTCGCGCACGCTGACGAGGAGCTCGGTTTCGCCGAGCGCCGCGCCCTGGCGGAACGTTCCGAAGACCGTGAGCCCCGGGAAGTCCTGCAACGTCAGCAGAACCTCCTCGATCCTGTCGCGGTCGACCGGCTCGCCGATGAGCGGCGTGAGCGGCCCGAGGATCGTATCGGACGAGTAAATCCGGTTTCCTTCCACGGCCACGCCGCCGAGGCTGCCCGCAATGACCTGGAGGCTGACGACGCCGTTCTCGACCGTCTGAGCCGGAACGAAGGCTCGCGCGAGGATCAGGCCTCGGTTGCGGTAATAGAGCGTCAGGTCGTCCGCGACGAGCTGAAGCTGATTGATCGTATAGCCGTCGGCAGGCTGAGCGGCGAGATGCCGATCGAGGATCGCTTGAACGTCAGCCGCCGAGACCCCGTTCCGCTCGATCGCTCCGATGAGCTCGAATCGACTCACGCGCACGCGAGGGCCCTCGTCGAGCCCGAGGGGGCGGTCCACGACCGGAGGAATCTCGAGCGAGTCTCGCTGTGCGAGCGCGGGCAAGCGGTTCTCGCGCAGAAACGGCTGCGCCCCGCCCGGCGTCGCGGCGGGCGGCAGGAGATCCTCCATCGTCTGAGCGAGAGCGTCGAACTGAACTATCGCGAGAGCGAAAGCAAGCGCCTGCGCGCGACGCATCCGCAATGCCGAACGACGGATCATACGCATGACAGTTTCCCTAGCAGAATAGCGCCACGGTCGAGCACGCGGCCTCCGTCGAGCAGCGAGGCCATGAGTCCTCTCATGGGAGCTGAGCGATGGTCCACGGACCGGGCTTCGTAACAATCCCAGATGGTTCTCGGTGTAGAGCCTGCTCGGCCGCAAGCAGGAAGCCCCCGTGCGGAGTATAGTCACGGACTTTATAGAGCACAACGTTCGTGGAATTTCCGCGACTGCTACCTTTCCGCACGGTCCACGTCGAGCTCCCGCACCACGCGGAAGCCGGTTTCGCGATCACGATGCTCGACAGCGAGCGGTACGCGCGCGGCGGACCGCAGCCGAACGGCAAGATCCCGGTACGACCCGCCGCGGACGGCACGCCGCGCAGGATCTCCGCCGTCTCGTATTCGACCGTCCGGCGGTGCTTCGGAATGATTCGGATGCCATGGGTCCGCGACCCACTCACGCACGTTGCCGATCATGTGATAGAGCTGAAACGGGTTGCGGTTCACGGACCGATCGCTATTCCCAACCGGAGAATCGACTCTGCCGTTCTCGGACGAGCGTGCAGCGGCCGGCGTGACCACCTCTCCGAATGGATACGTCGAAGTCGTGCCCGCTCGCGCGGCATATTCCCACTCGGCCTCGCTCGGCAGGCGATAACGATGACCGGTTTGCGCGGAAAGCCACTCCGCATAAGCGGATGCTTCCTCGAAGCTCACGTCGACGACCGGATAATCGTCGCCCCATGAATTCTCCGGACAGCGCACGCCCGCATCCCGGCAATACACGGCGAACTCTGCGGCCGAGACCTCGAACATCGACATCGCGAACGGCGCCGCGATCGTGACCGGGCGCGGCGGCCTCGCCTCCGGCATTCGGTCGCTTCCCATCACGAACTCGCCTGCGGGCAGCACGACCATAACGGGACCTTCGCCGCCGATCGCGAGCGAGTCGGCACAGAACGGCGCACGAGTGGACAAGAGCGCCGCAGTGCAGGTCGAGCGACGAGAACCTGGAGAAGCCTCTGCACTCTCTTCACGAGCCGGGCTCGCCGCGACGACCTGCCCCGCGGATGCTCGAGCGGGCTCGGGCTCGTCGCCGGTCGCCTCGTCGGCTTCGGCCCGTAACGCGCTTTCTGCGGAGTCGTCGGCCGGTGCAAGAAGAGGCTCGCTTGCATCGGCCGGGATTGCCTCTTCCGCGGTAGTCTCTTCCGCGCCCGCGGCATGCGCGTCCGCGTCCATCGCGACGGCGCTCGCGTCCGCGGCGGCGTCGGACGCTTGCGCATCGTTCGACATGCCGCCCGAGCGGGCCGACTCCGATCGTCGCGCACCGAGCCGCATCGACGCCCGCAACGACGACGCATAGGGCATGTCGAGCTCGACGGCGACCGTGACGAGCGCGTCGAGCTCGGGACTTCCGGTCGGGCCGGCAAGCGCCTGCTCCTCTCTGATTCGTCGACGCAGGGCGTCGGCGAAATCGGCATAGGCCGTCGTGAGCCTCGTCGAGTCGCGTTGCGCGTCGGAGAGCGCGTTCGTCCAAGCGATCTCGAGGTTGCGCAACGCGTCGAGCCCCCAGTCGTTCCGTTCGAGGAACTGAGCGAGCAACCTCTCTCCGGCCTCGGACGGTGCGGGAGCGTCGACGCCCGGCGACACGGTCGCCAGGTCGCGATCGGCATCACTCGACGGGAGGACGTGCCATTGATAGAGCATGAGACCGCCGCCGACGGCCAAAAGGACCGCGGCCGCGATGAGCCTCGGCAGGACATTTCGTGAAGGCGGCCGCCCCTCGAGCGTCCTGGCACGACGCGTCTCGTCGCGCCGCGGCTCACGTTGCGCAGCTCGCGCCGGTCGCGGTCTCCGGGCCGTCCGGTCGTCCTCCGTCTCGGCGTCGTCGAGCCCGTCGAGCAGCTGCGCGCGCTGCTGCCGATAGCTCTCGAACGTCAGCAGACCGTGGTAGTAGTCGTGGACGAGCTCACGCAGCCGCTCTGACGCAGGGTGCGCCATCAATCCCTCCTCGTCTTCTCCCGGACGAGTCGGAAGCCCGTGTATTGATCCGCACTACCGTCGTGCGCCTCGGGACCGCCGGATCTGCATCGCTCCAACGGCTTGTCGTAGTGGCCGCCGATGACCTGGTACCCGGAGCTCGTTTTGACCCACTCCTGCGCATTGCCGTAGAGATCCTTGAGCCCCCACACGTTGCCGCTTTCGTTGCCGACTGCCCGAAGCGCTCCGCCTCGACCGGCCGACGGGACCCTGCAGTTCGAGTCGTCGCCCGTGGCTCCGGCGCGGGGAGCCGAAGCGGCGTACATCCACTCGTCGAGAGTCGGCAGCCGATACGTGACACCGGTGACCTCGGTGAGCCACGACGCGTATTCCTCGACCGCTTCGACGGAGACATTGGTCACAGGCAGATTGTCGTTACCGTCCGAAGCAACGCTGCACCGCCCGGACAAATTGCAGTAGTCGCGCCACTGCCCGCGCGTGATCTCGACGACGCCGATCGCGAACGCTTCGAAACCGCCGCCCGCCGGAACCACGACGAACCTCGGCCCCGTGATCTCGGCGGTCAGCATGTCGAAGCAGAGCGCACTCGATCTCGTGCCGTATCCGGCAAGCGCGTCGGTGCACTCACGCCCTCCGGCGGGTCGTGCCGGGCGAAGATCGAGGCCGAGCACGGCCGCCACCCACTCGAGGTAATCCGCATCGGCCGCCCCTTCGCGGACGCGCGCCTCGGCTTTCGCCGCAAGCTCGCGCCTGATCGCTACGAGCTCCTCTCCCGAGTTGTCGATGATCGTCTGGAGCAGCTCCTCGCCCCGCGTGACGTCATGCGGCTCGCGCCCCTCGAGCATCGCGCTCAGCCGGTCGATGCTCGTCTGCAGGCGCACGGCGCGAAGCTCGTCGAGCAGCGCGTCGAACCCGGGAAGCGGCGCCCAATCCCGACCTTTCTCGATGAACTGCTCGGCGCGATCGGCCTCGCCTCCGGCGAGCGCGTTGCGTGCGGACGAGAGATAACCCTGGGCGATTCTGCTCGGCGCGCTGATCAGGAACTCGTCTTCGGCCGGCAGCATCCGACGAAGCTGCTCGTAGAACCGTTCGGCGTCCGACGTGGCCAAGGCGTTCGCCGCTCGCGTGAAGTTCGCCTTGAGGGCCTCGATCTCCGCACCGCGCCTCGCCTCCGCGTTCGCGCGTTCCCACGCGGCACGTGCCGCGTCGAGCGTCTCTCGCGCGGCGGATACCGCCGAATGACCGGGCGCGAGACCGGCGGCAAGCCGGATGAACTCGTCCGCCTGCTCGAAAGACTCGCCTTCGCGCAGCCGGTCCGCCTGATTCACGAACAGCAACACGGCCCGCTCCTCGGCCGCCGCGAGACGCGCGTCGTCCGTGCCGACGACCGAGCGTATCCCCTCGAGCATCTCGCGCAGCCTCGCGGCGCCCGCGGTGTCGATGCGCGGCGAATCGAGCAACGCGTCGAGCGCCGCGAATCGCTCGGCGAGCAGCGCGCGCTCTTGCTCCGCGCGCAGCTCGCCGCGCACGCGTTCGATGCTCGGCATGCCGCGAAGCAGTGCCGGAACGCTCTCGAGGAATGCGAGCGCTTCCGCGTGACGGCCGCCGTCTCCGAGCGCCTCGGCGTACTCCGCGAGCTTCTCCGCGATCGCCTGGCGACCTGCCCGGCCGGCGCGCGGGTCGTCGTCGGCGACGAGCTCGAGGCCTTCCGCTGCGGCCATGGCGAGCTCCGTCGCTTCGATCGTAGGCGTCTCGAGCTCGAGGTACCGATCGATCCGCTCGCGCAGCTCTCGTGCTGTCGCGAGGCGCTGCTGCTCACGCTGCTGCTCGTCCTGAAGCTCCGCGAGGCGACGCTGCTCCTCCAGACTCCGGCGCGCCTCCGCGAGACGCTCCGACGCAGGCGCGAACTCGAGAGCGAGCGCCACGATGCTCTCCGCCTCGTCGAAACGGCGCGCGTTAGCCGACTGCTGCGCCGCGAGCAGGTAGGTCTGCACGACCGCGCTCTGTGCGTCCGCAAGCGTTCTCTCGTCTGCCGGTAGCGCCTCGAGCGCACGGAACGCGGCGACGGCGTCCTCGAGCCGCCGCTCGTCTGCCGCGGCGTCGAGCCTCGCGAGCAGCCCGTTGAGCTCCGCGGTGTAGGCGTCGCGCAGCGCGACGATGCGCGAACGGCGTTCGCGCAGAACGTTCTCGGCCAGCACGGTCGAGACGGCATCGATCAGGCGCTCCGCGTCCTCCCAGCGGCGTCCGTCGAGCATCGACGTCATCTCGCCGTCGAGCGCCGCCAAAAGCCGCTCGCGATAACCGGCGAGCGCGGGCTCGTCGGGGCTCAAGTCGGCGAGCTCCGCCGCCGCCTGCGCGAGCGCAACGAGCTCGACGTACGAGGCCGCGTTCGCGGATGCGTCGAGCCGTGCGCTGAGCTCGGCCGCACGCTGCGCGTTGCGCTCGGCGAGCAGCTCCGCGTCGAGCCTGTCCATCAGGTTCCGCAGCCGCCCGTCCTGCGGAAACAGCGTGAGGCCGGTTTGCAGCAGCTGCTGCGCGCTGCCGTACGTGCGCTCGTCGAGCGCGGCCGCCGCCGCATCGGAATATGCGAAAGCGAGCTTCTCGCCGGCACCGAGCAGCCTGTCGTCCGGCTGCAGCTGCGCGACGATCTCGAGCACGTCGAAGACGTCGTCCTCGTCGTCGCGAGGCAGCAGGCGGCCGTTCTCGATCGCATCGTTGAAGCGGAAACCGAGCTCGTTGAGCAGGTTGTCGCGCCGTTCCTCGAGCCTCGCCCTACGCTGATTCAGCACGTTCGAGTCGGGAAACCACTCGTCCGCCTGGTCGAGCAGCCGCACGGCTCGGGGATAGTCGTAGCGCCCGGCCGCCTCGTTGAAGGTCGCGTCGACTTCGTCGACGAACCATTGGCGCACCTGCGTGCTGACGTCGTCCGTCCAAATCTCGTTCCGATTCTGAGGATCGAGCTCGCGCAGCCGCTCGAGCGCCGCCGAGACAACGACCTCGTCGCGGCTGACGAGCGCGGCGATCAGGTTCTCCCGCTGCCGTTCCTGCCAATACGCATGGCCGAAGTAGGCGATCAGCGCGACGGCCAGTATCGCCACGGCGGCTGCGGCGAGCGGCACGATCGGCTTCTGCTGCTTCAAGCCTTCGAGCAGCTCGTCGACGCTCGACAAGCGGTCTTCCCTGCGGAGCGCAAGCGCCTTGCGCAGGGTGCGCCACTGGCGGCTCGACAGGCCCTTGATGCGCGCGGGCTCGAGCTTCTCGTTGCGCGCCTCCGCGTTTCTCAGGGCCTCCTCGACGGACCTCTTGCCGAACGGATGCTTGCCCGAAAGCAGCTCGTAGACGACACACCCGAGGGCGTAAACATCGTCCCGCGGATCGGGCTCCGAGCCCTCGATCATCTCGAGGCTCGCATACGCGAGCGTGAGGGCACCGAGCGAGTTGGGATCGAACCGCGTCAGCTCGACGTGATCGACGTCCTTGAGCTTTACCGCCTTCGCGATGCCGAAATCGAAGACCTTGACGGTGCCGTCGGTCGTCAGAAAGCAATTGCCGGGTTTGAAGTCGGAGTGAACGATGCCCTTACGGTGCGCGTAGCCGAGCGCGTTCACGAGACCTTCGATGATCGGCAAGGCCTCTTTCAGCGAGTAGCCCGCGAAATGAGGCGCCCTGATGATGCGATCGAGCGACTCGCCCTCGAGGTACTCCATCGTCATGAAGACAATGGCGCCGTCGCGGTCGAAGTCGAATACGTTGACGATGTTCGGATGGGCGAGATCCTGCGTCTTGCGAGTCTCCCGCTGAAGGGCCTTCAGCGACTCGGGGTGACGGCGAAACTCGTCGTTCAGGATCTTGACCGCGACGTAAGGGTTGCGGTCCTGCGCTTCCTCCTTACGAAGGTCCCGCGCCTTGAACACGACGCCCATGCCCCCGCGGCCGAGCACGTTCTCGAGGACGAACCTGCCCTTCAGGACGGAGCCGCGCTCCATCGAGGGAGGCGGTCCGCCCGTCTCGCGGAAATCGGTCCAGCTCGATGCGCTCGTGCTCGACCCGGTGCGCCCCGACGTGCCGAGCGAAAGATCCCCGGGCGGCGGTCCGGGCTGCCCCGCGGTCTGTCGAGCGTCGTGCGGTGCGCGCCCCGTCGGTGCAGCCGCGTGCCTGCTCGGGTCCGTCCCGTGCGTCGGCTTCAACCGAACGATCGTGTGATCGCTCCCCGACTCGGCGGCCGCTGAAGACATGCCCGTCGGATGGCCGGACGTTCGAGACGCGCCCGTCGGATCGGCGGATGCGCCTCCCGGCGGCTCGCGCCGTCGAGGTCCGCTCTGCGCCGCACCGCCGCGGCTCCCGGTCGTGCTCGGTGCTCGGTCCGAAGCGCGCTGCGCGATGTGCTTCTTCAGCACCGAGTAGAGCTGCAGCGGCAGCCGACCGGCGCGATACAGCCGATCCACCGCGGCAAACGCCGCGGGTGCGATGCTCGGGTCTTCGCCGAGCGCGCGGACGAGCGCCGACTCGAGCTCCGCGAACTCCGCCTCTCCTGCAAGGAACGCCGAGAGCTTCGCCTCGAACTCGCCCATCGTCGGATACTCAGGCTGGCGCCGCGGTGAAGTGCACGACGATCACGCTCACGTTGTCGGAGCATTCCCGTGCGAGCGCGCCGTCGATCAACGCGGCGCATCCGGCGGTGCAGTCGCCCTCGCCGAGCCGCTCGCCGATCTCCGCGCTCGTGAGCTCCTTGTACAGACCGTCGCTGCACACGAGCAGCTTGTCGCCGTCCTCGATGCGGTCGACGACGTAGTCGAGATAGAGCTCCCGCTCGGCGCCGACCGCGCGCGTGATCACGTTCTGCGAGTGATGCGTCTCGGCCGCCGCCTCGTCGATCTCGCCGCGCTCGAGCATCTCCTCGACCTGGCTGTGGTCGCGCGTGAGCTGCTCGAGCCGTCCTCGCCGCAGGCGATAGACGCGGCTGTCGCCCGCCCAAACGCAAACGTAATGGCGGCCGTGCGCGAGGAGCCCGGCGAACGTGCAGCCGATGACCTTGCCCTCGCTCACGCTCATCTCGTAAAGCCTTCGGTTCGCCGCGAGCACGTGGTCCTCGACGTCATCGACGAAGCGGCTGAACCGGTCGTGCGCTTCGACGTCGCGGAGCGCTTCCACGACGGTCCTGCTCGCGACGTCGCCGGCATCGTGGCCGCCCATGCCGTCGGCAACCGCCCAAAGGCCGCGGGCCGACCAGTCGAGCAGCGCGTCTTCGTTGAGCTTGCGGACGTTTCCGACGACCGAACGAGATGCGGAGCGCCATCGAAATCCGGTGTCGGTCATTTCAGAGCTCCGTCGCGAACCCCGTTTCGATCGCGAGGCCGGCCTCGCTCCACGTGCCGTGCAGCATGTCCACGAAGCATTTCGGGTCGGGGAGTCCCGCGACGACGAGGGTCGCCGGCAACGTGCGCTCCGAGCCGATCGTCCACCACAGGCTGTACTGCCGGACATCGCGCTCTATCAGCGCCCGCGCGAGCGCGCGCGGGATCGCGCCGCTCGACGGACCGAGGAGCACCATGGACCAGGACGAGCCCGCCGCGGTCGACAATTCGGCGCGCGGCGTCCGCATGGCAGGCGCAGGACAACGGCTGGTGCCCGCCCAGAGCCGATCCGCATCGAAGCCGTCGTCGTCGAGCGCGCGAAGCGCTAACGATTCGACGTCGTCGAACCACCGGTCGGCGTCCCCCGGCAGCTCGAGCGGCCCTGCGCCCGCGGGCAGCGGCGCCGCGATCGTCAGCGGATAGTAGCGTCCGACGCGGTCGACGCTCGGCATCAGAATTCCCGCCCATGCGTGCGGACCGCACAGCCCCGGCACGAGGCCGAACCGCCAGATCGGGCTCGTCAGATAAGCGTCGAGCCAGCGCTCGCCGAGCAGCGCCTTGCTCTCGGCCATGCAGTGCTGGAGCCACATGTCCCACGGATCGAGGAAGTCGCGGGGCAGCTCGCGCGTGACGAAGTCGCCGTGGCTCGGGATCTTGCCGAAAAAGCCCGTCATGCCTAGAGCGACTCCGGGCACCGGAACTGGGTGAGCTCGGGAAGGCGAAACGGGTTCCGGGAGCTCTGCGCGACCAGCTCGTAAAGCGCCGACCGCTGACCGAGGCGAAACTCGACGAGATACGTCTCGGGTCGATCCGACGGACGGACATCGGCACGGCCGAGCACGCGGAACCACGCCCACGCCCCTTGCTCGCGCAGCATCGAGCTCCCGTCGGCCGACATCGGCGTCATCTCGATCCGCACCTCTGCGTTCGGATCGGGGCCCGGCCACTCGACGTGCTCGGTGACGAGCGGCCCGAAGCTGTACGTGATCCGCTTCCCGGCTACCTCGAGCGTGAACTGATCGATCGAGTCGTCCATGCGGACGGGCCTGAGCTCGAACGTCACCTGCGGCATGGTCGCGCCCGCGCGGAAGAACGCTTCCCGTATCGCGGCGGCGCGCTGGAACTGCGCGAGCGCGTCGGCGGAGATCTGCACGGGAACGGTCGCCGACGAGCGCAGGCTCCATTGGCTTCGCGACCTGTCGACGAACTCGTCGAGGTACTGCTGAAAGAACGAGTCGACGAGGCCGCCGGGCCCGAAGAAGCGCGCGAAGTCGGCGAGCCGGATTTCCTGCGCGCTCGTCGGATCGATCGGGTAGCGGCCCGCGATCGCCTGGCGGCAGAACTCGTACGCCTCGCTCCGCCATTCCGCGTTGAGGTGCGCCCGGACGCCGCTGAAGACCAACGTCTGCGAGCGCTCGGCCGCGTCCCGCATCAGCGCGGCGATGAGCGGCGGCTGGCGGTTCGCCTCGGTGATGATCTTCTGCACGACGACGCGGAACTGCCGTTCGACGTTCGGCGGCACGTCGCCGCGGGGGCCGCGCTCCGCCATGACGAGCGTCATGAACTGATAAAGCTCGTCGAACAAGGCGCGGACGGCGCCGATCGCCGCGGTGCCCGGGTCTTCCGCGCCGACCATCGCACGCACCCAGCCGAGGCGCTGCTCGAGCATGCTCTCGGCGCTCGGCGCAGCTGGCGCCTCGCCGCCGCCGAAGAGCTCGGTCAGCTCCCTGCGAACGGCTTCCGTACGTCGGGTGATCGCCGTGCCCTGGCTCGCGCCGGTTTCGAGCTCGAGCTCTGCCGCGATGCCGCGCAACAGCAGCAACAACGGAGACGACACGGGATCGGAGAGCTCTTTCAGCACGCTGCTCGCCTCTTCCGCCGTCGTGAACGGCGCGAGCCGAAGATCGGCGAGCAGCGCATCGTACTCGCGGACGAACTCGTCGAGATAGAGGCGCCTTACCCGCTCCATGAGCTCGGCGGAGTTGAGGTCCGGCGGCGCGTACGAGCCGAGGATCCAGCTCTCGTCGATCAGCTCGTTGACCCTCGCACCGCTCTCCGTGAGGAAAAAACGCCGGTAGCCGTCGCGGGTGAAGAGCCCGTCGATCCCTTCGTCGAGCCCGGCACCGCTGCGACGCGCGAAGACGACCCGCGACCTCGTTCCGGCCGCGCGAACGACGGTGAAGGGGTCGAGCCCGGCACGGGACGCGCCCCGCTTGAGGCGGTTGTACAGCCGCTCTTCCGGCGGAATACGCGCGACGATCCGCTGCGTCTGCTCGATCAGCGCCTGGTCGAGCGGTACCGGCAACGGGGCCGGCCGCTCGTCGAAGAGCGCCGCGACGTGGGCAAGCAAGCGGTCGCGCTCGGCGGCCCCGGCGTGCGTCAGTGCGCTTCGCAGGTCGAAATCGAACCAGCCGATGACCTCATCCGCGTTGTAGTGCTCGGGCGAGTCGAGCATCAGGTAGACCTTCAGGATCTCGTACTGAAGCTCGGGCGGAGAGCCGATCGCGCGAAGCTGTTGCTCGAGACGCGCGGTCAAACGCGGCAGCAACATCTCGGTCAACGCACGGCGGTAAGCGAGATCGACCTGTCGCGCGAGCTTCTTGCCCTGGCTCAGCCCGAGCCCGGCGAAAAGCCCGCCGCCTTCGGCGTACGCATCAGCTATCGACCGGACCGCGTCGAGCGCGGGCAGCACCGCGAGCAGATCGTCCGGTCGATCGGGCACCGACTGGATCGCCGCGGCGGCCTCGGCCGCGCTCGCCTCGACTCGCTCGATCAGCGCGCTGTTCCGCATGAAGCTCACCGACCAGCCGAAGATCGCCGCGACGACGAGCGCCGCGCTTCCGGCATAAGCGGCCCGTTGCAGCCACGCGCGCTGCGTCTCGAGGCGTCGGTTCGTTCCGGCGAGCTCCGACTCCCCGAAGACGATGTCGGTCAGCACGGACTTGATGAAGTAGCTTCGACCGCGGCCGCCCAGCGCCGCGAGAGCGTGCGGATCGAGGCCGAAGCTGCGTGCCACGGCGCCCATCAGCCGATCGATCGGCGTGCCTTCCTGTGTGCCGCTCGTGAAGTAGACGCCGCGCAGCAACGGCGCCTGCTCGAAGCGGCTGCCGCGAAACACATTTCCGAGGAAGCTCTCGAGCGTGTGCTTGAGCGACGCGATCTGGCTCGGGAATCCGTAGATGGCCGCACGTCTGCGCGGATCCTGCTCCTGGCTCAGCCTCCAAAGGAGCCGCGCGTTCAGCCGCTCGAGCAAGGCGTCGAGCTCCGCGCCGAAGTTGCCTGCCGCACCCTCGGTGGATTCGCTCAGCTCGATCGGGAACGTCACGCCCCAGACCTGCTCGCGCTCGTGCCGTGCGAGATCGTCGAAGAACTCGATGAATCCGGCGACGAGGTCGCACTTCGTCAGCAGCACGTAGACCGGGAACCGGATCTGGAAATAACGATCGAGCTCCTGGATGCGGCTGCGGATCGCATGCGCGTGGGCAAGACGCTCGGACTCGCTCGAGACCATCAGGTCGAGCAAGCTGATCGCTACGATCACGCCGTTGATCGGCCGACGGCGGCGGTACTTCTTCAAGAGCCCGAGGAAACCTTCCCACGCCGCGCGATCGACGTTCGCGTCGCTGTCCTGCAGCGTGTACCGCCCGGCCGTGTCGAGCAGAATCGCCTGGTCCGTGAACCACCAGTCGCAGTTGCGCGTTCCGCCGATGCCGCCGAGCGCTTCACGGCCGAACCGCTCGGCGAGCGGGAACTCGAGCCCGGAGTTGACGAGCGCCGTCGTTTTTCCCGAGCCCGGCGGGCCGATGATGATGTACCACGGCAGGTCGTAAAGGCTGAGTCGGCCGGACTTACCCTTCGCCTTGCGCAGAACCGCCACCGCTTCCTCGAAGCGGCGCTTCAAGGCTTCGACCTCTTCGGTCGAGCGGTCGGGTGCCGCTGCGGCCTCGGCGTCGATCAGCCCCTCGACCATGCCCTTGTTCGCCTTGCTCGCGCGCAGCACCTTGCGCAGCTGGTTCACGACCCAGAGCAGGATCGCCGTGAGGATCGCGATCAGCCGCGCGCTCGCCGACTCGAGCGGCGCCATACCGAACAGCCTGAGCTCGGGACCGACGAGCCAGATCGCGCCCGAAAGCGCGGCGAGCCCGAGCGACGACAGCAGCCAACGGTTCGTCAGAAGCGAAAGGATTGCCTTCATTGCCGTCCCACAGGCGGTACCAGCAGAATCTCGACTCTGCGATTGCGGGACCGCCCCTCCGCGGTGTCGTTCGGCGCGAGCGGCTGCGTGTCCGCAACACCTTCCACGACGAGCCTCGACGAGGCGACGCGCGTGCGGAGAATTTGCGCGACGGCTTCGGCGCGCGCCTGCGAAAGGTCCCAGTTCGACTTGTAGCGGGCGAACGCGGACATCGGCACGTTGTCCGTGTGTCCGGTCACGACGACATTGCCCGGCACCGCGTTCAGCGCATCCGCGATCGCGAGCAGCAACGGCACTCTCTCGGCCTGCACCTCGGCGCGTCCGGACGAGAAGAGGCCGTCGCCGCCGAGCCGCACGATTTGCCCGTCGGCCGTGTCCCTGATCTCCAAGAGCCCGTCCGCGAGCTCCCGCGCGAGATAAGGCCGCAGGTCCGCCCGCGGAGCGACGGTCTCGACAGGCGCGGCAACCGGCGCGATGCCCGCCCTGCGACCGAGCAGCGAAATCTCGCGCATCGCGGGCTCCGCCGCGCGGCTCGTCGCGGTCAGGAATCCGGCGTATGCGACGACGAGGACGCCTGCGGCGACTGCGCCGACGACCCAGAGCGGCACGTATCGCGCGAGACGCGAGCGCGGGTTCGCGACGCCCCGCCAGCGCGGCGACAGACTGCGCTCGAAGTCGCCGCGTTGCATCCGAATCGTTTGGTAGAGACCGGCCTCGATCCGCTCGAGCTCTGCGTGCCCGCGTTCCCGGATCCGGTACTTTCCTTCGAACCCGAGCGCGAGCAGCAAGTACATCAGCTCGAGCAGATGAAGGTTACGTGCCGGGTCCTGGACGAGCCGGTCGAGGAGCTGGAAGAACTTCTCGCCGCCCCACGTCTCGTTGTGGAACGTGCTGAGCAGCGTCTGCTCGGCCCAGGCGCTCTGGCTGCCCCAGGGCGTGTTGAGCACCGTCTCATCGAGCGCAGTGCAGAGCAGGTAACGGGCCGCGAGCACGTGATCCGGCGGCTCGCCCGACCCGCGCGCCCGCGCCTCGAACTCCTTCAGCTCCTGGCAGACGTGCGAAAAGAGACGCTGCGGGTCCGGATGGCTCGCGCTCTCGCGAAGCTGCGCGATCAGCGCGATCAGCGTCGTCGCCGCGCTCGTGATCGGGTTGAGGCCGCCCGGCAGGCGGCCGATTGCGGCGGCGGGCGCCTCCGCACCCGCCGACGCGCGTGCGCCGTACGGCTCGCCCGCGCCGACGCCCGCAAACGCCGCGCCGTCACGCGCCGCGGTGTAGGCCGACCCCGCAGGCCAGTCCGGAGCGCCCTGCCAGGCGGTCCCCCGATCCGCCTCGAACGGGCTCGGGGAAGCGGGCTGCGGTGCCGCCTGCCGCGGCGCCGGCCTGCGGCCCGTGGGACGCGGTCGCAGAATCGTGCGATCGGCATCGCCCCCGAAAAACGGATCGTCGCCGCTCACGTCACTGCCCTCTGATTGCCCAAAACTCGAGCACGAGGCCCGGGAACGGCGCGCCGACGTGGATCGCGATGCCGCCTGACGTCTCGAGCTCGCTCCAGTGCGGGCTCGCGCGCTCGAGCTCGAAATAGGCGAACCCCGCGTGATAAGGAATCTGGCGCGGCGCAACCGGCAAGGGCCGCAGCATGATGCCCGGCAACGAAAGATTGACGAGCTCGCGAATGCGCTCGACCGAGCCGATCTTCACGGTCGCCGGGAAACGCCTCAAGAGCTCCTGCACGGGCATGTCCGCGCGAACCGCGAGAACGAACGCCGCGTGCTGCAGCAGCGTGCGGTCGGGGATCTGCGCGACGCGGATACCGAAGCGCCGCTCCTTGAGCGGCAGCGGCGTCGCCGTCTCCCTCGGCAGGGTCGCGAACGCCTCGCGCACCGCGGCCAGGACCGGCTCGAACGTCGCGGTCAAGTCGTGATGGCGATACGCGGGAAACTCGCGAGGCCGCCGGCTCTGGCTCGTCAGCGTCGCAAGCTCGCCGGCCATCATCACGAGCACGCGATAGAGCTCCTCGGGATGCAGCCCGTCGAGCTGCGTGATGTGCGCGACGAGCGGCTCGTAGCGGTTCACGACCTGGAGGAGCAGGAAATCGGCGATCTCGGCCGCGCCGCGGCCGGCATCCGAGACCCGGCCCGCGAGCAACTCGCCCCGCGCTCGCAGCAGGCCCTGGAGCTCGACGACGAAACCTGCGAGCCGCGGCGCGGCCCGATAGTTCGTCACCGTCGGGATGTGCTCGTCGCGCAATAGCACGTGCCGGTCCGACTGTTGCTCGAGCACCTGCGCGATCGGAATGCACGCGTACTCGTCGCGCTCGCTGCTCTCCAGAAGCAGCTTCGTCCGCAGCGCGCCGACGGTCACCTGCGCGCTCGCCATGCCCGGCGTGCAAACGTCCGCGACCTCGACCTCGCGCTCGGTGTAGCGGGTCAGCTCGTCGTCCGCGCCGTTGCCGATTTCCCTCGCGCTCTGCCGCCTCACCGGCACGGCGAGATAGACGCGCGACTCGCGCACGTTCTCGTCGATCTCGAGCGGCGTCGGCGGCGGATCGTCTTCCGGGATGTTGAACGGCGTGCCGTCCGGAAAGATCCCGCGGGCCGAGCTCACTCCGATCTTGCCGATCCGGAGCAGGTCGTGATCGAGCCTGAGCTCGGAGACGCCCCAGCCGTGAGTGCGCAGGGGCAAACAGCGC
This sequence comes from uncultured Gammaproteobacteria bacterium, assembly GCA_964553875.1. Taxonomy (GTDB): domain Bacteria; phylum Pseudomonadota; class Gammaproteobacteria; order Steroidobacterales; family Rariloculaceae; genus ZC4RG20. The sequence goes on along the minus strand of CAZKNH010000039.1, from coordinate 7,223 downwards.
CCTTCGACGAAGCTTTCGACGTAGCGGAGCTGCTGCTGGAAGTGGTGCGGCCGCAGAAAGAGGCCTTCCGACCAGACGACACGGTTACGCCAGGACATCCCCGACCTCGGGTTACTCGACCTTCACCGACAACGCGAGCGAATCGAGCTCGATCAGCAAACGGCTGCGCGAAAAGAAGCTGCGGAAAAATCCCTTCTGCGGAAGCTCGATGACGCCGCGCCATTGTGCGTTCTCGATGTCTCTGAACGCGGCGACGAAGCCGACGTAGCGGGCTTCCTCGTCGAACTCCGTCTCGAGGGGCACGGCGCTGCCCGGTCGCACCAGAATCTGGCTGCGCTCGACGAGGTCGGCGCCGAGCACGGCCGCGTCGGGCGCGTACAGCGAGAAAAAGTCCGCGTTCCGAAACGATTCGGGCGCCTTCAGCTGAAATATCATGAGCACGACCGGCGACGGCCGCCCCTCGGAGTCGGGGTTGAGATCGGCCGCAGCCCGGATCTCGCCTTTGACGTTGACCTTCGCAGCGTGCACCGGCACGCCCGCCGTGATCGCGAGCAGCAGTGCAACGCAAGCCACGCACGCCGCCGCGTGCATCACTCGCGTCCGGATCGTGCCCTTCATCGACGATTCGCCCCCAATCCTCGATTCGCTTTCCGCTCGCCTCAACGAGGCCGACCGGACGCCGTCAGCTTGCGCATCTGCTCCTCGTATGCAAGGGCAAACTTCTCACCGAACAAACGTTGGAAGTTCACGTCCGCGTCCTGGGTCCAGTCCTTGTAAAGCTGCGTGTACATGTCCCAGAAGCGTCCCTTGCCGACGATCCCGGCCAGCCCGCTGTTCTTGCGCTCGAAACGTCGACCGAGCTCTTCCGGATCGAAACGTTTGATCATCGAATCGAACGCGGCGTGCATGCCCGCGATCATCGCGATCTGATGCGCCTTCAGGTCCTCGAAGCCCTCCTTGAACGCATCGATCGGGCCGAGGTACGCGGGGTTACGCGCGACGAGCAACGTGTGCAGAGCCTGTCGCGCGTCTGCCGAGAACTTCAGCGGATTGTTCTCGACCGCGCGCATCATCGTGACGGGCACGCGGAACTGGCTTTTGATCTCGGCGCGTGCCTTCAGCACCTCGAACATGCCCTGCACGACGACGCCGAGTATCGCGCCGAGCACCGACGGCAGCTCGGGCGAACGCGCCGCGGCGCGTGCGCTTTCGGGATCGAGGCCGGCGGCCATCAGCATCGTGGCGAGCGGCCCGCCGTCCGCCGCGCCGTAGTACGGCGGCGTGTCGCCCGGATACGGAGGCGCATCGCCCGGATACGGAGGCACGTCGCCTGGATGCGGCGGCTCGGAATACGACGGCGTCTCGGCGTATGGCGTAGCAGGCGGCGGGAACGCCCGGTTCCCGTGCTCGACGCGCTCTTGCCCGTGATCGAACGGATTCGTGCCGACGAAGCCGCCGTTACCGGACCAACCGTGCTCCGATTGCTCGTAGCTCGTCAGGTCCCAGTCTTCGTCTTCGGGGATCACGGGCGACCGCCCGTACAACGGATCGGACGGTTGCGCCGCCGGCGGCGGGTCGACCTGCGGGGGCTCGTAGAACCACTCGTCGGGAGACGAGCGATAGATCGGGCTCGGGCCGTCGCTCGGGCGACCCTCGGTCGTTTCCGGCTCGGGAAACAGGCTCAGAACGTCGGTCGAATGGCCAGGCTCGGACAGTCCGAATGCATCGGACAACGGCGGCTCCGACAAGGAGCGAGGCCCCGTGGGACCCGTGAAGTCGCCCAACGCCGCGCTCCCACCCCACGGATCGAGCTCGCGACCTCTGGGGCCCGTCAGTGCGCTCGGACCGGTCTCGTCGAAGCTGACGACGATGTCGTAATCGCCGATCTGAATCTCGTCGCCGTCGGCAAGACGATGCTCCATTCCGTTGCCGATCGGCTCCGGCATGCCGTTGACGAATGTTCCGTTGGTGCTGACGTCGCGCAGGTAGTACGCGCCGTCCCGATAGACGATCTCTGCATGAACGCCCGAGACGTACCTTTCCGGATCGGGCAGAACCCAGGTGTTGTTCTGGCGGCGTCCGATCGTGCCGCCCTCGACACCGAATCGCTTGGTTCCGTGCTCGCCTAGCGCCTGGCTTTGGAAGCTCTTGACCCGTAGCGTCAACGCCACTCGGTGGGTCCCCTCGTCGGAATGGTTCGTTCTTCGCACCAGCGACTGCAACGCCGGACGGAGAAGTATAAGAGGATTACCGTCGGGATGATACCCGATCACGGACCTTGCAGCTTGAGGGACAGGGACTTACGTCACATTTGTTCCGCAGCATGTAGGCTCTGCCGCCGCGCGGTCAACCGAGCAGCACGTTCCATACGAAAAGCGCGATGGCGACGGCGCAGAAAACGAACGAGATGCGAAGCCATGTATTGCGGGCCGGGGTCAACTTGCCTTCTTCGATCAGGTAGTCCCGAAGCGCGACTCCGGCGAAGATCACCGCGAGCGCGACGAACACGATCCCGAGGCCGGGTGAGATGTCAACGACCATGAAGTTTCATCCTGGATACACATGCCCGGGCAGCGCGGCGATACGACCGGGCGAACAGGCTCTCGAAGGGGCCGCCCGTGTATGGCGTCGTTATCGGATCATACTGCCGCCTTGCCGGCAAAGTACCAGGAGCCGGGCGTGAACTTCGCGGCATTCGCGGTCGCCCACTGGCCGAGCGCCGCGAGGTGACGCCGCTGAGTGCGGACGCGCATGTCGATCTCCAACGTGACGGGCGCCGCGTAGCGAATCGCGAGCTCCTCGGCGATCAGCGCGCGGACCCGGTTCGGCGTGCGTTCCGCGGCCAGGGCTTCGAGCGATGCGCCGGGCCCGATCGGCCTGCCGTGGCGATAGCGCAGCTTCGGGTCGAACGACCCTCTGTGCTCGCGGAGCCACGCCTGCCACGTCTCGGGCTTGACGGAAAGCCGCGTCACGTTCTGGCCGTAGGGACGTCCGTCCGGCCGCGTGGGCAACGCACCGGTTTGCTCGTACCGCTCGCGCTCCTCGTCGAAGAGCTCGTCGGGATCGACGTCGTCGGGGATGAACACCTCCTCGACCAGGGGCGCGCCGGTGATGGTATAGAGCGCCGCGGCTGCCGCGTCGGCGAGCTCCGGGTTACCGAGGCAATTGAAAATCGTGCCGACGCTGCCGGGCTCGCCAAGCATGCCGAGTGCGAGCAGGCATTCCTCCGTGGCCTTGTCGCTCCTCGCGATCTCGGTCAGGACGTTCACCGCTCCGTATCCGCCGGCGAGCCCGAGCGCGGCGACCGGCCACGGGCGCACCTGGGCCACGAGAAGCGCATGCGACAGCGCCTGATGATCGCCGAGGCGGATCAGCGCGCGGCACGCGGCTTCGGCGACGCTCGTCTGCTCGTGACGGAGATATGGCGCAAGCACCGGGCGCGAGCGATCGCTGCCGATCTTACCGAGCGCACGCAGGACGCGAGGCAGCATGACCGGGTCGCAGCTCCCGAGCACGCGCAGCAGCGCTTCCTCGACCGGCACGCGGCGATACGCGAGGACTTCCGCGAGAAGCGGTACGAGCTCCTTGCAGCGTCCGAGCATGATGCGGACGAGATCCGCGTGCCAGCTCTCCGGACAGTCGGCTTTGAGCGCGTCGATCGCGGCCTGCACGGTCTGCTCGTCGCCGTGATCGATGCTCTGAAGCACGGGATACGCAAGGTCGGCTCGATCCCGGCGGCAGAACACCCTGAGCGCCGCGTGCAGCTCGCCGAAATCGCCGGCGCTGGAGCGGCGCTTGCAGACGTCGAGCGCGAGGTCGCCGCCGACGACGAGGGCGTCGATGTGCGCCTCGAAGCGCTCCTCGAAATCGTCGAGGTCGAGCCACGTGAGCTCGGGATCGTGCAGGTAGGCGAGTCGTTGCTCGTAGAGAAACGAGGCTTCCTCGAGGTGCTCCTCGTAGAGCTCGATATTGAAGCGGCGGATGGAGGTGGCCATTCGGTCGCGCCTTCAGCTGCGAGCGCGATCGGCGCCCGTCGTCACCTCGACGGCGAGGACGTGGTGCGGCCCTCGCGGCACTTCGACGTAGGCCCGCCACAGCAGTATGAGCAGCATCTCGTCCGTGTTGATGATGACCGTGTCGAGAGGCATCGAAAGGACGTGAGAAGTGCTATCGCGCAGGTGCACACGGCAATCGGGCGGCGGCAGCCCCGGCAGCCTGAAACGCAGCGGAGACACCCGCGCGGCATTGACGACGACCACGTCCTCGTCCCCCCTAAGATAGCCCGGTGCGACGAGACCGGGTGACGCGGCGTTGAAGTAGCGCCGGTCGAAGTCCTTCGGCACGAGCGGCTTCCGCTCTTTCTCCCACGCCTCGTCGTACGTGCCCGCATATTGCGCACGCGGTTGCCAGTGGGGGGACACGAACCCGAACCCCGCGGGCGGCGGCGCGTCGCCGTATCGCCGGATGATCCGATTCGGATCCTCGATATTCGGCATCGGCACCTTCCCTTCGTCGACGTATCGGAGCGGGTGCCCGAAACCGCGTCCGACCGGATTCCGCCGATCCACGGTCCACTTCGCCTCGTCGCGGTCCGCCTTGTCCCAGCCGCCGAACGCCCGTTCGTAGACCAAAGGGATCTTCTCGAACGGACGCGGGCTGGTCGCGCGGATCATGCCGCCGACCTTCACCCAGTACCGGTCGCCGAACACCTTCACGATCTTCTGGACCGGCCCGACCTTCAGCCCGACGTCGAGAGACGACACGCCGCCGCGGGGCGCCCACGCGTGCCCGATCAATACCACGTCGGTAGCGGGCTTGATGTATGCGATCTCCGGCTCGTACTTGTAGCTCGACTCCTGCGCGCCTTCGTACCAGAACTCCCCGGCATGCAGCAAAGGAAGCTGCTGGTCGTGCAGAGCCGGCCGCTCGGCGATCGCGAACGTCCCTTTCGCGATCACGGCCATGATCGGCACCCCGTTCTCGTCCTCGACGAAAACCGGCTCGATCACGAGCTCCGAATCGGAAGTGACTTGCGGCGGAGCCATGCCGGTCAGAACGCGCTTTGATACATGCCCGGGAACGGCACCAGCATCGGCGCGCGGGCGATGGACGGCACGAAACGATACTCGCGGTCCGTGGGGAATCCGCGTGCATCGGCGAGCCGCAGCAGTGCAACGGCCTCGATCCACACCGCCTTCTCGACGACGGAGTGGACCGTCTCGAGCTCGCCTTTCGCCTCGCGGGCGGCCAACGCGGCGGCGCGCTCGTGCAGAAGCGCCTCGAACGACTCGAGAAACGCCTCGGGGTCGTTCGACGCCAGGCTTCTCACGAGATCGAGCCGGGTCGTCGGGTCATCGCCCAGATACGCTGCGTACCGCTCGAAGAGCGCCTCGCGCTCATCGGCGGCGCCGTCCACGGCGAGATTCGCGATCAGACGGTAGTAGCAGTGGTCGTCCTCGTACTCCATTCCGCGGCGAAACTCTCGCGGCGACAATGCGACGAGATCGCGCACCAGCGGGAAGCTGCCGGCGGCAACGAAAGCGAGCACGGCCTCGTTGCGGCCCCACGTCGCGTAGTACGCCGTGTCCATCGCGCCCTGCGCCGCCACCTTGCGCAAATACGCAAGCCGGATCATCCCGCTCCGGATCAGATGATGACAATAAAGGTTCGAATCGGCGTTCGCGAGAAGCGCAAGAATCGCGAGCGTGCGGAAGTTCCGCTCGAGCTCGCGGCCGAGCTTGCCCGCTTCCTGAAGGGGGCAGGCCTGGTCGTCGAAACCGGCGAGCCAAAAAGCGGTCTCGACGGCGACGGATCGTCCGTAATCGCCGATGCTGATCATCGTTCGGGCTCCCGGATCAGAACATCCGGGCAACGATCGATTCCGGACGGCACGCCGATTCCGCGTTTCGCGGCGAGCACGCCGAGCGCCACGCCCTCGACGAATACGGGAACATCGGCGTCGCGCCGCAGCAGCTCCGCAAGGCTGCTCTCGAGCTCCGCCGCGGAGCGCCGGAGAATGCTTCGCAACGCGCGATAACAGAGCCGCGAATACTCGTCCGGCTCGGCCGCGAGCTCCTCGAGGAGAGCCGCCGCCTCCTCGTCACGTTCGCAGACGAGGGCTCCGACGACGGTGCCGTAGAGGTAATCCGCTCGCGATTCCTTCCCCCTCTGCCACGACGTCGGCGACAGCCGAACGATGGAGCGGGCCAGGTCGAGCCGATGTGCGGCGATCGCATCGATGAGCGCGTCGTAACGCCCCGTCGCGTAGTGCGGAAGCTCGGTCGCGGACGCGGCCGCGCAGCGCTTCAGATAGGTCTCCCGAACCAGCGCGCTGCGGGCGAGGTGCGACCTGAACTCCCGCGCGTCCTGGAACTCGGCGAACGACAAGATCGCGAGACGGCGCAGCTTTCGCGAGAACTCGACGCTCCGCGGCCCCGCCGCCGAGAGCTCGAGTCTCTCGACCGTGCTGACCGCGTCGACCAGCTCGCCTTCGAGCTCTCCGAGTTCCTCGTCCACCGTCCCGATCCTACAGGTACGTCGCTTCCTGCAGGTCCCGCCATTGAACGCCGGTGAAGCCCTGCGAGGAAATCCGATTCGCGAGGTCCTCGCGAATGAGCACGACCTTCGTGAAGTATCGCGGACGGAACAGGCGCCGCGACTCGTCGATACGAGAGGTATCCATCGCGAAACTCTTCACGTGGTTGACCTTGGTCTCGTCGATCACGTCCCATTCCGGCTGGCATTTATCGAGGTCGAGGCAATCCACGAGGCCCACGGGATTCAGAATCCAATAATCCGCGCTCGCCACTCTCCCCTTGTGATCGAGGATCGTGACCGGGAGGAATTCGATGTGCTGGACGCCCTCGTCCTCGAGAAACCGGCGCAACCCTGCCGAGATCACGATCAGCCGATTGGTATTCGCCAGGTTATCCGCAAGGAGCATGTCGTCCGGGAAGCGGTCGCTCATCCTGAGCGTGACGTTCGACGGGAACCCGTTCGCGAGCTCGACGCCCTCCTCGAACGACGTCACGTCCTCGACTCCCGCGAACTCGTCCAGTTGGCAGACGTTCGGCAACAGCTTGTGTCGCCAGAGGCGGTAGGAATGTTCCACGCTCTATGCCCTCTCCATCAAAGCGGCAAAGGAATTTTCTCTCCCTCGAGCCAGAACGCCTCTGCCACGGCCAGTATCTTCTCGGCCATTTTGCCGCCGTCCGACATGTCGC